>DASRSS010000285.1:0-6866 GCA_035656335.1 Jatrophihabitantaceae bacterium | reverse complement strand
CAACCGCGGGAGGCCCAGGCGACCCACCACCCGACGCGCCCAGCACTGCCCGAGAAACCCACCCACGCCGAGGCGTCCGAGCCCGAGGTGACCACACGCCCCGCACCGAGCTGGAAGCCGAGCACGCAGAGCACTCCGATCCCGCCGACCGACCTCGCCCAGTGGCCACCTACACGCCCAGTGGCCACCTACGCACCGAGTGGCCACCTATAACCGGCCACTCGACGCGAAAGTGGCCACTCGCCGAGGAACCCCAGCAGGACGAGCCGCGGGAGGCCCAGGCGACCGACCTCGTCGAGTGGCCACCTACACGCCCGGTGGCCACCTACGCACCGAGTGGCCACCTATAACTGGCCACTCGACGCGAAAGTGGCCACTCGCGGGAGGCGGTCACCTCCGAGGGGCGCGGCGCGACCCCGATGGGCACCGTCGCAAAGGACTTGACGCGCGGCACCCGAACCCTGATACTCGACTTCGAGTAATCGAGTTCGTGCGAGCAACGGCTCGGCGAGTTCACACGACCGGGAGGCACCGATGGCGCGACGCAGGTCCAACCCGCTGGCGCTGGCCGTCCTGGAGTGCCTGAGCGAGAAGCCGATGCACCCGTACGAGATCTCGGCGACGCTGCGCACCCGCGGCAAGGAGCAGAGCATCAAGCTCAACTACGGCTCGCTGTACTCGGTGGTCGAGTCCCTGGCCAAGCAGGGACTGATCACGGCGCAGCACACGACGCGCGAAGGGCGCCGTCCGGAACGCACCGTGTACACGATCACCGAGGCGGGGCAGGCCGAACTCGAGGACTGGCTGTCCGAACTGCTGTCCACCCCGACTCGCGAATACACCTCGCTGGAAGCCGGGCTCTCGCTGGTCGGCGCGCTGCCCCCGGACGAGGTCGCGCAGCTGCTGGACACGCGGATCGTCGCGCTGCGCATCGAACTCGGGGCGCTCGAGCGCGCCGAGGAGATCTGCGCCGAGATGAAGCTGCCCGAGCTGTTCAGCATCGAGTCGCAGTACCGGCACGCGCTGCTCACGGCCGAGCTCGACTTCGTCCAGGACCTGCTGACCCGCATCCGCAAGGGCACGCTCGGCGGGTCCAAGCTCTGGCGGCGCACGCACGAACTGCGCGCCGAGGGCATGAGCTTCGACGAGATCATGGCCGACCCGGTCGGCCACCTCGGAGAGGAGGCGCGCGCGCTGCTGCCACGCGAAGAGCAGAGCTAGGACTCTCTGGCCGGTGGTGCAACACCGGCCAGAGAGCGAGAACCCGAGTCGATACCGCGAACGGTCACAACCCGAGGCCAATTCACAAGTCTAGGTGACCATGGCATCGACTCCCCTACCGTCAAAGGGAGTTTCGGTATGCCGGAAAACGGACCGTCGGCGCTCGTCGCCACGGACCTCGTCAAGACCTACCCCGCCGGACGCGGCGCACCGCCGGTCCGTGCGCTGGACGGGCTGAACCTGTCCGTCGGGACCGGCGCGGTGTTCGGCCTGCTCGGCCCGAACGGCGCGGGCAAGTCGACCACCGTCAAGATCCTCACCACCCTGTCGCGGGCCGACTCCGGCACCGCGATCGTGGCCGGCCACGACGTCGCTGCCGCTCCCGAGCAGGTGCGCCGCGCGATCGGCCTGGTCTCGCAGAAGTCGTCCAGCGACCCGATGGCCACCGGGCGCGAGAACCTCGTCCTCGCCGGACGGATCCAGGGCATGACCCGGCCGGACGCGCGGGCGCGGGCCACCGAACTGCTCGACCGCTTCGCACTCGGCGACGCCGCGGACCGGCTCGCCAAGACATACTCCGGCGGCATGGCGCGCAAGCTCGACGTCGCGATCGGGCTCATGCACCGGCCGCGCGTGCTGTTCCTGGACGAGCCGACCACCGGACTCGACCCGCAGGCGCGCGCCGAGATGTGGGCCGAGATCGAGCGGCTGTGCGCGGACGAGCAGGTCAGCGTCCTGCTCACGACCCACTACCTGGAGGAGGCCGACCGGCTGGCCGAACGCCTCGCCATCGTCGACCGCGGACGCGTCGTCGTCGAGGGCACGCCGGACGAGCTCAAGAGCGAGCTGCGCGGAGACACCGTCGCGATCGAGCTCGCCGACGCGACCGGGGTGCCCGTCGCCCGCGAGCGGCTCGACCGGCTGGGCCTGCTGCGCGACGTCGTGGCGGACGGTGCTCGGCTGCACGCCCGCGCCGACAGCGGAGCCCGATCCGTCCCGGCCGTGCTCGCCGCGCTGGACGAGTCGGGCGTGCAGGTCGCCTCGGTGACGCTCGCCCGGCCGTCGCTGGACGAGGTGTACCTGCGCCACGTCGGCCGCAGCTACGACGCGACCGGGCAGGGGGTGGCCGCATGACCGCGCCCGTCACCTCGAGTGGGCACCTGCGCGCCGAGTGGGCCCCTATAACTGCCCACTCGACGGGTAACCGCCCACTCGCGGAACTGGTCCGGCACTCAACGCTGCTCACGGTCCGGTCCATCCGCACGTTCATGCGCCAGCCGGCGTTCGCGGCGATCGCGATCGTCCAGCCGGCGATCTGGCTGCTGCTGTTCGGCCAGCTGTTCCGCAGCGTGATCCACCTGCCCGGATTCGCCGCGCACGCGGGGTCGTACCTGGAGTTCATCACGCCCGGCGTCGTCGTCATGACCGCGCTGTTCTCCAGCGGCTGGGCCGGCACCGTGTACATCCAGGACATGGAGCGGGGCGTGATGGATCGCCTGCTCGCCTCGCCGGTGCGCCGCGGCGCGATGATGATCGGCTCGCTGGCCTACCAGGCGGTGACGACCGTGGTGCAGACGCTGATCGTGCTGCTGATCGCGTTCGCGGCGGGCGCCCGGTTCACCGGCGGCGCGGCAGGCATCGGCGTCACCGTGCTCGCCGCGGTCCTGCTGTCCTCGATCATCGCCTCGTTCTCGAACGCGATCGCGCTGCTGGTGCGCCAGCACGAGGCCCTGATCGGCATCAGCCAGTTCATCGTGCTGCCGCTGCAGTTCCTGTCCTCGGCCGTGATGGACGTCGACCTCGCGCCGCGCTGGGTGCAGCACGTCGCCCGCTACAACCCGGTCGACTGGGCGGTGGTCGCGTCGCGGCAGGCGCTGTCCGGCGCGACGCAGTGGGGCGCGGTGTGGCCGCGGCTCGGCTGGCTGGTGGTCGTCGCGGTCGCGCTCGGCGCGCTCGCCACGCGCGCGTTCCGCAGCTACCAGCGGTCCGTGTAGCCCGCAGTCCATGTAACCGCGGGACGTTTAACTCGCGGCCGGCTACACCGAGACGGCGGCGGGGCCGAGGAGCGCCTTCAGGTCGCCCATCAGGGCGGGCGAGGGCGTGACCCGGTACCCGTCGCCGAGCCGCAGCATCTTGCTGCGCTCGCCGTTCTCCAGCCGCAGGTGCACCTCGGTCGTGCCCGGGTGCGTGGCCAGCACGTCCCGCAACCGGTCCACCATCGGCTGGGTGCAGCGCGCCGGCGCCATCTTCACCACGACTGGGCCGCGCGGTGCCTCGGACGTGTCCAGCAGCGTGATCTCCGAGCCGATCAGCTTGACCGTGTCCTCGCGCGCGTCTGTACGTCCCTTGATCGCCACGATCGCGTCCTCGGCAATCGTCAACGAGACCTGCGCGTAGGTGGACGGGAAGAACATCACCTCGATCGAGCCCTCGAGGTCCTCCAGCACGACCTGCGCCCAGGGCGCGCCGGCCTTGGTCACCCGCCGGTTCACCGACGACAGGATCCCGGTCAGCGTCACGGTCTGCTGCTCGGCCGGCGGCTCGGCGAGCAGCCCGGCGATGGACGCGTCCGCGTGCGCGCCGAGGATGTGCTCCAGCCCGAACAGCGGGTGGTCGGAGACGTAGAGCCCGAGCATCTCGCGCTCGAACTGCAGCAGCACCTTCTTGTCCCACTCGTCGTCGGGCACGCGCACGGCGAACACGTCGTCCTCGGGCGCGCTTGCCGCGGCGCCCATGTCGCCGAACAGGTCGAACTGGCCGTTCGCCTCGTTGCGCTTCGTGTCGAGCACCGCGTCGACGGCCGGTTCGTACACGTTGACCAGGCCGCGGCGCGCATGGCCGAGCGAGTCGAACGCGCCGCCCTTGATCAGCGCCTCGATGGTGCGCTTGTTGCACACCACCGCCTCGACCTTGCGCAGGAAGTCGCCGAAGTCCGCATAGGCCCCCTTCTCCTTGCGCGTCCCGACGATCGAGGCGACGACGTTCGTGCCCACGTTGCGGATCGCGGCCAGGCCGAAGCGGATGTCGGTGCCGGTCGGGGTGAAGTTCGCGTCCGAGGAGTTGACGCACGGCGGCAGCACCTTGATGCCCATCCGCCGGCACTCGGCCAGGTAGACGGCCATCTTGTCCTTGTCGTCCTTCACGGACGTCAGCAGGGCGGCCATGTACTCGGCCGGGTAGTTCGCCTTGAGGTAGGCCGTCCAGTAGGAGATCAAGCCGTAGGCGGCCGAGTGCGCCTTGTTGAACGCGTAGTCCGAGAACGGCAGCAGGATGTCCCACAGCGTCTGGATCGCGGCGTCGGAGTAGCCGCGCTCGCGCATGCCGGCAAAGAAGCCGGCCTGCTGCTTGTCCAGCTCGGCCTTCTTCTTCTTGCCCATCGCGCGGCGCAGCAGGTCTGCTTGACCGAGCGAGAACCCGGCCACCTTCTGCGCGATCGCCATGACCTGTTCCTGGTAGACGATCAGGCCGTACGTGTCCCCGAGGATCTCCTCGAGCGGCTCGGCCAGCTCTGAGTGGATCGGGATGACGGGCTTGCGGCCGTTCTTGCGGTCGGCGTACTCGTTGTGCGAGTTCGCCCCCATCGGCCCGGGACGGTAGAGCGCGCCGACGGCGGAGATGTCCTCGAAGTTGTCCGGACGCATCGAGCGCAGCAGCGCGCGCATCGGGCCGCCGTCGAGCTGGAACACCCCGAGCGTGTCGCCGCGGGCGAGCAGCTCGAACGTGGTCTTGTCGTCGACCGGGACGTCCTCGATGACGAGCTTCTCGCCACGGTTGGCGGCGATGTTGTCCAGCGCGTCGTCGATGACGGTCAGGTTGCGCAGGCCGAGGAAGTCCATCTTCAGCAGCCCGAGCGACTCGCACGTCGGGTAGTCGAACTGCGTGATGATCGCGCCGTCCTGCTCGCGCTTCATGATCGGGATCACGTCGGTCAGCGACGTGCTGGACATGATCACGGCGCAGGCGTGCACGCCCCACTGCCGCTTGAGGCCCTCGAGGCCCTTCGCGGTCTCGAAAACCTTGGCGACCTCCTGGTCGGCCTCGACGAGCGCGCGGAACTCGGCGCCCTCCTTGTACCGCTCGTGGGTCGGGTCGAAGATCTTGTTCAGCGGCACGTCCTTGGCCATGACCGCGGGCGGCATGGCCTTGGTGATCCGGTCCCCCATCGAGAACGGGTAGCCGAGGACGCGCGAGGCGTCCTTGAGCGCCTGCTTGGACTTGATCGTGCCGTACGTGACGACCTGCGCGACGCGGTCGTCGCCGTACTTCTCGGTGACGTACGCGAGCACCTCGCCGCGCCGGCGCTCGTCGAAGTCGATGTCGATGTCGGGCATCGAGACGCGGTCGGGGTTCAGGAACCGCTCGAAGATCAGTCCGTGCTTGAGCGGGTCGAGCTCGGTGATGCGCATCGCGTAGGCGACCAGCGAGCCGGCCGCCGAACCGCGCCCGGGACCGACCCGGATGCCGTGCTCGCGCGCCCAGCCGATCAGGTCCGCGGTCACCAGGAAGTAGGACGGGAAGCCCATCTGCAGGATCATCGCGACTTCGTAGTCGGCCTGCTTGCGCACGTGCTCGGGGATGCCGTTCGGGTAGCGCATCGCCAGGCCGCGCTCGACCTCCTTGACGAACCAGGAGCTCTCGTCCTCGCCGGGCGGCAGCGGGAACTGCGGCATGTAGGTGCCCGTCCCCTCGGTGAAGGACACCTCGCAGCGCTCGGCGATCAGCAGCGTGTTGTCGCACGCCTCGCGCAGGTCGTGCTTGTCCGCCCACAGCGAGCGCATCTCGGCGGCGGACTTCAGGTAGTAGCCGGAGCCGTCCAGCTTGAACCGGTTCGGGTCGGCCATCGTCTTGCCGGACTGGACGCACAGCAGCACCTCGTGCGCTGCGGCGTCGTCCGGGTGCGTGTAATGCGAGTCGTTGGTCGCGATCATCGGCAGGTCGAGGTCGCGCGCCAGCTGCAGCAGCCCCTCGCGCACCCGGGTCTCGATGTCGAGGCCGTGGTCCATCAGTTCGAGGAAGAAGTTGCCCGGGCCGAAGATGTCGCGGAACTCGGCCGCGCTCGCCCGCGCCTTCTCGTAGTCCCCGATCCGCAGCCACGTCTGGATCTCGCCGGACGGGCAGCCGGTAGTGCCGATCAGGCCGGACGCGTACTCGGCCAGCAGCTCACGGTCGGCGCGCGGCTTGTAGAAGAACCCCTCGGTGGACGCGCGCGAGGCGAGCCGGAACAGGTTGTGCATGCCCGCGGTGTTCTCGGCGAGCAGGGTCATGTGCGTGAACGCGCCACCGCCGCTGACGTCGTCGCTGCCGCCGTTTGCCCAGCGGACCCGCTTGCGTTCATAGCGGGACGTGTTCGGCGTGAGGTAGGCCTCCATGCCGATGATCGGCTTGACGCCGGCGTCCTTGGCCTTGCGGTAGAAGTCGTAGGCGCCGAACACGTTGCCGTGGTCGGTCATCGCCAGGGCCGGCATCTCCATGCGGGCGGCCGCCTCGAACAGTTCGCCGAGCCGGGCCGCGCCGTCGAGCATCGAGTACTCGGTGTGCACGTGCAGGTGCACGAACTGCTCGCCGGCGTCCACGGCTGTCACGGTCGCCCCGACCACCCTTCTCGAGTTCGCTGCCCGCACGGCCTTCACCCGGGCGCCGCTCGA
>DASRSS010000284.1:0-2353 GCA_035656335.1 Jatrophihabitantaceae bacterium | reverse complement strand
GAGTTCGCGTTCTGCGTGTTGACGAACAGCCACTGCGTGCCGTCGGGCGTGATCGCGATCAGGTCCGAGTAGCCGTCGCCGTTGACGTCGCCCAGCAGCAGCGTCGCGTACGCGCCGAAGCCGGTGCCGATGCGCGTGGCGCTCGGGTACGGCGCGGGCGGCTTCTGCGAGTTCAGGTACACGTACAGCTGCCCGGACGAGTCGCGCGCGAGCACGTCCGCGTAGCCGTCACCGTCGACGTCCGCCGCTGCGATCGCGTCGTACGCCTGCCAGCCGGAGCCGATCTGCGCGGGCGTGCCGTAGGGCGCGGTCGGGTCGCCGGAGTTGGCGAACAGCCAGAGCGTGCCGTCTGGCTTGCGCGCGATCAGGTCGGGCAGCCCGTCGTCGGTGACGTCACCGGCGACGATCCGGTCGTAGCCCTGCCAGCTGCCCGCGAGCTGCGTGCGCAGGGTCGGCAGGTACGGCGAGGACGTGTTTGCGGTGTTCGTCCAGTCGTACAGCGTCGAGCCGGAGCGGACGAGCAAACCCCCTGGCCCGTAAGGGGGTTCGGTGCCCGGCGGTGTCGGGTCGGGCGTGCCTGAGCCGAACCAGGTGGTGAAGTAGACCCAGAAGTTGCGGTTGCCGTAGCTGCTGCACTTGTCGCCCGTGCCGTACAGGTTCGCCAGCGCCGCCGCGTTCGGCTGATACGGCGTGTAGATGTACAGCGACGCGGTCGCCTCGTTCTGGATGAAGACCGGGCTGCTGCCGCATCCCTTCGTCGGGCTGTAGAGGATGTTGTTGGTGGCGCCGGCGAGGTACTGGTAGTAGTCCGGATGCGCCTTGTAGTACTGGAACTGGTAGGCGGCCAGGTACACCTGCGTGAAGAAGCCGGACGACGCCGCGCTGCAGCCGGTGGTGTCCGGGCAGTTGGCGCCGGTGGCGTACGCGTACGCGCGAGCGCTCGGCGCGGTCGACGTGACCAGGCCCTGTTCCTTCTGCAGCAGGACGATCAGCACCTGCGGGTTGATGCCGCAGGCCTGCCCGACGTGCACGATCACCTGCGCGGCCGTCTGCTTCGCCTGGCCGGTGTACGCCTTGCACAGGCCCGGCTTGGCCGGCTGCGACGTCGTCTTCGTCGTGTACTGCGGCAGGCAGGTGTAGCCGCTCTGGCAGTCCGGCACCTCGGCGTTCAGGAAGCTCTGCACCTGGGCGACGGTCATCGCCTTGGAGTTGTAGAAGTCCTTGTCGCTGATGATGTTTCCCGCGTTGAACTGCGATCCGCTCAGCGCGCTCGCGTGCCGCGGCTGCGCGACCGCGACGGCGGCGCCGAGCACCGCGAGGGCCACGGCCAGGCGCGCGACCAGCCGCTTCACGCTCGGGCTCACGCCGGCACCTCGATGTTCGTCGGGTCCGACTGGCCGGACGCGGTGGGGGACGTGAACCGGACGACAGCGCTCCAGGTACCGGCGGCGAGCTGCGAGCGGGGGATCGAGATCAGCCCGCAGGATGTCGCGCTGGGCGTGGGCACCGCTGGGTGCTCGGCCGTCCGGGACGTCCCGCCCTGCGTCATCGTGAGCGTGCACGTGCCGCCGTGGATCACGTGGCCGGGCACGAACGCGTCGACCTGGGCCGCGCCGGACTGCGCGTTCCACGAGCCGATCGTGATGTGCACGGGGACGGTTTTGGCGGCAAGGGACTGCGGCGCACCGGACCCGGAGGGCCCGCCACTAGCGGGGACGCCGCTGCTCGGCGCGCTGGCCGTAGTCGGGCTCGTCGGCAGGACCGCGGTGCTGGTGCCGACCGTCGGCGTGTTGATCGTCGATCCGCTCCCGGCGGGCGTATTCTGCGAGGTGCCTCCGGTGGATCCGGTCGTGCAGGCGGAAAGCAGCAGCGCCGCGGCGCCACTCGCGAGCAGCATTGCGGCGGACAGGCGTTTGGGCACAGGATCTCCCGAATCTCGCATCCGCACACTGAAACCAGCGTGACCAGTGTGACTGATGATGCGTCAATCGGACAAGTGTCGGCGCAGCCGGACAATCGCCGTGCGGCGCCGCGTGCCCGCCGGCAGCAGCTTCGCGGCGACCCGCCGGGCCCCCGCCGGCACCTGCCGCGCGCGAGCCGCGGCCAGCTCGGTCTTCGTCCGGGCCAGCTCGGTCGTGCGCGCGGCGAGCTCGTTCTTGCGCTGCTTGTGCTCCTTGCTCAGCCGGGCGTGCCGCGCAGGCAGCCGCTCGCCGTGGGGCAGGTCGGCCAGCGGCTTCGCGATCGTGCCGCGCATCCCGTTCGCGATCGTCTCCAGCCACTGCTCGTCCGTGCTGCCCGCCGGCCGTCCACGCCGCACGTGCGTCTGCAGCGCGGACTCGTCGGCGACGTGGAC
>DASRSS010000283.1:0-3013 GCA_035656335.1 Jatrophihabitantaceae bacterium | reverse complement strand
ACATCAAGGCCGTCCCGGTTCGCCACCCCGGTCGCTGGATCGCGGTGGTGGTCATCGCGGTACTGGCCGCGATGATGGTGCACACCCTGGTCTTCTCCAAGGTGCAGCGCGGCAACGGCAACGAGTCGCGGTTCGGCTGGGCGGTCGTCGGTGACTATCTGTTCAGCCACCAGATCCTGCACGGGGTGCTGGTCACCGTCGAGCTGACCGCGATCGCGATGGCGATCGGCATTGTCGGTGGCGTGCTGCTCGCGGTCATGCGGCTGTCGCCGAACCCGGTTCTGTCCGGCGTCAGCTGGCTGTACCTCTGGTTCTTCCGGGGAACTCCGCTGATCGTGCAGATCGCGTTCTGGTACGTCGGCATCTCCTTCCTCTATCCGCAGCTGTCACTCGGCATCCCGTTCGGACCGGAGTTCGCCCACTACAGCGCGAACGATCTGATCGTGCCGATGGTGGCTGCGAGCATCGGCCTCGGCTTCAACGAGGCCGCGTACATGGCCGAGATCGTCCGCGCCGGCATCCTGTCCGTCGACGAGGGGCAGCACGAGGCCGCATCGTCGCTGGGCATGACGCGCGCGCTGCTCATGCGGCGCATCGTGCTGCCGCAGGCGATGCGTGTGATCATCCCGCCGACCGGCAACGAGGTCATTTCGATGCTGAAGAACACGTCCTTGGTGTTCGCGGCGGGTGTCGTGGACGTGTACTACGCCCAGCAGGAGATCTCGGCCACCACCTACCAGACCGAGCCGATGCTGCTGGTCGCGTGCCTGTGGTACCTGGCGCTGACCTCGGTGCTGATGATCGGGCAGTACTACATCGAGCGTCACTACGCCCGCGGCTCGGTGCGGGAGCTGCCGCCGACACCGCTGCAGCGGTTCAAGTCGCTGGTCGGCCGCCGCAACGTGCTGCCGCCGGCAACCGTCGATCTCGAGGCGCAGGCCGTCCTCGGGGGGCTCGGCCGCGGTCCCGGAGGGCAGCACCTATGAGCGCGACGACCGCTCGGGCACCGATGGTGCTCGCGGAGAACGTGCACAAGAGTTTCGGCGCCGTGCACATCCTGCGCGGAATCGACCTGCAGGTGGACGCCGGGCAGGTGATGGTCCTGGTCGGGCCGTCCGGCTCGGGCAAGACGACCTTCCTGCGCTGCATCAACCACCTGGAAAAGATCAATTCCGGTCGGCTGTGCGTCGACGGCGAACTCGTCGGCTACCGCGAACGCAACGGTCGCCTGCACGAGCTCAAGGACGCCGAGGTCTGCCGCAAGCGCGCCGAGATCGGCATGGTCTTCCAGCACTTCAACCTGTTCCCGCACATGACCGCGCTGGAGAACGTGATGGAGGCGCCGGTCCGGGTCAAGAAGGTGTCGAAGGAGCAAGCGAAGGCGACGGCCGAGCGCCTGCTCGCGCAAGTCGGTCTCGCCGACCGCGCCGGTCACTACCCGTCGCAGCTGTCCGGCGGCCAGAAGCAGCGCGTCGCGATCGCGCGGGCGCTCGCCATGGAACCGAAGCTGATGCTCTTCGACGAGCCGACGTCCGCGCTGGACCCGGAGCTGGTCGGCGAGGTGCTCGATGTGATGAAGCAGCTCGCGAAGGGCGGCATGACGATGGTCGTCGTCACGCACGAGATGGGCTTCGCGCGCGAGGTCGCCGACGAGGTCGTCTTCATGGACGGCGGTGTGGTCGTCGAGCGCGGCAAGCCGAACGACGTCCTGGTGAACCCGCAGCACGAGCGCACCAAGGCCTTCCTCTCCAAGGTTCTGTAACGGTGTCCCTCTCCAAGGTTCTGTAACGGTGTCGGTCGGCTGGGACGCCGATCCCGTCGTCGCGGCCTGGACGGGGCTGGCGTCCCTGGACGGTGACCGCACCGCGGACGCCTGCGTCGTCGGGCTCGGCGGATCGGGACTGGCCGCGGTCGCGGCGCTGCTCGAGCGCGGCCTCTCGGTCGTGGGCGTCGACGCCGGACGGATCGCGGCGGGCGCGGCCGGTCGCAATGGCGGGTTCCTGCTGGGCGGCCCGGCGCTGTTCCTGCACGACGCGATCGCCCGCTGGGGCAAGGACGCGGCGGTCGGGCTGTACCGCGCGACGCTACGCGAGCTGGACGCGCTGGCCGATGCCCTCGGTCCCGAGGTGGTGCGCCCGGTCGGCTCGATCCGGCTGGCCGGCCTGCCGGGGGAGCCGGCGTCGGACGCCGAGGCACTCGAGCGCGAGCGCGAGGTCGCCGACTGCGCCGCGCACGAGGCCGCGTTGCGCGAGCACGCGATCGCGGTCGAGTCCTACGACGGTCCGCTCGGCCGCGGGATCTTCCTGCCCGACGACGCCGCGATGAACCCGGCCCGCCGTGCGCTCGGGTTGGCCGCACGACTTGCCCGGCGGGACCGGGCAGAGCTGTACGAGCACACGTCCGTCACGCGCATCGAGGCGGGGCGAGTCGTCACCGGGCGGGGGACGGTGCGCGCCCGCACCGTGATCGTCGCCGTCGACGGCCGGCTCGAGCACGTGCTGCCACAGCTGAGCGGTCGCGTCCGCGCCGCGCGGCTGCAGATGCTGGCCACCGAACCGGTCGCGCCGGACCGACTGCCCTGCCCGGTCTACGGACGCTGGGGTTACGACTACGCGCAGCAGGACGCCGCCGGCCGGCTGTACGTCGGCGGCGGGCGGGACCTGTTCGTCCAGGACGAGTGGACGTCCGACACGCAGCCCACCGCGCCCGTCCAGGGCTATCTCGACCAGCTGGCCGCGCGGATGGCCGCCGCGCCCGTGCGCGTCACGCACCGCTGGGCCGCCTCGGTCGGCTTCACCCCGGACGGTCGCCCGCTGTGCGCGCAGGTCGATGACGGTGTGATCGCGATCGGCGGTTACAACGGCACCGGCAACCTGGTCGGACCCGTCGCCGCCCGCGCCGCCGTCGCGCGCGCACTCGACGGCGCCGCCCCGCCCTCTTACTTCGCACCCTGAACACGCCCGGTGAGGCCGCCTTTTCCGACACCATGCCCGCTCAGGTCGCCACGAGCGGG
>DASRSS010000282.1:0-4620 GCA_035656335.1 Jatrophihabitantaceae bacterium | reverse complement strand
TCCGGCTTCGGTGCGCTGGTTGTCTTCGCCGTCGGTGCGTTCACGATGGCGATCGAATCGCTCGCGGGCATCGTCGGGATCGGCATCGCGGTCCTGCTGTTCGTCGTGCTCGGCAACCCGAGCGCGGGCGGCGCGTACCCGGCACCGCTGCTGCCGCCGTTCTGGCGCGCGATCGGCCCGTACATCCCGACCGGCGCGGGCACGTACGGGGTGCGGGGCATCGTCTACTTCGGCGATGCCGGCCTGACGAGACCAATCGTTGTGACAGCGATCTATGCGGCCGCCGGGATCGCAGTGCTGCTGCTCGCGGGGCGGCACAAGTCTCGGGAGGACGACGCCGATCAGGACACGAGTTCGGCGCCGGCGTAGACGTTCAGCCGCCCGTCGCGCACCATCCCGGCGAGCAGCAGGTCGTACTCGCGGGCGAGGTCGACGGCCAGGTCGGACGGCGCGGACACCGCGACGATGCCGGCCACGCCCGCAGCCACCGCTTTCTGCACAATCTCGAAAGACACCCGCCCGCTGACCACCAGCAGGTGATCGGTCGCGGGCAGCGCACCGTCCTGCAACGCCTTGCCGACCACCTTGTCCACCGCGTTGTGCCGGCCGACGTCCTCGCGCACGACCAGCAGCTCGCCGGTGCCGTCGGCCAGCGCGGCCGCGTGCACGCCGCCGGTCCGGTCGAACGTGCGCTGCCGCGCGCGCATCGCGTCCGGCAGCGCGGCCAGCACCTCGCGCGGCACCGTCCAGCCCGCAGAGTGCGGCTTCGCCGACCGCAGCGGGTTCAGGTCCAGCACGTCGGCGCTGCAGACGCCGCACGCCGCCGACGTGACGAACGCGCGCGGCCGCGGCGGGCGCACGCCGTCGCGCAACGTGATGTGCACCCGGTCGGTGTCGTCCTCGCGGCAGGCGCGCAGCGTCACGATGTCGTCGGCACGGCGCACGCCCGACTCGACGACCAGCCAGCCGGCAGCGAGCTCGAGGTCGTGCCCGGGAGTGCGCATCAGCGTGGCGATGGCCTCGCCGGCGAGCCCGAGGACCAGCGGCGACTCGACGACCTGGTTGTCCGGCGTGCGCGCCGGTTCGGCGCCGACCGGCATGCGCACGATCGCGCGCCGTGCCGTCATCACCGCCATCGCCGCACCTCCGGAGGACCTGTTCTCACCATACGCAGCGCGGCGGCGACTAGCTTGACCGATCAACCACTTCTATGGTGAGAAACAGACATCCACATGACGAGCCGACCACGCGTCACGGCCAGCCCGCCAGCGATTGCGTCATGAGGAGGAGCAAGGCAATGGACGTTTCCCTCGCCACATCCGATTTCCCTCCCCTGGCCCTTGGCTTCTTCGGCCTGGGCACCGGCTACCTGATCTACGGGCCGCAGGAACTGTTCGGCTACCCGAACCGGGACGAGAGCGTGGACCGCGCCACCGGCGTGTGGGGCATCTTCATGCCGGGGCTGTGCCAGCTGGTCACCGGGCTGATCCTGTTCATCGGGCTCACCTGGCTGCAGGTGTTCCACGACGCTCCGCTGTACATGGCCGCGCTCGCGTTCACGGCGTACGGCATCCACTGGTTCGCGATCGGCTGGAACCGCTACCGCCAGAACGACGCGCGTCCCAACGCCGGGATGTGCATCGCCTACATGGTGATCTCGGCGATGGGCGCGCTGGTGTTCTACCAGGCCGGTGACATCCCGGTGTTCCTGCTGTTCCTCGGCCTGTTCGCGATCTACTTCGCCGACTTCTTCGCCTCGTTCCGGATGGTCCTCGGCGAGCGCGGGCTGGGGCTGTTCCACCTAGTCACCGGCGCGTGGCTCATGTACCTGGCGTTCGCGGCGGCGGTGAACTTCTCCCTGACCTACCACTGGTGGGTCTGACCACCGGTGCGCATGACCGCACCATCGCAACAATCGAACTAGGTTGACACCATGGCCGACACGACCCACGACGACAAGATCCACATCGAGCCCCCCAAGACGACCGCGGTCGGCCTGCCTGGCATCGGGCACTCGCTGCAGTACGCGCTCACCGAGATGGGACCGAAGCGCAGCCTGCAGACGCTGCTGAAGATGAACCACATCGACGGCTTCGACTGCCCCAGCTGCGCCTGGCCGGATCCCGACCGGCGCAAGACGGCCGAGTTCTGCGAGAACGGCGCCAAGGCCGTCGCGTGGGAGGCCACCCGCAAGCGCGTCGACGCCGCGTTCTTCGCCGCGCACTCGGTGGCCGAGCTGCGCCGTCAGGACGACCACTGGCTCGAGCACCACGGCCGGCTGACCGAGCCGATGTACCTCGCGCCCGGCGCCACGCACTACGCGCCGATCGACTGGAACGACGCGCTGACCCTGGTCGCGGACCGGCTGGCCGTTCTGCCGAACCCGAACCGTGCCGTCTTCTACACCAGCGGGCGGGCCAGCAACGAGGCCGCGTTCGTCTACCAACTGCTGGCGCGCCGGCTGGGCACGAACAACCTGCCGGACTGCTCGAACATGTGCCACGAGTCCAGCGGCGCCGCGCTGTCGGAGACGATCGGCATCGGCAAGGGCGTGGTCACGCTGGGCGACATCGAGGATCACGCCGAGCTGATCGTGATCGTCGGCCAGAACCCCGGCACGAACCATCCGCGGATGCTCACCGCGCTGGAGAAGGCGAAGCAGCGCGGCGCGCGGATCGTCGCGATCAACCCGTTGCCGGAGGCCGGGTTCGGCAGGTTCCGCAACCCGCAGACCCCGCACGGCCTGGTGGGACGCGGCACGGTGCTCGCGGACGTCCACCTGCCCGTACGAGTCAACGGCGACCTCGCGCTGTTCGCCGGCGTGAACAAGGCGCTGCTCGCGCGCGAGGACGCCACTCCTGGCACCGTCCTGGACCACGAGTTCATCGCAGCGCAGTGCGACGGGTTCGACGCCGCCGCCGACGGCTGGCGCGCACTCGACTGGGACACGATCAGCGAGCAGAGCGGCCTGTCCCGCAAGCAGATCGAGGCGTTCGCGTCGGACGTCGTCGCCGCTAACAGCGTGATCGTGTGCTGGGCCATGGGCCTGACCCAGCACCGGAACGCGGTCGCGACGATCCGCGAAATCGTGAACTTCCTGCTGCTGCGCGGAAACATCGGTCGGCCGGGCGCCGGCCCGTCCCCCATCCGCGGGCACAGCAACGTGCAGGGCGACCGCACGATGGGCATCTGGGAGAAGATGCCGGACTCGTTCCTGGACGCGCTCGCCGACGAGTTCGGGTTCGCGCCGCCGCGTGAGCACGGCTGGGACACCGTCGACTCGATCCGGGCCATGCGCGACGGCAAGGTGGATGTGTTCTTCGCGCTCGGCGGCAACTTCGTCGCGGCCACGCCGGACACCGAGGTCACCGAGTCCGCGATGGCGAACTGCAAGCTGACCGTGCACGTCGCGACGAAGCTGAACCGCTCGCACCTGTGCCACGGCAGCGAGGCGCTGATCCTGCCCTGCCTCGGGCGCACCGAGCGCGACGTGCAGGCGACCGGCGAGCAGTTCGTGACCGTCGAAGACTCGATGAGCATGGTGCACTCCTCGCGCGGGCGGTTGCTGCCCGGCTCGGCGCAGCTGCGCAGCGAGATCGCGATCGTCACCGGGCTCGGCGAGAAGCTGTTCGACGGCGCGGACGACGGCATTGACTGGCGCGCGATGCGGGCCGACTACGGCGTGATCCGCCGGCACATCGAGCACGTCGTCCCGGGCTTCGACGACTTCGAGCGCCGAGTGGCCAACCCCGGCGGCTTCATGCTGCCCCGCCCGCCGCACGACACGCGGACGTTCAAGACCGCCACCGGCAAGGCCCGGTTCACGGTCAACCCGCCCACGACGGCGATGGCGCCCGCCGGTCACCTGCTGCTGCAGACCGTGCGCGCGCACGACCAGTTCAACACCACCGTCTACGGGCTCGACGACCGCTACCGGGGCGTGCACGGCACCCGGCGGGTGATCTTCGTGAACGCCGAGGACCTGGCCCAGTTCGGCCTGCACGACGGCGACAGCGTGGACGTGGTCAGTGCCGCCGACGAGCACGGCATCGAGCGGCGCGCGAAGGCGTTCCGCGCGGTCGCCTACCCCACGCCGCGTGGCTGCGCCGCCGCGTACTTCCCGGAGGCGAACGTGCTCGTGCCACTGGACTCGGTGGCCGAGGTCAGCAACACGCCTGCGTCCAAATCGGTGGTCGTGCGCCTCGAACCGGCCGGCTGACTGTTGGCCCCGTAGCAGGCGCTTCCACGGCGTGTCGCGCCTGCTGGGGGGCCAAGTGTCAGACGCCGCAGCCGGGCGCGGCCGCGTGCAGGGCAGCGCGCATGGCGGGCAATGGCGCCTCCTGCCCGGTCATCAGCTCGACCTGCGCCGCCGCCTGGTGCAACAGCATCAGCGCTCCGCTGATCACCTTCGCGCCTCGGGCGGACGCGGCGGCGGCCAGCGGCGTGGGCCACGGGTCGTAGACGACGTCGAACACGGCCTGGTCCGCGCGCCAGGCGAAGCCCGCGAGCGGATCGGCGGCCCCGCGCGGCACCGTGGACACGACCAGGTCCGCGTCCAGCGCGCCGTCCGGCGCGGTCAGCTCGGCGAACCGCAGCCGGATGCCCATCGCGTCCGCGGTC
>DASRSS010000281.1:0-3492 GCA_035656335.1 Jatrophihabitantaceae bacterium | reverse complement strand
CTCGCTCTCGAAGGCGATCACGCCCTCGAGTCCTGGCTTGAAGACGGTTTCGTCAGCCATCACGGCTCCTCATATTCATCGCCTCGTGGGCGAAAGGGTGCGCGGGCTCGCGCGTGATCGGCTCGCCGTTGAGCTCTGCCTCCATTGTCCTACTCGCGGGTAGCGCGCCCGCTGGCGGGCTGCGACAAAACCCCTTCCGGGTGACCGCGAGCGCCGTGAGATCGTCGGGCCGTGCCCGACCCGACCGCGCTGTCCCGGTTGCGGGCCGGATACCAGCAGGCCGGGCTGAGCCGGGCGGACCTGCCGGCCGAGCCGATGGTGCTCTGGCGGCAGTGGCTGGCCGACGCCGAGGCCGCCGGCCTGGTCGAGGCCAACGCGATGGTCGTGACGACGGTCGAAGCCGGCGGCGAGCCCAGCGCGCGCACGGTGCTGTGCAAGCAGGCGGACGAGCGCGGCTTCGTCTTCTTCACCAACTACGACTCGCGGAAGGGTCGGGCGATCGCGACGAACCCCGCGGTGGCCCTGCTCTTCCCCTGGCACCCGTTGGCCCGCCAGGTCATCGTCAACGGCCGGGCCGAACGCGTCTCGCGCGCGGAGTCGGAGGCCTACTTCGCCACCCGGCCGCGCGGTGCGCAGCTGTCCGCGGCCGCCAGCGAGCAGTCGCACCCGATCGCCGACCGCGCCGCACTCGAGGCCCGGGTCGCCGAGCTCGCCGCGACGTACGACGGCCGGGACGTCCCGTGCCCGGCCGGTTGGGGCGGGTTCGTCGTACGGCCCGAGACGGTCGAGTTCTGGCAGGGCCGGGCCGACCGGTTGCACGACCGGCTGCGGTACTGCGTGGCCGCGTCCGGATGGCGAGTCGAACGGCTCTGCCCGTGAGCGAAGCGGCGCACCCGGAAGGCGCGGAGGCGCCGACCCGGACGCGGCGGCGGCTGTTCGCGGACCTGTCGCCGCTGCGCGAGAGCCCGACGTACCGGCGCTGGTGGGCCGGGTACGCCGTGTCGAACATCGGCAGCCAGCTGACCATCGTCGCGGCGCAGCTTCAGGTCTACGACCTCACCCACTCATCGCTGGACGTGGGATTCGTCGGCCTGGTCACGGTCGTTCCGCTCATCGTGTTCGGCCTGCTGGGCGGCTCCGTCGCGGACGCCTTCGACCGCCGCAAGCTGATGCTGCTCACCAGCGCGGGCCTGATGGTGACCTCGACCGGGTTGCTGGTGCAGGCGGCGACACACGCGCACCGGCTCTCGGTCATCTACGTGCTGCTCGGACTTCAGGCCGGGATCGGCGCGTTCGACTCGGCCGCCCGGGGGGCGACCTTGCCGCGGTTGGTGCGGGCGGACCTGCTGCCGGCCGCGAACTCCCTCGGCCAGCTGGGCTGGAACACCGCGCTGACCGTCGGACCGCTGCTTGCCGGAGTCGTGGCCGGCGCGGCGGGCTACAGCGCCGCGTACGCCCTCGACGTCGCGTCGTTCGCTGCCGTCTTCTACGGCGTGGTCCGGCTGCCCCCGATCCGCCCCGACAGCACGAGCCACCGAGCCGGCTTCCGGTCGGTGGTCGAGGGGCTGCGGTTCCTCGCCCCGCGCAAGAACCTGATGATGACCTTCCTCGTCGACATCGACGCGATGGTGTTCGGCATGCCCCGCGCACTGTTTCCCGCACTGGCGGTTGTCACGTTCCACGGCGGCAAGGAGACCGCGGGCCTGCTGTACGCCGCCCCGTCGATCGGGGCCTTCCTGGGCGCGGCGTTCTCCGGGTGGGCGAGTCACGTCCGGCGGCAGGGCCTGGCGGTCGTCGTGTCGATCGTCGTGTGGGGCGCCACCATCGCGCTGTTCGGTCTGGTGCACGTGCTGTGGATCGGGGTCGTCCTGCTCGCGGTCGCCGGGTGGGCCGACATGATCAGCGCCATCTTCCGCAGCACGATCCTTCAGGTCGCGACGCCGGACTCCCTGCGTGGCCGCCTGCAGGGCGTCTTCACCGTCGTCGTCGCGGGTGGCCCGAGGATCGGCGACCTGGAGTCCGGCACGGTCGCGCGTTTGGCCGGAACGGAGTTCTCGGTGGTCTCCGGGGGCATTGCCTGCATCGTGGGTGTGCTGCTGCTGGCCGGCCGCTTTCCGTCGTTCGCGAAGTACGACGCGAAGGAGCCCGTGCCGTGAGTGCTGCGGAGTTCGTGCCGGCCGGCGCGACCATGGACAAGCTGCGCAAGGCGTCGCTCGCGTGCACCGGGTGCGAGCTGTACAAGGGGACGACGCAGACGGTGTTCAGCAAGGGGCCGGTCAGCGCGCGGCTGGTCTTCGTCGGCGAGCAGCCCGGCGACATCGAGGACCGTCGCGGCGAGCCGTTCGTCGGGCCTGCCGGCAAGCTCCTCGACAAGGCGGTCGCCGAGGTCGGGCTGGACCCGGCGGACATCTACACGACGAACGCCGTCAAGCACTTCAAGTTCCGCTCCGGCGGTGACGGCAAGCGGCGGATCCACCAGACACCGGACGCCTCGGACGTCGCCGCGTGCCGGCCGTGGCTCGTGGCGGAGTTCGCGCTGCTCTCGCCAGATGTCGTCGTCGCGTTGGGCGCGACCGCCGCCCGAGCGCTGTTCGGCCCGTCGTTCCGGGTCACCCGGTCCCGCGGGGTGCTCATGCCCTGGCCCGCGGCGGCGTACGACGGCGAGGCTTTCGCGCACGACGGAGATGACGGTGACCGGGAGTCGGCGTACGCGATGGCCACCCTCCACCCGTCCGCGGTCCTGCGGGCGGACGACCGCGAGGTGGCTTACGGCGGATTCGTCGCGGATCTGAGGGTTGCGGCGGAGGTGTTGCTCGGCTGAGTCCGCGGGTTTTCCCGCGAATGTCGTCAACCTTGGGGCCGATCCTGTCGTTGTAACAATGGGAAGGCATCCGGGGACTGAACAGGACTCACGGACAGGAGGGCGGCCGGCGCATGTCCCGGTTCAGGCTGCCGCGACGCGCGGGACGCGGCTTCACCGCGGCGGCACGTCGCCTGCTCCCGGCGCGGGTCGCGGAGCGGGTCACCTCGGGCTGGCTCGTGGTCGGTCTGCTCGTTGTCCTCACCTTCGGGACCGGTGGGACCGCTGTGACGGCCCTGGCCCTCAAGCATCACGGCCACCCCGCCCTCGCGGCGGGTGCGGCAGGTGGCCCGCTGCCACCGGCGCCGGCCGGCGTGCTCGATCCGGTGCAGGCACCGTTCTCGGTGAACACCCCCGGGCTGAAGCGCCACCACGGGCGCCATCTCGTCAGCGCCACCTTGCTCCTGACCGGTGACCACCCGCTGTCCCAGCGCGCGGTGCACCGGCTGCAGCGGCTCGCGGGTGTGCACCGGGTGCAGCCGGTGAGCGCGGGACACGCTCGGGTCATGGGTCACAAGGCGTTCGTGCTGGGGGTCGACCCGACGGCCTTCCGGCCGTGGACGCCGGAGTCGACCGCCGCCAGCAACGCGTTGTGGCAGAGCATCTCCGGCGGTGACATCGCGGTCTCCTTC
>DASRSS010000280.1:0-6249 GCA_035656335.1 Jatrophihabitantaceae bacterium | reverse complement strand
GGCTTCCGCCTCGGCCCGGAAGGGATCACGGTTCCCGCGGCCCGCCGCTACCTGCCCGGCACGATGGTGCTGGAGACCAGTTGGGGCACGGACACCGGATGGATCATCGTGCGCGACGCGCTGACCCTCGGCCCGTGGCGGCAGGACGACGTCCTGTCGAAGACGCTGCGCCGGCCACCCACCGATTACGACGCCGAGCACCTGCTGCTGCGCACGATCCGCTGCGTGAAGGGCGAGGTGCAGACCGTCGTCGAGTGCGAACCGGTGGCCGACTACGGACGTTCGCCTGCGCGCTGGGACTACACCGACCACATCTACCACCAGGGGCAGGCGCGGGCGTCCGGCCTGGATCAGACGCTCACCCTCACCACCGACCTGCGGCTCGGCTTCGAGGGCGGCCGCGCGATCGCGCGCACGCTGCTCAAGGAGGGCGACACCCGGTTCGTCGCGCTGTCGTGGGGCAGCAAGCCGCCGCCGCTGACGTACGACGAGGCGTACCGGCGCCTGGTGTGGACGGCACACCACTGGCAGCACTGGCTCGCCCGCGGACGGTTCCCCGATCACCCGTGGCGCAGCTACCTGCAGCGCAGCGCGCTCACGCTCAAGGGGCTGACGTACGCGCCGACCGGTGCGATCGCCGCGGCTGCGACGACGTCCCTGCCGGAGACTCCGGGCGGCAGCCGCAACTACGACTACCGGTACAGCTGGATCCGCGACTCGACGTTCGCGCTGTGGGCGATGTACTCACTCGGCTTCGACTGGGAGGCCGTCGACTTCTTCTCGTTCATCGCGGACATGGCGCAGCAGGACGACGCGCTGCAGATCATGTACGGCATCGGTGGCGAGCGTGACCTGCACGAGTACGAGCTCGATCACCTTCCCGGATATGCCAATTCGCAGCCGGTCCGTGTCGGGAACGCGGCCAGCACGCAGAACCAGCACGACGTGTGGGGCGCGCTGCTGGACTCGGTCTACGTGCACAGCAAGGCGGCCAGCCACCTCGACCCGCGGATCTGGCCGATCCTCGGCAAGCAGGTGCAGGCGGCGCTGGAGAACTGGCGCGAACCGGACGCCGGCATGTGGGAGGTGCGTGGCGAGCCCAAGCACTTCACCTCGTCCAAGATCATGTGCTGGGTGGCGGCGGACCGCGGCGCGCGGCTGGCAGCGGCGATCGGCCAGGACGCGCAGGCCGACGACTGGCAGAAGGCCGCCGACGAGATCAAGGCCGACATCCTCGAGAACGGCGTCGACGAGCGCGGCGTGTTCACGCAGCACTACGACACGAAGGCGCTGGACGCGTCGTTGCTGCTCGCACCGCTCGTCCGGTTCCTGCCGCCGGACGACCCGCGCATCGTCGCGACGGTGAACGCGATCGCCGACGAGCTCACCGAGCACGGCCTGGTGATGCGCTACAAGGTGGACGAGACCGACGACGGGTTCACCGGCAAGGAGGGCTCGTTCACGATCTGCTCGTTCTGGCTGGTGTCGGCGCTGAGCGAGATCGGCGAGCACGAACGGGCGCGGGACCTGTGCGCGAAGCTGCTCTCGTTCGCCGGCCCGTTGGAGCTGTACGCCGAGGAGATCGAGCCGCATTCGGGCCAGCACCTCGGCAACTTCCCGCAGGCGTTCACGCACCTGGCGCTGATCAACGCGGTGCTGCACGTGATCGCGCACGAGCGCAGCACCGAGTCCGGCGACGACACGCTCCGCCGCCGCCCCACGTGACGACGCCGTGACGACACCGGACCTGGACGCCGACGCGTTGCTCGCCGGCCCGCGCGGCCGGCGCCTTTGTCTCGAGCTGGCCGAGGAGTTCGACGCCGAAGTGCGCCGCACGGCGTTCTTCGCGGCACGGAGCACCTCGGACGGAGTGCTGCGCCAGAACCTGGTCGACGCGCTCGCCCGGACCGGCGCGCATGCGATCGACAGCTGGACCGACCCGCTGAAGTTCGCCGAGGCGGTGGACCACACCGTCAGCTCCGCCATGTACTGGCAGCCGCCGGACAACTGGGACGTCGTCCTCGCCGATGCGGAGGTGACCGAAACACTGCGCCGGATCGCCGAGGCGGTCGTGGCCGCACCGGCTGCCGCGTGGTGGAGCACGCCGGTCGAGCTGTCCGCGCTGCGCTACACCGACCGGCACAGCACTCCGCCGCTCGCACCACAACTGGCCGGGGCGGCGGAACGGTTGCGGCGCTGGCACGAACGGATCGTCGTCGACAACCGGAACGCGGCAGCCAACCGTCCCGCCGACCCGGCCGCCAGCCTTACCGGCAGCTGGTGGTCCACACCTACGCACGCCCATCGGCTCACGACCACCCGGCCGCTGCCCGGGATCGGTTCCCTCACCCTGCTCTGGGAGGAGGACAGCGTGGGCGCGGACGACGCGACGGTCTGGCCGCTGGCGACGAGCCGTGAGCCAAAGGTCTGGGAGATCGACGGGCCGGACGCGTGGACCCGCCTGGTTGCCGCCTATCCGCTGGACGTGACGCACGTGCGCAAGCACGACTGGTACCGGGTCACCGGCCGCAGCGGGCGCTGGCTGATCCCGGACTGGTCCGCCGTCGCCGCGGACTGGGACGCGGTGCACGTGAGCGTCGCCGGTTACCTGAGCACCGCAACTCGGTCCTTGCCGCTACCGGACGGCGACACGGCCGCGACCCTGCTCGCCGGCTGGGACCCGGACCAGACCTGGTGGCTGACCGACGTGCTGCGGCACGCGGGACCGTCCGAGCACTGGACGCGCGTCGACGACGAGTGGCAGCGCGACGGCTGACGGCCGCGACCGGACACGGCCCGTACAGAACCCGAACATTTGCCGGACGTGATCTTGACGTCAAGCGGACAGTCTCGTACCCAGACAAGCCACCGTGGCTTGGACAGGAGGCATCGAGATGTACCGCAAGATTCTCGTTTCCGGCATCGCGGCGGCCGCCGTGCTCGGCACCGGGACCGTGGCGATGGCCGCGACCGGCAGCAGCACGCCGTCGACCGGGAGCCAGCACCGCCCGGCCGCCCGCGCCGTGCTCAAGCACGCGCTGCACGGCCAGTTCGTGTCGCGCGCGGCGAACGGCACGTTCGTCACGCACGACTTCGCCCGCGGCAAGGTCACCGGGGTGTCGCCGGTGCTGATCGTCGTGCACACCGCCGACGGCACCGAGCAGCACTTCGCCGTCTCGGCCGCCACGAAGGTGCGGCTGCGCGAGAACGGGCAGGGCCAGCCGGGCACGATCGCCGACGTGCACCTGGGCGACCGCGTGTTCGTCACCGGCGTCGGTTCCTCGACCGCGCACGCGCGCCACATCCTGGACATCGGCCCCCGCAGTGCGAGCGGCGGTTCGGCCGACGGCGGGACGGGCACGACGCAGAACAGCTGACTCGATCAGCCCTGGCGAGGGAGGCGCACCGTGAACCGGGCGCCTCCCTCGACCGCGTGCCCGGCCTCCACGGTGCCGCCGAGCCGGGTCGTGAGTCCCGCGACGATCGCGAGGCCGAGGCCGGTGCCGACCTGGCGCACGCCCCGGTAGCGGCGGTAGAGCTCGCCGCGATCGAACGCGACGGCCAGGTCGTCCGGACGCAGACCGGGGCCGCCGTCGCGCACCTCCAGCACCGCGTACCCCTGCTCGGCGCGCACCGCGAGCACGATGACCGCGCCCGCCGGCGTGACGCGCAGCGCGTTCTCCAGCAACCCGTCGAGCACCTGGCGCACCCGCCCGGGATCGGTCTGAACTGGCAGCGGATCGCCCGCGGGCTCCGTCCGGAACGCGACGCCCTCCCGCTCGCAGCGCAGCCGCCATAC
The DNA here is from genome assembly GCA_035656335.1 of Jatrophihabitantaceae bacterium. Lineage (GTDB taxonomy): Bacteria > Actinomycetota > Actinomycetes > Mycobacteriales > Jatrophihabitantaceae > DASRSS01. The sequence goes on along the minus strand of DASRSS010000280.1, from coordinate 2,450 downwards.
CGCAGCCGTCGCCGCGACCAGCGCGTCGAGATCGACGGTCGCGAGCTCGATGCGGAAGTCGTGGGCGTCCAGCCGCGCCAGGTCGAGCAGGTCGGTGACCAGCCGGGTCAGCCGCTGCGCCTCGGCCAGGATCACCCCGCCCGCCTCGGGCGCCCGCTCGGCCGGCACCACGCCGTCGGCGAGCGACTCGGCGTAGCCGGTGATCGCGGTCAGCGGCGTGCGCAGGTCGTGCGAGACCGACAGCAGGAACTGCCGGTGCCGGTCCTCGGAGTAGGCCAGCGCGCCGGCCAGCGTGTTCACCGCGGCGGCGACGCCGGCCACCTCGTCCGGGCCGTCGGTCGGGAGCACGACGTCGCGGCGGCCGGTGGCGAGCGCGTGCGCGGCCGCGGCAGCGCGGTGCAATGGACGCGCCATGCGCCGCGCGATCAGCGCGCCGACCGCCGCGGCGACGACGACGCCGATCGCGATCGCCAGCAGCGTGCGGCGGATCGCGGCGCCGTCGCCCGAGCTGGCGTCCCCGTGCCGCTGCACGAGCACGACTCCCCCGCCTCCGGACGTCGGACGCGCCTCCACGTAGACGCCGACGCCGTCTACGTTCTCGGTGAGCGACACCGATCCGCCGGAGCGCACGAACGCGAGCGCGGACGCGTCCAGGGCGGCCGGCACGATCGGCCACGGCGACCGGACCGCGCCGGTGGGGCCGAAGTGGCCGGACTGGATGGAGATCGCGAGCAGCGTTCGCCCCAGCCGCTTCTGCGCCACGCCCGTGTCGCTCACGTGTGCCGCGACGTCGGCCAGCCGGCCCAGCTCGGCGCGGGCGGTCCGCGCGCCGGCGTTGCGGATCAGCCCGAATGCGAGGGCGCCGGCCAGCACGCCGGTGATGACCGCGACGGCGATCCCGAGCGCGGTGATCCGCGCGGCCAGCCCGCTCCTGCGGCGCGTCACGAATCGGCCCGCACCGGGTCCGCGGAGTAGCCGATGCCGCGCACGGTGCGGATCGGGCTGGCGGCACCGAGCTTGGCCCGCAGCTGGGCGACGTGGACGTCGACGGTCCGGCTGCCGGTGTCCGGGCTGTAGCCCCACACCTGGCTGATCAGCTGAGCGCGCGAGAACACCTGTCCCGGCCGGCGCATCAGGTGGGCGATCAGGTCGAACTCGGTCGCGGTCAGCTCGATCTCGGCATCGTCGGCGTAGGCACGGCGCGCGTCCACGTCCAGCCGGACGGATCCGACCTCGAGCGTCGAACCGCCGGTCGCGGCGCCATGCGTGCGGCGCAGCACGCTGCCGACCCGCGCGACCAGCTCGCGCGGCGAGAACGGCTTGGTCACGTAGTCGTCCGCGCCGAGTTCGAGGCCGACCACCCGGTCCACCTCGTCGTCGCGCGCGGTGACGAACAGGATCGGCGTCCAGTCGCCCGAACCGCGCAGCCGCCGGCACACCTCGATCCCGTCGATCCCCGGCAGGCCGACGTCCAGCACGATCGCGGCCGGGCGCAGCGAGCGCACCGCGGCGAGCCCGCCGTCGCCGGTGTGCTCGACGTGCACGCCGAAACCGGCCGCGCGCAGGTTGAGCGCGATGACATCGGCGATCGCGGACTCGTCCTCGACGACGAGGATCAGTCCGCGCCGGCTCGGTTCGGCACTCGTCACAGCCGCACTGTAGTGGCGATCAGGTCACGGAACGGCGCGCGGCGCGTTCGAGGAATGTCAGGGCGTGTCGGGGCGCAGGGCCCGCGGCCGGCGCTCGCTCTCGACGGGCAGGCAGGTGCGGACGAACTCCTGGCCGAACGTGTTGAGGTGGATGCTGCGTTGCACGATGCGCGGCATCCGGCCCGCGCGGCGCACCGCGTCCGCGACCTTGGGTTGCGCCTCGATCACCTGATAGCGCTTGGGATTGCTGACCTGCTCCTTGGAGAACTCGATCAGGCCGAGGCGCGACAGGTTGGTCAGGTACGGATGGATGCGGTCGACGTTCAGGCAGCCCGCGTGCTCGGCGATCATGCTCAGCCCGCCGGCCACCAGCTCGGAGCCGATGCCGAGCGGACGGTTGGTGCGCACGTCGATCGCCGGCTGCGGGCCGTCCAGGTAGAGCAACCGCAGGATGCGTGCCTCATCGGGCGTGATCTCGCCGAGGATGCGCGCGAACGCCGGATGCGTGTCGTCGGCCGCGTTGACGTCGTTCGAGCGGCGGATCAGCTCGCTGCCGCGGCGCTGCAGCTCGGACGTCGACGTGCCGCGCGCCTGGAGCCGCTGCGGCAGGCCGCGCTCGTCGGGCTGGTCCCGCAGCCCGAGCGCGCGCCACGCCGCCGCGCGCAGGTCGGCGCCGGCCTCCTGCAGGATCGCGGTGGCCGGCTCGCCCTCGGCCACGCGCCGCACCACGTAGCTGGTCCCGGCCACGCCGGCCTCGACCGTCCAGTTCGCCACCTGCCAGCAGGACGCGGCGGCCACCCG
>DASRSS010000279.1:0-2976 GCA_035656335.1 Jatrophihabitantaceae bacterium | reverse complement strand
GGCCGCGGAGTTCGCGGAGTCGCTGCGGGCCGCGGGCCACCTGGTGCTGCACGGCCGCGAGGATGGCCACCTGTCCGTGCCGTTCCGCCCCTTCGCCGACGCGCTCGCCGACTACCTGGACGCCCGCGGCCCGGCCGTCCTGGACGAGCTCGGCGCGGCCGCCAACGAACTGGCCCGGCTGCGCGCCGACGCCCCGGCCAGCTCGTTCGCGCAGCCGCCCGGGGTCGCCGGCCCGGGACGGCTGTTCGCGGCGGTGCACTCGTGGCTGCGCGCGGCCACGCGGACCGAACCGGTTGCGCTCGTCGTGGAGGACCTGCAGTGGGCGAGCGCGGCGAGCCTGTCGTTGCTGCGCCGGGTGCTCGCCGACGAGAGCGGGCTGCGGCTGCTGGTGATCGCGACCTGCCGCATGGGCGAGGTCGCCGAGCTCGACGTCGCGGACGCGTTGGCCGCCTTGTTGACCGCGCCCGGCGTGCTCCGCGTCGACCTGCCTCCGCTGCGGAGCGAGCACGTCGATCAGTTGCTCGACGCGGCAGCCGGGCGGCGGCTGCCGGAACTCGCCAGTGCGCTCGCCGATCGCGCCGCCGGCAATCCGCTCTACGTGTCGGAGGTGATCCGTCACCTGCTCGCGCAGCGGCAGCGCACCGGCGTGCTCGACGCGGACTCGCTCGACCTGCCGGCCGCGCTCGGCGAGCTGGTGCAGCTGAAGTTGCGTGCGCTCGGGCCGGCACTGCGTCCGGTGCTCGAGCTGGCTGCCCTGGCCGGTGAGCAGGTCGATCTCGAGGTGCTGGCCCAGGCCTCCGGTGACTCGGACGCCACGCGGGCTGCCGTCGTCCGCGGCGTGAACCTCGGTTTGGTCTCGCTGGACAACACGACCGTCACGTTCCAGCACGACGTGCTGCGTGAGTGCGTCGACGCGGCAGTCGACGATGCGCGGCGGCCGCGACTGCATCGCGCGCTCGCCGTCGCTTTCGAGTCCCGCGGTGTCGACGAGGACGTGCCTCGCCGCGCCCATCACTGGGAGTGTGCGGCGACGCTCGGCGGACGTGAGGCCGAGCACGCCGTCCGGGCACACCAGGAGGCGGCCAGGCAGGCCAGCGCGCGGTTGGCGTTCCCGCGGGCCGTCGACCATCTGGACGCGGCACGAAAGATCCTCGACGCGCACGATCCCGCCGAGACCAAGCTGGCCGAGCGCTGCGACCTGATGATCGACCTCGGGGCCGCCATGCACGACGCCGGGGACGCCGGATACGTCGCCGTCCTCCGGGAAGCCCGGCAGCTGGCCTACCGGCTCGATGATCCCGTCCGACTGGCCCGCGCCACGCTCGCCGGCGTGCACTGGGGTGCGACGCAGACCGCGCTGGTCGACGATCCCACGACGATCACCGCGCTCAGCGACGCCCTCGACGGGCTGCCGGCGGACGACCGGGACCTGCGGGCCAGGGTGAAGGCAGCGCTCGCCATCGAGTCCCGCTGGTCGCGTCCCGCCGTGGCCGCGTCGCTCGCCGGCGAGGCGGTCGCCGAAGCCCGGAGCGCGGGGAACCCGTCGACGATCGCCGCCACTCTCGTCGCGCGGTACACGCTGGGCCGCTTGCAGCCGCCCACCGAACTCGCCGATGCCGACGAGCTGCGCCGCATCGCGGCCCAGGCGGGTGAGCCGGCGATCTCGTGCGAGGCGGCCGTCGTCGCCTTCGACGCCCGGGTGCGCTGCGGGGAGATGGCGCGCGCGGACGCCGAGATGTCCACCCTGGAACGGGTCGCCGAACGGGCGTCGCTCCCCTACTTCCAGTGGGTCGCCCTGACGCGGCGGGCCGGCTGGCACGTGCTGCTGGGCAACGACGAGGCCGAGGCGACGATCGACCGAGCCGCCGAACTCGGCGAGGAGATCGGGATCCACCCGACGCTGATCCATGGCAGCCGGTCCGGGCAGCAGTACGCGGCCCACATGGCAGGCGGCCGGGCGGGTGCGGCCGTGGACGCGCTGGCGCCACTCGAGCCGTTCGCGGGGCACGACGTCTCGTGGCAGTCGACCATGGCTGCGGCCCTCGCCGAGAGCGGCGACCTGGACGCGGCTCGCCGATTGTTCGACCGCATCATCGCGCGCGGGCTGGACGACGTGATCGACGACCAACTGGGACTCACCGTGCTGATCTGCCTGGCCTGGACGTCCGCCCGGCTCCGTGATCCGCGCGCCGGCCTGCTCGCGCCCCGGCTGTCGGCGCGCGCGGGGCAGCTCAGCTGGATCGCGTCCTTCTCCCTCGGCCCGATCGACCTGGCGTTGGCGTGGACCGCGCTCGCCCGCGGCGATCGGCCGCAAGCCCGCGCCTACCTGGACGACGCGACGCGCCTGGCCGAGCATGCGCAGGCACGGCCGTGGATGCAGCTCGTCGAACGTGAGCGCGCTGCGAGCGCGTAGGCGCGCGCGGTCACGATGCGCCGATGTCGGCGACGACGACGCGGCTGCGCTCGTGCTGCTCGGCGTGGTTCGGGTCGATCCCCAGCTCGCGGGCGATGCTGAGTTGATCGACGTCGGACGTCACCGTCATCGTGTGCTCCGCCAGCATGGTGTGCAACCGGTCCACCGACCAGGCCGAGATGTGCGGCTCGTCGGCCATCGGACTGCGTCGTCCCGCTGCCCGGAACAGCAGCTTGAGGACGAACCGGCCGGCGCCGCCGACCGCGAGCTTGGTCGAGTAGGTGGCGATCAGTCGCGAGCCCGGCGCCGAGCTCGCCCGGACCTCGTCCAGCGTCGCGTGCACCTGCGCGTCGGTCAGGTACGGAAGCACGCCCTCCCAGATCCACGTCGTCGGCACGGCGGGATCGAAAGCCGCTTCGTCCAGGCCGTCGCGCAGCCGGTCCCTGCCGAATTCGACGGGCACGAACCGCACCGCCGCCGCGGTTGCCTGCAGGCCGGGAATGCGTGTCTGCTTGTCCTGCTGCGAGGCGGGCTGGTCGACCTCGAACACGGTGGCGCCGACC
>DASRSS010000278.1:0-4837 GCA_035656335.1 Jatrophihabitantaceae bacterium | reverse complement strand
CCGGCCCCCAGCCGTCGTCGGCCGCGCCGCCCGCGCCGTAGCGGGCACCGTACGGCGGCACGTCAGCCAAGGTCGGACTCCTTCGCGCGGCGATGCCGGCGGCCCGTGGTCGCCCGAACGGACGAAGTGGCGGGCCGGCGTCGGCTCGGTCAACGGTTCACGCTACCCGCCGATCCTGAGCTGCCGCTGCATTTGCCCATCCCCGTCTAAGGTGAGCAGCTCCTCGGCCGAGACCAGCCGGGGCGCGGCGTCGGTCAGCGGCTGCAGCTCCGGGATCTCGGTGCCGGGCGCGACGACGCCGAGCGCCGACATCTCCCGCGCCTTCGGCAGTACCCGCCGCTCCAGCGACCCCACGGCGTCGTTGTAGGCGCCGACGGCCTTGCCCAGGCTGCGTCCCAGCGCGTCGACGTGCTCGCCCACCTTGCCCAGCCGCTGGTACAGCTCGCGTCCGAGCCGGTGCACCCGCTCGGCGTTCTCGGCCAGCGCCTCCTGCCGCCACGTGTAGGCGACGGTGCGCAGCAGCGCGACGAGCGTGGCCGGCGTCGCCAACACGACGTTCCGCTCGAACGCGTGCTCGAGCAGCGTCGGGTCGGCCCGCAGTGCGGCGTCGAGGATGGCGTCGGCCGGCACGAAGCAGACCACGAACTCCGGAGTCGGCGTGAACCGCTGCCAGTACTCCTTGGCCGCGAGCTGTTCGATGTGCGTGCGCAGGTGCCGGGCGTGCGCGGTGAGCCGCTCGTCGCGCTCCGCGTCGTCGGCGGCCTCGGCAGCGGCCAGGTAACCGGCCAGCGGCGCCTTCGCGTCCACTACGACCTGCTTGCCGCCGGCCAGGTGCACGACCAGGTCCGGACGCTGCCGGCTGCCGTCCGATCCGGTCACGCTCAGCTGCGCGGTGAAGTCGACGTGTTCGGTCATGCCCGCGGCTTCGACGACGCGCTCGAGCTGCATCTCGCCCCAGCGCCCGCGCACGTGTGGCGCGCGCAGCGCGGTAACGAGCGCGGCGGTCTCGCTGCGCAGTTGCTCGGACGTGCGGCTCATCGCGAAGACCTGCTCGCGCAGCGCCGCGTCGGAGCTGGCGCGGCCGCGCTGGACCTCGTCCAGTTGCTGCTGGACGCGTCCGAGCGAGTCGCGCAGCGGGGCGACGAGGGCCGCGAGGTTGCCGTGCCCCATCAGCAGCTCTTCACGCTTGGCCGTCGCGGCGTGCTCGGCCGCGGCGGCGGCCCGCACCGCGGCCGCCTCGTCGCGCGCCGCCCGCAGCTCGGACTCCGCCCGGACGCGGCTCGCCAGCCAGCCGACGGCGAGCCCGGCGATCAGGGCCAACACGGCGATCAAGAACGTCATGGCTGCAGGGAAGCAGAGGGGTACGACAGTCTCGCGACAGCGACAGGCGGCATCGGCGCGGAAGCGAGTGGCGGCACCGTCCGTAGACTGGACGGTCGTGAGCCTCACCATCGGCATCGTCGGCCTGCCCAACGTCGGCAAGTCCACGCTGTTCAACGCATTGACCAAGAACGAGGTCCTGGCGGCCAACTACCCGTTCGCCACCATCGACCCGAACGTCGGCGTGGTGGGCGTTCCGGACCCGCGGCTGGACGTGCTGGCGGGCATCTTCGGCTCGGCCAAGATCATCCCGGCCACGGTGTCGTTCGTCGACATCGCCGGCATCGTCAAGGGCGCGTCCGAGGGTGCGGGGCTGGGCAACAAGTTCCTGGCGAACATCCGCGAAGCGGACGCGATCTGCCAGGTGATCCGCGCGTTCAGTGACCCGGACGTCGTCCACGTCGACGGCAAGGTCTCGCCGAAGGACGACATCGAGACGATCAACACCGAGCTGATCCTCGCCGACCTGCAGACGATCGAGAAGGCACTGCCGCGGCTGCAGAAGGAGGCGCGGCTGGACAAGGGCAAGATGTCCGTCGTCGCCGCGGTCGAGGCCGCGCAGCAGGTGCTCGAGCAGGGGCAGACGATCTTCGCGTCCGGCTTGCACCGTGAGCCGCTGCGCGAGCTGCACCTGATGACGGCCAAGCCGTTCCTGTACGTCTTCAACGTCGACCCCGACGAGATCTCGAACGCGGCGTTCACCGCGGAGCTGTCCGCGCTCGTCGCGCCCGCCGACGCGATCTTCCTGGACGCGAAGACCGAGTCGGAGCTGATCGAGCTCGAGCACGACGAAGCGCTGGAGCTGCTGCAGTCGATGGGGCAGAGCGAGCCGGGCATCGACCAGCTGGCCCGCGTCGGGTTCACGACGCTGGGGCTGCAGACATACCTGACGGCCGGTCCGAAGGAGGCGCGCGCCTGGACGATCCCGGTCGGCGCCACCGCGCCGCAGGCGGCGGGCGTGATCCACACCGACTTCGAGCGCGGCTTCATCAAGGCCGAGATCGTGTCGTTCGCCGACCTGGTCGACGCCGGCTCGATGGCCGAGGCGAAGGCACGCGGCAAGGTGCGCATCGAGGGCAAGGACTACGTCATGGCCGACGGGGACGTCGTGGAGTTCCGCTTCAACGTGTAGTTGTCCGCCTCTTGGCTGCTGCGCTCAGCCCACGAACGTCCTGACCGCTGCCGCCGAGAGGACGACCTGGTAGGGCGCTCAGCAGGTCGCTGTGTGCGACGCCGAATTTCCTGCCTGAGGTCGTTGAGCACGATGACGAGCCCATCGATCCGGTTCCTGCCTAGCCGGGCGACCTCCTGTACGGCGAGCATGTCCCCCTCGTGTAGGTAGTTGACGGTTCGGTCACAGCTGGGTCGCAGAGGGTGGCCCGACGTGGTGGAGTTCCGCCTCAACGTCTAGTAGCATCAACTTTTACATCAGTTGATGCGAAATTGAGTGCGGAGGTTCGGGTGCGTACCACGGTGACGCTCGACGACGAGGTTCTCGCGCAGGCGGCGGAACTCGCGGGGGTCAGCGAGACCTCGGCGGTGGTGCGCCGGGGTCTGGAGACCCTGATCCGGGTCGAGAGTGCTCGGCGGCTCGCGGCGCTTGGCGGCACCGACAAGAAGGCCACAGCCGCGCCGCGGCGCAGGAACCTCGCTTCGTGATCCTGGTCGACACCTCGGTATGGATCGATCACCTGCACGCGTCGGAGCCTGAACTCATCGATCTGCTGGCTCGCGACGAGGTCGGCACTCATCCCGCGGTGATCGAAGAGCTCGCGTTGGGTTCCATCAAGGCGCGTAGCTCGGTGATTTCGCTGCTGCGCGCGCTTTGCGCGTTTCCATCCCTGTCACATGATGAGCTGCTCGAATTCGTCGATTCGCGCCAGCTCTGGGGACGCGGTCTGAGCGCCACCGACGCCCACCTGCTCGGATCCGTCCTCCTGGAGCCCGGCTCAGAACTCTGGACCCGCGACAAGCGCCTGCGCGCGGCGGCGGGAGGCATCGGTGTCAGCTGCCTGGATTCCGACTGACATGCAGCTGCGGTGCTGCTGGCCCGCCGGTGCATGTCAAACGAGCAGTGCTCAGGCGTCGTGGCCGGGATCGAGGTCCTCGACATCGGACAGCGTGATCAACGGGCCTGCCGTGCGACGCGAGCCGGAGTCCGGTTCGATCAGGAATCCGACGTGGTCGCCGAGCGGCGCACGCTGCAGGATCGGCCCGCTGAACCAGGCCACTGCGTCGTCCAGCACCGGCACGCCGTCCGGGCCCGGCTGCCACGAACAGCGCGCGAACTTGTCGATCTCGTCGCCGGTCTGCTCGCCGAACAGGCGCGCGAGCGCCAGCTGGTCCCGTCCGAGCAGGTGGACGGCGAGCCGGCCGGCGGAGCGCGCGACGCGGCAGGTGTGGTTCTTGTCCGACAGGCACACCAGGAAGCGGGCCGGATCGATGCTCACCTGGCCGGCGAACCCGACCAGGCAGCCGGACCGTTCGCCATCGCCGGAAACCGTGATGACGAACATCGGGTAGTCGAGCAGGGCGATGGCGTCCTCGAACGCGGTCGTTGCCATGATCACCAGTATCGGCCGTTACGGCACGGGCCCGCGGGGTATGCCGTGCGTATGGCGCAGCAGGACGTCCGCAGTGTCGGCGTCGAGGAGGAGTTCCTGCTGGTGCGCGGGCCGGTGCCGCGCCTGTCGACGCAGGGCGAAGACGTCGTCGAGCGCGCCGATCAGCTCGACGAGGACGCCCAGTTCGAGCACGAGTTCAAGCGCGCTCAGGCCGAACTCGCCTCGCCGCCGACCCGATCACTGCCGGACCTGCGCGCCGAGCTGCGCAAGCTGCGCGCCGAGATGGCCACGGCCGCGCGCACCGAGGGCGAGCGATTGGTCGCGTCCGCGAGCAGCCCACTGCGGGACCGACCTCGTACGACGGACAACGAGCGCTACCGGCGCATGAACGCGCAGTTCGGCCTGCTGGCGCGCGAGCAGCTGACCTGCGGCATGCACGTGCACGTGTCCGTCGACCCGGACGAAGGCCTCGTCGCGCTCGACGGCATCCGTCCGTGGCTGGCGGTGCTCACCGCGCTCAGCGCCAACTCGCCGCTGCATCGCGGACGCGACACCGGCTACGCCAGCTACCGGACCGTGCTGTGGGGACGGTGGCCGACGGCGGGGCCGACCGCAAGCTTCCGCGACCAGCGCGAATACGACGACCTGGTGCGCGACCTGGTCACGGTCGGCGCCGCCGGGGACGAAGCGATGATTTACTTCGACGCCCGGCTGTCGCGGAACTACCCGACGATCGAGGTCCGCGTCTGCGACGTCTGCGCGCGGCCGGAGGACGCGGTCGTGATCGCGGCGCTGTGCCGCGCGCTGGTCGAGACGGCGGCACGGTCGGGCGGCGACGGCCTGCGGCCACTGCGGCCGGAGCTGCTCCGCGGCGCGTCCTGGCGCGCGGCCCG
>DASRSS010000277.1:0-3233 GCA_035656335.1 Jatrophihabitantaceae bacterium | reverse complement strand
GAGGACTTCCTGCCGCGCTCGGCCGCGGGCATCTTCCAGTCGAACCTCACCGACGAAGGCAGCCGCGACGACGCGCTTGCCGGCACGCGCCGCGACGCGGGCTGGCTCTCGGACGTCATGGGCATCGCCGTCGCCGACCCGGTGGAGCTCTACGCGTCGCAGCAGGCCGCGTCGCTGCGGTCCGCGCTGCGCTGAGGTCCGCCTGCGCTGAGATCGGCGCCGTTGCAGACGGTGCGAATGTGACAAGCGACGTACGTCACGTCGATCGGTTCATTTCCGCGCAGTTCGGTGCCGATAGGGAAGCCGCACCCACCGGAACCACCGGTGATTCCGTCTTCTCTGCTGCAAGGAAGTGGCCACGTTGGCCTCCGCGTACGTCGCACCCGTCTCCAAGTCCCGTCCCCGCCGCGGCACCGTCGCCGTCAAGTGGTTCCTCGACCGCTCGGTCAACGTCAAGATCCTCGCCGCGGTAGCCCTGCTGTCCGCGGTGGCGCTCGTCATCGGCATCCTGGGCATCACCGCGCTCGACAAGTCTGACTCCACCAGCCACGACATCTACGCCCACAACCTGGAGCGCACGGACGCTGCTGGTGACATGCAGGCCGCCTACCTCAACATGCAGCTGCAGTCACGCGGCGCGGCGATGGAGGTGTCCAAGGCCTGGATCGCGACCGACTACAAGGCCATGGACGCCGAGTACAAGAACTTCCAGACCGCCGCGACGCGCTTCAACTCCCTCGCACCGACTGCCGCCGAGCAGGCGGTGGTCGCCGACCTGTCGGCCACGCTGGAGCAGTTCGTCAGCCTGCAGAACTCGGACATGGCGCCGATCGCGGAGCGCTTCGACGTGAACGCTTGGTGGGACGCGTACACCAAGAAGATCGACCCGCTGGTCACGCACGGCAGCAAGGACTTCACCAAGCTCTCGCAGCTGACGTCCTCGACCGCGGCCGCCGCTGACCGCTCGGCCGCCTCGTCGGCGTCGAGCGCGCGCACCGTGATCCTCGTCGTGCTGATCGCGGGTCTGGTGCTGGCGGCCGGCCTCGCGCTGTCCGTGGCGCGCAACATCGTGGCGTCCGTCCGCAAGGTGTCGAACGTGATCGCCGGCCTGGCCTGCGGTGACCTCACCCGCACCGCCGGCGTGACGGCGCGCGACGAGCTCGGCCGCATGGCGCAGGACCTCGACCAGGCGACCGACAGCCTGCGGGCCACCGTCGCGGCCGTCGCCGACAGCGCGCAGACGCTCGCGAGCTCGAGCGACCAGCTCTCGGCCGTCAGCCACCAGATCGCGGCCGGCGCCGAGCAGACCAGCTCGCAGGTGGGCGTCGTCTCGGACGCGTCCGAGCACATCAACCGCAACGTGCAGACGGTGGCGGCCGGCGCCGAGCAGATGGGCGCCTCGATCCGGGAGATCGCGCAGAACGCCAGCGAGGCAGCGCGCGTCGGCGGCGAGGCCGTCAGCGCGGCGCAGGAGGCGAACGCGACCATCGCCGCGCTGGGGGAGTCCAGCACCGAGATCGGCAACGTGATCAAGCTGATCACGTCCGTCGCGGAGCAGACCAACCTGCTCGCGCTCAACGCAACGATCGAGGCGGCGCGGGCCGGTGACGCGGGCAAGGGCTTCGCCGTCGTCGCCAACGAGGTCAAGGAGCTCGCGCAGCAGACCGCGCGGGCTACCGAGGACATCTCGCTGCGCGTGCAGGCCATCCAGGCCGACAGCGGTCACGCGGTCGACTCCATCGCGCGCATCGGCGAGGTGATCAACCGCATCAACGACTACCAGACGACCATCGCGTCGGCCGTCGAGCAGCAGAGTGCGACGACCAGCGAGATGAGCCGCAACGTCACCGAGGCCTCGACCGGCGTAGGCCAGATCGCCGAGAACATCAGCGGTGTCGCGACCGCCGCGGCGACGACGACGTCCGGTGTCGGCGAGGCGACGCGGGCGGCCTCGGACCTGGCCCGGATGTCCGGGGACCTGTCCGCCCTGGTCTCGCAGTTCAGCTACTGAGCAGCGCGCGGGCCGCGTCCTCGATGTCGGCCTCGCTCAGCAGGACGAGGTTGGCCGCGTCGCCCAACGGCACATAGCTGTCGGAACTGGCGACGCGGCCGATCGGTCCGCGGAAGCCGTGTTCGACCAGGGCCGTAACCACGCCCTCGCCGACACCGCCGGAGCGGCGCGTCTCGTCGGCGACCAGTACGCGTCCGGTCGCGTGCGCCTCGCGCAGCAGGTCGTCGACGGGCAGCGGGGCGATCCAGCGCAGGTCCAGGACGCGGGCGCGAATCCCTTCCGTGGCAAGGCGTTTCGCCACGCGCAGGCTCATCCGGACGCCGTTGCCGAAGGTGACGATCGTCAGGTCCGTGCCGTCGCCGTGCGTGCGCGCCGAACTGATCGTGGCGTCCTTGTCGGCCGAGTAGGGACCGAGCCAGCCACGGTCGCCGGGCTCGTACAGGTCGCGCTCGTGATAGAGCGCGATGGGCTCGAGGAACACGCTCACCTGGCCGTGCTCGTCGGCCGCGTCCAGGCAGGCGCGCAGCATCGGCGCGGCGTCCTCGGGACGCGACGGGACGGCCACGACCAGGCCGGGGATGTCGCGCAGCACGGCGACCGCGTCGTCGTTGTGGAAGTGGCCGCCGAACCCCTTCTGGTAGCCGAGGCCGGCGATGCGCACGACTATCGGGTTCGTGTACGCGCCCGCGGAGAAGAACCGCAGGCTGGCCGCCTCGCCGCGCAGCTGGTCCTCCGCGTTGTGCAGATACGCCAGGTACTGGATCTCCGGGACCGGCAGCATCCCGCACAGCCCGAAGCCGAGGCCGAGCCCCAGGATCGTCTGCTCGTCCAGCAGCGTGTCGAACGCGCGCGCGGCACCGAACCGCTGCTGCAGTCCGCGCGTCAGCCCGTACACGCCGCCCTTGCGCCCGACGTCCTCGCCGAACACGACGACGTCGGGGCGCGCGGCCATCGCGTCCGTCAGCGCCGCGTTGATGCACTGCGCGAGCGTCAACGCGCCGGCGTCCTCGGGCAGCTTGCCGTCGAACACCTGCGCGCGCCGCTCCGGCTCGGCGGGCCGCTGCGGCGCGGCGATGTCACCGCGCGGAGCCAACGGCTCGATCACCTCGGCGGCGGTGCGCAGCTGGGGTTGCACGGCGACCTCGTCGGCCAGCTGCGCGACGCGTGCCGCGATGGCGTCGTAGCGCTCGGCGAGATCGTCCCCTGGCAGCAGCGTCGCGAG
>DASRSS010000276.1:0-19403 GCA_035656335.1 Jatrophihabitantaceae bacterium | reverse complement strand
CGATGACCGCGCGCTGCCTGGGTGGCAGCGCGCGCACGAGTGGCATCAGGGTCAGCCGGTCGTCGACGCCGTGCGTGCCCGCTGATGTGAATCCCTCGGGTGGCTCGGCAACGCTGAACTCGGCACCGCGGTGTCGCCGCCAGCGGCTCACGTTCGCGTTGACGATCGAGCGCCGCAGGTAGGCCAACGCCTGGTCCGGACGGATCCGGCTCCAACGCGGGTACGCGTTGGTCAGCGCCGTCTGCACCAGGTCCTCGGCCTCGACCCGGGAGCCGCTGATGGCGACCGCGATCGTCATCAGCGACGAGAAGTTCGCGTGCACGAAGTCAGCGAACTGCTCGCGCCGGGCCGGATCTGCCACGTCGTCCTCCTGTCGGTGGTTCGCCGACTGATACGCGCTACCCGCCGGATGTGTTGCATCGGCCCGCATTCTCGCGCGGTAGCCTCGCGACCATGGCCGACTGCCTGTTCTGCTCCATCGTCAGCGGCGACGTCCCCGCCACCAAGGTGTTCGAGAACGACGACGTGGTCGCGTTCGTGGACGTCAACCCGCAGGCGCCCACGCACCTGCTGGTGATCCCGCGCAAACACGTGCCGCACCTGGCCGAGCTCGGCGCCGATCCACAGACCGCCGCCGCCCTGGTGGCGGGTATCCGCGCGGTCGCGGCCGAGCAGGGGATCACCGACTTCCGGACCGTGTTCAACACCGGTGCCGGCGCCCAGCAGACCGTCTTCCACGTGCACGCGCACCTGCTCGCGGGCCGCCCGTTCAGCTGGCCTCCCGGCTAAATCGGGCGTGTCGCGCGGCCCCGCCGGTACAGTGGAGGGGCATCCGTCGCCGAGCAGAGAGCACGACTTGTCCGATCCCAGTGCCAATTGCGGTTCCGTCTCACCGATTGCGACCACCACCGTGGTCGTCCCCGGCGAGCAGGCGATGGTGGCCCTACTCGGCGCGCGTGACGAACTGCTGCGCGTCATCGAGGACAGCGTCGCCAGCGACATCCACGTCCGCGGCAACGAAATCACGATCACCGGGGCGCCGGCCGACAACGCGGTGGCGGAGCGACTGATCGCCGAGCTGCTGGAGATGGCGCGCAGCGGCCAGCAGCTGACGCCGGACGCGGTGCACCAGGCCGTCGGCATCCTCGAAGGCGGTACGGGCGATCGTCCGGCCGAGGTGCTGAGCCTGTCGATCCTGTCCCGGCGCGGCAAGAACATCCGTCCGAAGACGCTGAACCAGAAGCGGTACGTCGACGCGATCGACGAGCACACAGTGGTGTTCGGAATCGGTCCGGCCGGTACCGGAAAGACCTATCTCGCCGTCGCGAAAGCGGTGCAGGCACTGCAGGCCAAGCAGGTGAACCGGATCATCCTGACCCGTCCGGCGGTCGAGGCCGGTGAGCGGCTGGGCTTTCTGCCCGGCACGCTTTACGACAAGATCGACCCGTACCTGCGGCCGCTGCTCGACGCGCTGCACGACATGATCGATCCGGAGTCGATCCCGCGGCTCACCCAGGCCGGCACGATCGAGATCGCCCCCCTCGGCTATATGCGTGGACGCGCCCAGCCCTACTCGGCGCTCGTCGCTACGCCGGACGGCTTCCGGACGATCGGCAGCCTGTCGGTCGGCGACCTGGTCGTCGGCTCGAACGGTCGTCCCACGCCCGTTCTGGGCGTCTATCCGCAGGGGCCGAAGAAGATCTACCGAGTGCAGACCCAGGACGGCGCGTCGACGCTCTGCTGCGGTGAACACCTGTGGACGGTCAGAATGATCGGCGACCGTTCGCGCGGTCGCGCACCGCGAGTGGTCGAGACCCAGGAGATGATCGGCCGCCTGCGCCGTCGACACGCACAC
Organism: Jatrophihabitantaceae bacterium; assembly: GCA_035656335.1. Lineage (GTDB taxonomy): Bacteria > Actinomycetota > Actinomycetes > Mycobacteriales > Jatrophihabitantaceae > DASRSS01. The sequence goes on along the minus strand of DASRSS010000276.1, from coordinate 17,548 downwards.
CGGTTCGAGCTGCCGCTCACCGAGCCGGTGGAGTTTGTGCCTCGGGACGTGCCGCTCGATCCGTACTCGCTCGGGCTGTTGCTCGGCGACGGATGCCTGACGCTGACCACCACGCCGGCTTTCAGCACAGCGGATCCGGAACTCGCAGCCGGCCTGGAGGCCGCGCTGGACGGCATTGAACTGGTCCGGAAGAACTCCGTCGACTACGTGCTGCGCAACCGTAACGGCCAGCGCGGGGGCGTCATCGTCGCGAATCCAGTCACGGCCGCGGTTCGCGACCTGGGGCTCGACGGCGTCCGGTCGGAGACGAAGTTCATCCCGTCGGTCTATCTGTTCAACTCGGCCGCGTCGCGCATTGCGCTGCTGCAAGGACTGTTGGACAGTGACGGCGGGCCGGTCACGCAACGGAGCCGCAGCTACCGCATCCAGTACACGACCTGCTCGCCACGGCTGCGTGACGACGTAGTTTGGCTGATTCGATCGTTAGGTGGCGTCGCGTACTGGCGTAAGCGGCCTGCGGTCGGCCGCCGGCCGGGTCTGGCTCGTGGGCGAGCGATCTACCATCGCCACGACGCATTCGTCCTGGACATCCGACTTCCGGAAGGCATCGCGCCGTTCCGGCTTGCGCGCAAGCGGGACACGTACAACGCCGCAGGCGGCGGACGGCCGATGCGGTTCATCGAGAGCATCGAGCCGGTGGGTGTTGAAGACACCGTCTGCATTCAGGTCGCCGCCGAGGACTCCCTGTACGTGACGGACGACTTCCTCGTCACGCACAACACCCTCAATGATGCGTTCATCATCTTGGACGAGGCGCAGAACACGACGCCCGAGCAGATGAAGATGTTCCTGACCCGGCTGGGCTTCGGATCCAAGATCGTGGTCACCGGTGACATCACCCAGATCGACCTGCCGGGTGACACGCGCAGCGGGCTGAAGGTGGTGCGCGAGATCCTCGGGGACATCGAGGACGTCCACTTCGCGAACCTGACCTCGTCCGACGTGGTGCGCCACCGCCTGGTCGGCCAGATCGTCGACGCGTACGAGCGGTACGACGCCAAGTCCGGACGGCCGACCGACCGCCCCGAAGGCGGCGCCGCGCGTCCACGGCCACGGAGATAGCCGGTGTCGATCGAGGTCAACAACGAGTCGGGCGCGGACGTCGACGAGGCGGCGCTCGCCGAGCTCGGCCGGTTCGTGCTGGACGGCATGGGCATCAACGCGCTGGCCGAGCTGTCGATCGTGCTGCTCGACGCCGACGCGATGGCCGCGCTGCACGTGCAGTGGATGGACCTGCCCGGCCCGACCGACGTGATGGCGTTCCCGATGGACGGCGCCGAGGGGCCGGACCAGCGCTTCGACCCGTCCGCGCCGCCCGGGTCGGAGCCCGGGCCGGGGGAGTCGATGCTCGGCGACGTCGTGCTGTGCCCCGCGGTCGCGGCGGACCAGGCGGCGTCGGCGGGCCATTCGGTCGAGGCCGAGCTGCACCTGCTGTGCACGCACGGCATCCTGCACCTGCTCGGCTACGACCACGGCGAACCGGACGAGGAACGCGAGATGTTCGAGCTGCAGGCGCGAATCGTCGGCGACTGGGCAGCCAAGACCGGGCGCGGCCCCATCCGCACTCCGTTGCCCGGCACCGCCGGCGAGGTGCGGGGTTAGCACATGAGCGGCGCTGACATCACGGCGCTGATCGTCGCGATCGCGCTGATCCCGCTCGCCGGGCTGCTCGCGTGCGTCGATTCGGCGCTCGCCCGCGTCTCCGTCGCGCGGGTCGAGGAGTTCCAGCGCGAGGAGCGCAAAGGCGCCAAGCCGTTGAGCGTGATCGTCGCCGACCGGGCGCGCTACACCAACCTGTTGTTGCTGCTGCGCGTGATCTGCGAGCTGACGGCCACGGTGCTCGCAGTGATCATCGCGCGTTCGCAGTGGGGCACGCGCTGGCCGGTGCCGACGCTCACGATCGTGGTCATGGTCGTGCTCTCGTACACGGTTATCGGCGTCGGCCCGCGCACGCTCGGGCGCCAGCACCCGAACGCGGTGGCCCTCGCCGGTGCCGGTGCCGTGCGGGTGCTCGGCCGTGCGTTCGGGCCGGTCGCGTCGCTGCTGATCCTGCTGGGCAACGCGATCACGCCCGGACGTGGGTTCCGCGAGGGCCCGTTCTCGTCCGAGGTCGAGCTGCGCGAACTGGTCGACATGGCCGAACAGCGCGGCGTGGTCGAGCACGACGAGCGGCAGATGATCCAGTCGGTGTTCGAACTCGGCGACACGATCGCGCGCGAGGTGATGGTGCCGCGCACCGACATCGTCTGGCTGGAGCAGGCCAAGACCGTCCCGCAGGCGCTCGCGCTCGCGCTGCGCAGCGGTTTCTCTCGCATCCCGGTCGCGGGCGAGAACCTCGACGACGTCGTCGGCGTCGTCTACCTCAAGGACCTGGCGCGTCGCGGGCAGGACACCGAGCGCGCCCGGTCGACGCAGGTCGCCGAGGTGATGCGCCCGGCCAGTTACGTGCCGGAGTCGAAGCCGGTGGACGAGCTGCTGCGCGAGATGCAGGCGGCGCGCAGTCACATCGCGATCGTGATCGACGAGTACGGCGGTACCGCGGGCCTGGTCACGATCGAGGACATCCTGGAGGAGATCGTCGGCGAGATCACGGACGAGTACGACGTCGAGCGGCCGCCGGTTGAGCGCATCGACCCGGACAGCGCGCGGGTCAGCGCGCGCCTCGCGGTCGAGGACCTGGCCGAGCTGTTCGACGTCGAACTGCCCGAACGCGACGACGTCGAAACGGTCGGCGGGCTGCTCGCCGAATCGCTCGGACGGGTCCCGATCCCGGGCGCGCGGGCCGAGGCGCACGGCCTGGAGCTGATCGCGGAGAATGCCGGTGGCCGCCGCAACCGCATCGACACCGTGCTGGTGCGCCGGCTGCCGGAGCTCGGCGAGAACGAGTCCCCGGCCGAACCGACCGCGGAGGAGCCCACGCATGAGCGAACCTGATCTTGACGCCGAGGACGCGAAGCTGGTGACGCTCGCGCGCTCGTCCCGGGCTCGCACCCGGGCCGCGCAGGGCGCCGCCGTCCGGGACACCGACGGGCGCACCTACGTGGCCGCGACCGTGGACCTGCCGTCGCTGCAGCTGTCGGCGCTGCAGGTGGCCGTCGCGATGGCGGTCTCGTCCGGTGCCCTCGGCCTGGAGGCCGCCGTGGTGTACGGCCCGGGCCCGTCCGACGAGGCGGGCGCGGCCGCCGTCCACGACGTCGCGCCGGACGCGCCGGTGCATGAGATCCCGGTCTGGTGAACACCCGGCGGACACCGGATCAGCCGAGTATCGCGGCCAGGTGCTTGGCGACGGCCACGGCGTTGAACGAGGTGCGGGTGGTGACCGTCCTGACCTCGGCCAGCGTCGAACCGACGTTGAACGCGCACGCCCAGTCGCGACCGTGGTCCTTGCGGTAGAAGGCGATCTGGTACGCCAGCCCGATCCGTCCACCGCCGACGCCGACCTGCTGCGCACCCCGTCCCGCCTCGGCCGTCCGCACCATCGCGTTGTGCGCGGCCGTCGTGCTCGCGTATCGCGTCAGTAGCAGCTGGACAGCCGGCTGGTGCGGCCCGGGCAGGTGCTCGCCCGCCAGGCAGCTCGGGCCACACTCGGAGGTCGGGTGCTGCAGCGCGTAGAACGTGCAGCCGACCTGCTTGCCGCCGGCGCGTTGCACGGTGACGCGTGCCAGCCGCATCCCGACGTCGCCTGCGACCGTTCGCTCGGAGAGCAGGCGGCAGCTGCCCGGCGCGGACGTCGTGGGTCCGACGTCGACGGGACTCGCGTCGGGTGAATGCACGATCGTTCGCGTCACCGTCGGCGCCGGCGGGACAGCCGTCCCCCCGGATCCGCTGCACCCGACGAGGGCAGACGCAACGGCGAGAGCGAACGCGCCGGAGGCGGCTGATCGTCGGATCATGTGCAGACGGTAGCGGGATTTTCCTGTGTCCCGGGTTTGCGAGAATGGCGGCGTGACCCACCGCTCCGGCTTCGCCTGCTTCGTCGGCCGTCCCAACGCCGGCAAGTCGACGCTGACCAACGCGCTCGTGGGAAGCAAGATCGTGATCACCAGCGCCAAGCCGCAGACCACGCGGCACGCGGTGCGCGGCATTCTCACCCGCGACGACGCGCAGCTGGTGCTCGTCGACACCCCGGGCCTGCACCGTCCGCGCACGCTGCTCGGCGAGCGGCTCAACGACGTCGTGCGCGCGACGCTCGCCGATGTCGACGTCGTCGGGTTCTGCGTGCCGGCCGACCAGAAGATCGGCCCCGGTGACCGCTTCATCGCCGCCGAGCTCGCGCAGCTGCGGGCACCGGTCGTCGCGATCGTCACGAAGACGGACGTCGCCAGCCGCCAGCAGATCACCGAGCAGCTCATCGCGGTGTCGCAGCTCGGCGAGTTCGCCGACATCGTCCCGGTCTCGGCGGTCGCGGGCGACCAGGTGCAGCTGCTCGCGGACCTGCTGGTCGGGCATCTGCCCGAGGGCCCCCAGCTGTACCCGGACGACGTGCTGACCGACAACGACACCGAGACGCGCATCGCCGAGTTGATCCGCGAGGCCGCGCTCGAGGGCGTCCGCGACGAGCTGCCGCACTCGATCGCGGTCACCGTGGACGAGATGCGCACCAAGGCAGACAGCCCCGAGATCGCTCCGGACCTCACAGTGATCTTCGCGACGATCCACCTGGAGCGCACCAGCCAGAAGGGCATCGTGATCGGGCACCAGGGCTCGCGGCTCAAGGCGATCGGCACGACCGCGCGCGCCGGCATCAGCGAACTGCTCGGCGGACGCGTCCACCTCGACCTGCACGTCGCGGTCGAGGCGGACTGGCAGCGCGACCCGAAGAAGCTCGACAGGTTGGGCTTCTAGGGATCATGCTCGCTCGTTACCGCGCGGCGTACGCAGCGCCTGGTTCGGCGGCGTTCAGCGCGGCCGGCTTCGTGTTCCGCTTCTCGATGGGCGTGTACCCGATCGCGCTGGTGCTGATCATCTCCGGGCGGACGGGCCACTACGGCTACGCCGGTGTGATCGGCGGCGGCTTCGTGATCGGCGGCGCGCTGGGAAACCCGTTCGCCGGCGTGCTGTTCGACCGGCACGGCCAGCACCGGGTGCTGCCGCCGTTCCTCGCGGCGCACGTCGCGATGGCCGTGCTGCTGGCCGTCCTGGTCACGGTCAAGGCGCCGCTGTGGACGCTGCTGGCCCCGGCCGTGCTGATGGGCTTCACCCTGGTGAACGTGGGCGCGCTGATCCGGGCGCGCTGGTCCCACGTCTGGCCCGGCGACGCGCCGCAGCGCTCCACCGCGTACTCGATCGAGTCGACGCTGGACGAGGTGATCTTCGTGGTCGGCCCGCTGGTCGCGACCGTGCTGGCGCTGCACACGCACCCGCTGGTCACGCTCGGGTTGGCCGTCGCCCTCATTTCGGCCGGGTCAACGTGGCTGACCGGGTTGCGTGCGACCGAGCCGCCGGTGCGGGGCACGGGGGAGCGGCACGACTTCGCGCTGCGCTACCGCGGGATGGTCCTGATCACCGTCGTGATGGTGTTCATGGGCGCGGTGTTCGGCAGCGCCGAGGTAGTCATGGTTGCGTTCTGCGGCCAGCACGGGCAGCGGTCCAGCGCCGGCTGGGTCGTCGCGTGCTTCGCGGCCGGCAGCGGGGTGGCCGGGCTGCTGTACGGCGCGCGGCACTGGCGGGCACCGCTGCTGACCCGCTTCGTCGGATGCGCCGCGGTGTTCGCGGTGCTGCCGTTCCTGTACTTCGCCGCGACCTCGCCGCCGACCCTGGCCGTCTGCACGTTCGTCGTCGGTCTCGGCATCGCGCCGACGCTGATCGGCGCGTTCGGGCTGATCGACCAGATCGTGCCGGCCGCGTCCCTCACCGAGGGGCTGACCTGGGTCGGCACCGGGCTGTCCGTCGGGTACGGGCTCGGCGCCGCGAGCGTCGGGTCGGTCGCCGACGCGCACGGTGCGCGCGTCGCGTTCTGGGTGCCGGTCGGCTGCGCCCTGGTCGCGGGCGCGATCGCGCTCACCCTGTCGGCGCGGCTGGCCGAGCCGGAACCCGTCGCTGTCGCCTGACGGTGGGACGATAGGCGCATGCCGCTCTACCGGGACGAGGCCGTCGTGCTCCGGGTGCACAAGCTCGGCGAGGCCGACCGGATCGTCACCCTGCTCACGCGCCGGCACGGCCGGGTGCGCGCGGTGGGCAAGGGCGTGCGGCGCACGTCGTCCAGGTTCGGCGCGCGCCTGGAACCCGGCAGCCACATCGACGTGCAGCTGCACACCCGGCTGGCCGATGGCCAGTCGGCGCCCGGCGGGCGGCGCGGCCTGGACCTGGTCACGCAGACCGAGTCGATCGGCGCGTACGGCGCGCAGCTGGCGACGGACTACTCGGCGTGGACGGCGGTGTCGGCCATCTGCGAGACGGCCGAGCGGCTGACCGAGGAGGACGAGCCCGCGCTGCGGCTGTACCTGCTGCTCGTCGGCGCGCTCAAGGCCCTTGTCGAGCGCGCGCACGAACCGGGGCTGGTGCTCGACGCATTCCTGGTGCGCGCGATGGCGAGCGCCGGCTGGGAACCCGCGCTCAACTCGTGTGCGAAGTGCGGGGCCCTCGGGCCGCACGCCGCGTTCAACGTCGCTGCGGGCGGAGCGGTCTGCGAGGACTGCCGTCCGCCGGGCTCGGCGCGTCCGGCCCGCGAGTCGGTGCAGCTGATGGCGGCGCTGCTCGGCGGGAACTGGGCGCTGGCCGACGCCAGCGAGCCGGGTCCGCGGCGCGAGGCCAGCGGGCTGATCGCCGCGCACCTGCAGTGGCACCTGGAGCGCGGACTGCGCTCGCTACCCCTGGTCGACCGAGGCGCCTGACTCCGCGAGTGGGCAGTTGCGCGACGAGTGGGCACCTATAACTGCCCACTCGCGCGACAAGTGCCCACTCAACGGGAGATCGGGGCGGACCTGCCGAGCACGTGGCCGCCCTGGTCCAGCGCCTGCACCTCGACCACCGCGCCGAGCTGCGACACCGGGATGGCCGTCTCGAACCCGTTCCGCGGCGCGGTGGACACCTGCGCCAGCCCGCCGGCCGACGCGCCGCTGAGCACCCGCCAGCTGGCCACGGCGGTCGCGCCGTTCCAGCTTGCGTACACGGTGGACCCGGACGCGGACGCGGCGGGCCGGCTCAGCGGGTGGCCCGACCACGGGAAGCGGTAGGCGCGGTACGAGTTGTCCTTCTTCGGGAACTTGGCCTCGAACACCAGCGTCCCGTCCGGAGCGAACTGCGAGACCGCCTCCTCCTGGCCCCAGCCGACGAACACGTCCCCGCCGGGCAGCAGCTGCGTGTCGCCCTGGCTGGGTGCCTGTGGCACGTCCGGCGAGGTGTACCGGTGCACGAGGGTGGCCGTGTGTTTCGCCGGATCGAGCCGGACGATCATGCCGCTGGACTTCTTGCTGGTGGCCTTGCCGACGCCCGCGGCGTTGTCGAACAGGCTGATCGTGTCGGCCGATTCCCACTTCGAGTCGTGCTGCGAGCTGAAGTCGGTGCCGTCGCCGGTGAACGTGCTGTGCTTGCCGCCGAGGCGCCACACGATGTCCCCGGTCGCCGGGTCGACGTCGTAGATCGTGTGCGTGGCCCGTCCGGAGATGAGCAGGTCACCGGTCGGCGAGCGGTCCAGCGAGTTTATGTGGAAGAAGTCGAAGTAGTCCGGCTGGCCCTTCGTGCCGACGGTGCTGACGTCCGCGTAGGTGTCGGCGACAGGGACGTGATCGAGCGCGTGCCACTCCTGCAGCACGTTGCCGGTCGCGATGTCGATCTGCTGCATGATGCTGTCGAGCGCGATGCCGTCCTGGGGCCCGCCCACGCTGGACAGGTCCCAGCGCACCGGCTGGTACGCGGTGATCAGCGCGGTGTCGTCCGGCTCGAGGGTGAAGTCGTGCAGGTCGGCGTGGTAGCCGTTGCCCGCCTGCACCGTGGCGATCTGCTGGTAGGAGTCGTCGTAGATGACGTCCTCGCCGATGCCCTGACCGGTCGGCGTGACCTTGCCCTGCCACCAGGTGAGCACCGGTTCGCCGCGGTAGCTCTGCATCCGGAAGTCGGACGGGCTGATGCCACCGGTGAGCGGCTTGTACCAGACGAGCTGGCCCGTGGCGTCCACGATCATCGGGCCGTCCTGGCCCGGGCCGGAGCGCGGCGCGATGAACACGTCACCGCCGCCGGGGTTGATCGACCCGTGCGTGATCGTGTACTTCGGCGGGCGAAGGGACGCGTCCGAGTGGAACGACTGCACCTGGCTCGGGTCGTTCGGCTCGGTGCGCGGCTGCGCGGCGAACGCGGTCGGACGCGCCACCGTGAACGAATAGCTGCCCGACTGGCCGCCGACGACGTCCAGCGACGTCTTGACCGTGACCGTCTCGCCCGGCGTGAACGGCTGCGACGGGTAGAAGCTCGCGCCGTCGCCGTCGGAATCGGCGCGCAGGGTGCCGGGGTGCGGTCCGCTCTGCGAGCCGGTCACGCTCACCGTCCCGATCTTGGACGGGGCCACACCGCGCAGCGAGATCTGCGTCTGCGGTGACGCGACCCGCGACCCGGCGGTCGGGTAGACGAGCACCGATCCGGCGGCCACCGGATGCGCAGCGAACGTCGTGCCGGTCGTCGGCGGCGGGGTCGGTGTGCCGCCGCTGCCGCTGCCGGTGCACGCCGCCAGCGTCGCCGCGGCCATCGAGCCCACCGCCAGCACCGGAACAGTTCGCAGGAACCGCCGCCGGCGGCTGGGTCGGATCGTCATCGTCTACGCACCGTGGGGTCGTGGCTGGTAGCCGCCTGTGGGACGAAGAGCAGCGTTCGCAGGGCGCCGGAGCACCTCTCGGTACGGTATCGGAGTGACAACGTGGCTGCGCGGACGAGGTGACAGCCCGCGCAGCTGGCCGGATCCGCCTCCGCATCCGTCCGGCGCGCAGCCGCCGAAACTGCCCGCCGAGCTGATTCCCAGACACGTCGCGATCGTCATGGACGGCAACGGGCGCTGGGCGCACGCGCGCGGTCTGCCCCGGATCGAGGGACACCGCGCGGGTGAGGCGAGCCTGATGGACGTCCTCTACGGCGCCATGCAGCTCGGCGTCTCGACGGTGTCGGCGTACGCGTTCTCCACCGAGAACTGGCGCCGCTCGCCGGAGGAGGTGCGCTTCCTCATGGGCTTCAACAAGGACGTCATCCGCCGCCGGCGCGATGAGCTGGCCGAGCTGGGCGTGCGCATCCGCTGGGCTGGCCGGCGGCCGCGGCTGTGGCGCAGCGTGATCGACCAGCTCGAAGACGCCGAGCAGTACACGCGCGAAAACGACCGGCTGACCCTGCAGTTCTGCGTGAACTACGGCGGTCGGGCCGAGATCGTCGACGCGGTCCGGCGCATCGCGGCGGACGCGACGGCCGGACGCATCAACCCGGCCAAGATCGACGAGCGGACGATCGATGCGCACCTGGACGAGCCGGGCCTGCCCGACGTGGACCTGTTCATACGCACGTCCGGCGAGCAGCGCGCGTCGAACTTCCTGGTCTGGCAGTCGACGTACGCCGAGTTCGTGTTCGTGGACACGCCGTGGCCGGACTTCGACCGCACCCACCTGTGGGCCGCGTGCGAGGCGTACGCGCAGCGCAACCGCCGCTTCGGCAAGGCCGGTCCGGTGGCCGCGCCGTCACCGTCCGCGCCGGCAGCCACCGCGGAGGAGCGCGCGTGATCTCGGTGGCCCACTTCACGGCGTCCGGCGGTGACCCCAGCGAGTTCCTCGAGCGTGCCCGGACGGCGCTCGCGGCTCTGGCCGCGCGGCCCGGCTACCTGCGCGGCAGCCTCGGCCGCTCGACGGACGACGACACGGACTGGGTGCTGATCACCGAGTGGGAGAACGTGGGCTCCTACCGGCGCGCGCTCGGCAACTACGAGGTGAAGCTGCACGCGAGCACGCTGCTCGCGGACGCGGTCGACCTGCCCAGCAGCTTCGAGCCGCTGCTGGAGGTGGCGCCCGGCGGGGCGGCGATAGAGCGGGACAGCGACCGGGGAGCCGCCGGATGAGCCGGTCGGAGTGGTTCCCGATCGAGACCCGTACCGGCAAGGCGTTGCGGGCGGCGCGCTGGATCGCGGGACTGACGTGGGTCGCGTTCCTGACCCGGGAGTGCGTCGTCAACGGCCTGCCGTTCGACCGCGAGGGCATCATTCTCTGGATGGGCCTCGGCCTGCTCGCGTACAGCGTCGGCCGGCACCCGATCTGGCTGCTGTGGGTCGCCGTCGACTTCCTGCCGTTCGCCGGCGTGCTGATCGCGTACGACTACCTGCGCGGCCTGTCGGACGGGCTCGGCATGCCGACCTGGTGGCACCCCCAGGTCGACATCGACAAGGCGCTGTTCTTCGGGCACGAGCCGACCGTCTGGCTGCAGGAGCACCTCAAGCACCCGGACGTGCGCTGGTACGACGTCGTGGTCTGCCTGTGCTACTTCTCGTTCTTCTTCCTGCCCTACCTGACGGCCGGCGTGCTGTGGCTGCGCAGCCGCGCGGACTTCTACCGCTGGTCGCTGCGCTTCGTCTCGCTGTCGCTGTTCGGGTTCACGATCTTCGCGCTGATCCCGTCCGCGCCGCCGTGGGCCGCCGCGAACTGCACCGCGGCGGAGGTGGCGAACCACCCCAGCAACGCGTGGTGCATGTACTACCCCGACCCGCACCGCCACGGCGGCGTGCTCGGCGCGATGACCACCCACCTGCCCGGTGCGCACCCGTGGGTCGAGCGGATCTCCACCCGCGGATTCTTCGAGCTGCACCTGAAGGCCGCCAAGAGCCTGATCGACAAGGGCCAGGGCACCGCCGACCAGGTCGCGGCGATCCCGTCCCTGCACCTGGCCGGCACGCTGCTGTTCTGCATCTTCATGTGGCCGCGCCTGAACAAGTGGTGGCGCCCGCTGCTCGTCGCGTACCCGCTGCTGATGACGTTCAGCCTGGTGTACTCGGCCGAGCACTACGTCACGGACTGCCTCGCCGGGGCGCTCGCCGCGGTGCTGATCACCCTGGCGGCCAACCGGATCGAGCGCTGGCACGCGCGGCGCAAGGCGGCGGATACCCTTGAGGCGCCATCCGACACCGCAACTCTGGAGAACCAGTGCCCGTCGATCGAAACGACGCCGTCGTCAATCTGAGCAAGCGGCGCGGCTTCGTCTTCCCGTCCAGCGAGATCTACGGCGGTACCCGCTCGGCGTGGGACTACGGGCCGCTCGGTGTCGAGCTGAAGGAGAACGTCCGCCGGCAGTGGTGGAAGGCGATGGTCACCGCGCGCGAGGACGTCGTCGGCCTGGACTCCGCGGTGATCCTGGCGACGGACGTGTGGCGCGCCTCCGGCCACCTGGACGTGTTCACCGACCCCCTGGTCGAGTGCCTGAGCTGCCACAAGCGCAACCGCGCCGACCAGCTGGAGGAGGCCTACGAGGCCAAGCACGGCAAGGCTCCCGAGAACGGCCTGAAGGACATCCCGTGCCCGAACTGCGGTACCCGCGGGCAGTGGACCGAGCCGCGCGACTTCAACATGATGCTCAAGACCTACCTCGGCCCCGTCGAGTCCGAGGAGGGCGTCCACTACCTACGCCCGGAGACCGCGCAGGGCATCTTCGTCAACTTCCTGAACGTGATGACCACCGCGCGCAAGAAGCCGCCGTTCGGCATCGCGCAGACCGGCAAGAGCTTCCGCAACGAGATCACTCCGGGCAACTTCATCTTCCGCACCCGCGAGTTCGAGCAGATGGAGATGGAGTTCTTCGTCGAGCCGGGCACGGACGAGAAGTGGCACGAGTACTGGCTCGAGCAGCGCTGGAACTGGTACACCGACCTCGGCATCAACCCGGACAACCTTCGGTACTACGAGCACCCGAAGGAGAAGCTGTCGCACTACTCGAAGCGGACCGTCGACATCGAATACCGGTTCCGTTTCGGCGGCAGTGAGTTCGCCGAGCTCGAGGGCATCGCGAACCGCACCGACTTCGACCTGTCCACGCACAAGAAGCACTCCGGCGTCGACCTGACCTACTTCGACCAGGAGAAGAACGAGCGCTGGACTCCGTACGTGATCGAGCCGGCCGCCGGCCTGACCCGGGCCGTGCTGGCGTTCCTGCTGGACGCGTACACCGAGGACGAGGCGCCGAACGCCAAAGGCGTGATGGAGAAGCGCACCGTGCTGCGGCTGGACCGCCGGCTCGCCCCGGTGAAGGCCGCCGTGCTGCCGCTGTCGCGCAACGCGGACCTGTCGCCCGTGGCGCGCGATCTCGCGGCCCAGCTGCGGCGCAACTGGAACGTCGAGTTCGACGACGCGCAGGCGATCGGCCGCCGGTACCGCCGGCAGGACGAGATCGGCACGCCGTTCTGCGTCACGGTCGACTTCGACTCGCTCGAGGACCGCGCCGTCACCGTCCGCGAGCGGGACTCGATGACGCAGGAGCGCATCGCGCTGGACCAGGTGGAGTCGTTCCTGGCCGCCCGCCTGCCCGGCTGCTGACGCCGCAGGCGCATACACCACGAGGTGTATCGTGGTGTCATGAGCCGGACGAACATCGACATCGACGACGAGGCCGTCGCCGACGTTATGGAGCGCTTCGGCCTGCACACGAAGCGGGAGGCGGTGAACTTCGCCTTGAACCAGCTGCGCCGTAGGCCGCTGACCGCGGAGGAGATCAGCGCCATGGAGGGCATGGGCTGGGGCGGCGACGGATTGGAACTGGCCGATCTACGCCCCGAATTCGTGCCCTTCGACTGATGGTCGTCCTCGCAGACAGCTCGGCGTGGATCGAGTTCTTTCGCCGAACGGGCAGCCCAATAGCCCGTGCCATGCGCCGCCGGCTTGACGCCGATGAGGTCGCGACAACCGACCTGATCATCATGGAACTGCTGGCTGGAGCCAATGAAGAGCCGCAGCTCGCTAAGGCGCGCCGCGCCGTCGATGGGTGTCGCTACCTGCCCCAGCGCAGGCGATCAGACGCTGTCGCCGCGGCAGCGATCTACCGGCAGTGCCGCCGCGCCGGTGAGACGCCGCGGCAACTGACGGATTGCCTCGTCGCGGCGATTGCGCTCCGGAACCGTCTGCCCGTGCTGCACCGGGATCGGGACTACGACGTCATCTCCCGGCACTGTGGTTTGGAGGTGGTGACCGAATGACGACGTCTGCGTTGGGTGCGCGGCTCGAGCTGTCCGACCGCGTCGTCGCCGACCCTCCAGTAGTCCTCGCGCCGATGGCGGGGATCACGAACACCGCGTTCCGGCGGCTGTGCCGCGAGCAGATGGCCTCGGCGGGCGTGCCCGGCGACGGGCTGTTCGTCTCGGAGATGATCACGACGCGGGCGCTGGTCGAGCGCAACGCCAAGACGATGCGGCTAATCGCGTTCGAGCCGGACGAGTCGCCGCGGTCGATCCAGCTGTACGGCGTCGACCCGGCGATCGTGGGCGCGGCCGTCCGCATGATCGTGGACGAGGACCTCGCCGACCACGTCGACCTCAACTTTGATTGCCCGGTGCCCAAGGTCACCCGCAGGGGCGGCGGCTCCGCGCTGCCGTGGCGGATCGACCTGTTCGACGAGATCGTCACCGCGGCCGTGCGCAACGCGGCCGGCGCGGTGCCGGTGACCGTCAAGATGCGCATCGGGATCGACGCCGAGCACCACACCTATCGGGACGCGGCGCTGCGCGCCCAGGACGCCGGCGTCGCCCACGTCGCACTGCACGGCCGCACCGCCGCGCAGTTCTACGGCGGGACGGCGAACTGGGAACCGATCGCCGAGCTCGTGTCGCTGCTGGACATCCCGGTGCTCGGCAACGGGGACATCTGGGAGGCCGACGACGCGCTGCGCATGGTCCGCGAGACCGGCTGCGCCGGAGTCGTCGTCGGACGCGGTTGCCTGGGGCGGCCGTGGCTGTTCGCCGACCTGGCGGCCGCGTTCGCCGGGCGGCCCGAGCGGCTGATGCCGGGGCTGGCCGAGGTCGCGGCGATCATGCGCCGGCACGCGGTGCTGCTGGCCGAGTGGCTGGACGACGAGGAGCGCGGAGTCACCGACTTCCGCAAGCACGTCGCCTGGTACCTCAAGGGGTTCTCGGTGGGCAGCGACCTGCGCCGCGCGATGGCGTCCGCGTCCAGCCTGGCCGAGCTGGACGACCTGATGGCGCAGCTGGATCTCGACCAGCCCTTCCCCGCCGCGGTGCTCGGCCAGCCGCGCGGGCGCACCACCGGCACCCGGCCGGTCGCGCTGCCGGACGGCTGGCTCGCCTCGCGCGGTTCCCGCGCCGTCCCGTCCGGCGCCGAGCTGCCCGACAGCGGGGGATAGCCGAACCCGACAGCGGCGGATAGTGCTCGTTCTCACTGCAACCGGTTACGGCGCGCACGCCTGAGACGGCGCTCGCGCGGGCAACTAGGCTCAAGCAGGAGCCGCATCGTCGACCGTCAGGAGCGCGATATGCCCAAGTTCGTCTACGACTTCGCCGAAGGCAGCAAGGACATGAAGGACTTGCTGGGGGGCAAGGGCGCGAACCTGGCGGAGATGACGAACCTGGGGCTGCCGGTGCCACCGGGCTTCACGATCACGACCGAGGCGTGCCAGGCGTTCCTGAAGTCCGGACGCGAACCCGAAGGCCTCGCCGAGGAGGTCTCCGAGCACCTCGCCGCCCTGGAGAAGGAGATGGGCAAGACGCTCGGCCAGTCCGACGACCCGCTGCTGGTCTCGGTGCGGTCCGGCGCCAAGTTCTCCATGCCCGGGATGATGGAGACCGTCCTCAACGTCGGCCTGAACGACCAGTCGGTACGCGGCCTCGCCGCGCAGGCGGGCAACGAGCGGTTCGCGTTCGACTCGTACCGCCGGCTGATCCAGATGTTCGGCAAGACCGTGCTGGGCATCGCCGGCGAGCACTTCGACGACGCGCTGGAAGCGGCCAAGCAGGCCAAGGGCACCGACAGCGACCTCGACCTGGACGCCGAGGACATGCGCAAGCTGGTCGAGACCTACAAGCAGGTCGTGATCGACCACGCCGGCCGGCCGTTCCCGCAGGACCCGCGCGAGCAGATGGACCTGGCCACCCGGGCCGTGTTCGAGTCGTGGAACACCGAGCGCGCCGTGATCTACCGGCGGCAGGAGCGCATCCCCGCCGACCTGGGCACGGCCGTCAACATCGTGGCAATGGTCTTCGGCAACCTGGGCATGGACTCGGGCACCGGTGTCGCGTTCACCCGCGACCCCGCGAGCGGCGCGCAGGGCATCTACGGCGACTACCTGCAGAACGCGCAGGGTGAGGACGTCGTGGCCGGCATTCGCAACACCGTCCCGCTCGCCGACCTGGAGAAGATCGACAAGAAGTCGTACGACGAGCTGCTGTCGATCATGCAGACGCTCGAGGAGCACTACCGCGACCTGTGCGACATCGAGTTCACCATCGAGCGCGGCAAGCTGTGGATGCTGCAGACGCGCGTCGGCAAGCGCACGGCCGCCGCCGCGTTCCGCATCGCGACGCAGCTGGTCGACCAGGGCCTGATCGACATGGACGAGGCCGTCTCGCGAGTAACCGGCGCGCAGCTGGCCCAGCTGATGTTCCCGCGCTTCGACGAGAAGGCCGCGGACCGCAAGAAGATCGCCAAGGGCATGAACGCCTCGCCGGGCGCCGCGGTCGGCAAGGTCGTCTTCGACTCGTACACCGCGGTGAAGTGGTCGCGGTCGGGGGAGAAGGTCATCCTGGTCCGCCGCGAGACGAATCCGGACGACCTCAACGGCATGATCGCCGCCGCCGGCATCCTGACCAGCCGCGGCGGCAAGACCTCGCACGCGGCCGTCGTCGCACGCGGCATGGGCAAGACGTGCGTGTGCGGCGTCGAGGCACTGGACGTGCGGACCAAGGAGCGCTGTTTCTCCGCGCCCGGCGGGATCACCGTGCACGAAGGCGACGTCATCTCGATCGACGGCACCAGCGGTGACGTGTTCCTGGGCGAGGTGCCGGTCGTCGACTCGCCGGTCGTGCAGTACTTCGAGGGCGAGCTGCGGCCGGACGCCGAGGACGCCGACGACCTGGTCAAGGCCGTCGACCGGATCATGCGTCACGCCGACGGCGCCCGCCGGATGGCCGTCCGCGCCAACGCCGACACCGCCGAGGACGCGGCCCGCGCGCGGCGCATGGGCGCGCAGGGCATCGGGCTGTGCCGCACCGAGCACATGTTCCTGGGCGAGCGCCGCCAGCTCGTCGAGAAGCTGATCCTGGCCGAGGACGACGCGGAGCAGGAGCGCGAGCTGGCCGAGCTGCTGCCGATGCAGCGCGCCGACTTCGTCGAGCTGCTGGAGGCGATGGACGGGCTGCCGGTCACGATCCGGCTGCTGGACCCGCCGCTGCACGAGTTCCTGCCCGATATCACCGAGCTGTCCGTCCGGGTCGCCGTCGCCGAGGCGCGCGGCGAGAAGCGCGAGGGCGACCTGCGCATGCTGCAGGCGGTGCACAAGCTGCACGAGCAGAACCCGATGCTGGGCCTGCGCGGTGTCCGTCTCGGCGTGGTGATCCCGGGCCTGTTCGAGATGCAGTCGCGCGCGATCCTGGAGGCCGCGGCCGAGCGGATCAAGGCCGGCGGCGTGCCGCGCGTGGAGATCATGGTGCCGCTCGTCGCGAACGTGCAGGAGTTCGAGACGGTCAAGCAGAACATCATCCAGGTCGCCCGCGACGTTCGCTCCGAGACGGGCGTGCACCTGGAGTTCCTCGTCGGCACGATGATCGAGCTGCCGCGCGCCGCGCTCACCGCCGACCAGATCGCCGAGGCCGCCGAGTTCTTCTCGTTCGGGACGAACGACCTGACCCAGACCACGTGGGGCTTCTCGCGCGACGACGTCGAGGCCGCGTTCTTCTCCGCCTACCTCGAGAAGGGCATCTTCGGCGTCAGCCCGTTCGAGTCCCTGGACCGCGAAGGCGTCGGCGAGCTCGTCCGCATCGCCGCCGAGAAGGGCCGCTCGCACCGTCCGGGCCTCAAGCTCGGCATCTGCGGAGAGCACGGCGGCGATCCCGACTCGGTGCACTTCTTCGAGCAGGTCGGCCTCGACTACGTGTCGTGCTCGCCGTTCCGCGTACCGGTCGCGCGGCTGGAGGCGGGCCGCTCGGTCGCCGAGGGCTGAGCCGCGATGTTCCGGCGACGTGCCCGTGACCGGCCGGCGGACACGCTGGCGTCACGCGGTCGCGAACCCGACGGCGGCACGATGGTGCTGCCGTCGATCGCGCTCGTCCAGCAGGTGCTGGACGAGTACGGGCTCAAGCACCAGATCGACGACGACGGCGACCTGGTCGTGCGCTGGGAGAAGTGCAGCGTCTACTTCTTCCTGTACGGCGAGCGGCACGAGGTGCTGCAGGCGCGGCTGTACATGAACCGGCGCTTCTCGGTGGAGATGCGCGGACCGCTCGCGCTGCTGCTGGACGAGTGGAACCGCACGAAGCTGTTCCCGAAGGCGTACACCGTGCTGCCCGACGACGGCATGGCCGGCGTGTGCGGCGAGCACT
>DASRSS010000275.1:0-12598 GCA_035656335.1 Jatrophihabitantaceae bacterium | reverse complement strand
GGGCTCGGCCGGCGTGGCCAGGCCGAGTCGCGGCTGCAGGACCGGTTCGCGGCGACCGTGCGCCACGGCGGCGAGGTTGCCGGTCGTCTCGACCTGCGCATCGGCCGGGCCTTCGGCTACGCCCGGGCGCGGGACCTGCTGCACGCGCTGCGGCCCGGCTGGTGGGTGCTGCGCGGCTGGGTCGCGGCGCAGTTGCTCAGCGGCGTGCACGACAGCGCGAGCTGGCACGGGTTCGTCCCGCACTTCGGCGGCAACGCGGTGGTCGGGGCGGTCGTCACCGTCGCGCTGATCGCGCTGTCCGTGTGGCTCGGCCGGCGCACGCTGGACGGCCCGGGATGGTCGCGGCGGCTGATGCTCGGTGCGAGCGGCCTGGCCACGGTCGGCGCGATCGCCCTCGCCTGCTGGGGCGTCGGCTCGACCAACTACGTGTACGCCGACGCGACTGCCAGTTCGTACCCGACCGACGCCTACGGCTACAGCGCCGGAGACATCACCGACGTATACGTCTACGACCAGGCCGGCAACCCGGTCCCGCAGGCGCGGCTGTTCGACCCGTACGGCTACCCGATCCAGATGGGGGACCCGGTCTGCCAGGACGGTCGGGACGCTCCGGGCACCGCTGCCGATCGCGCCGGCGACGACGCGTACGGCGGCCTGAACGGCTACGACTTCGGCGACGGACTCGTCCAGCCCGACGACCCGATCGCGCGGGCCTGGACGTATCCGCTGTGCCCGCAGGACCCCGGACCGTTCCGAGCGGGCCCCGGAGCGATCGGCCAGCCAGGTCCCGCCGCCACACCGACGCCGGGCTCCACCGCGACGCCGCCGGCGACGTCTACACCGACGTCCACGCCGAAGGCGACGCCGACGTCCACGCCGACGGGCCGGCACCGGACAGGGACGCGCTGATCAGGCGGAGTTCGTGACCGCGCGCACCAGCGTCGCGTACGCGATCACGTTGACGTCCACGTCGACGCCGTCGCGCACCCCGCACGTGATCAGCACGACGCGGTCGGGCGTGTGCTCGTTCATCACCGAGCGCACGTCCGCCGCGCGTTCCTTGCTGACGGCAAAGGCCCGCGTCACGCGATAGGTGAGCCGTCCGCTACGCGTCCGCAGCCCGATCGTGTAGCCGTTGAGGTCGGTAACCGGATAGATCGGCACGCCGTTCTCGTGGCGCGGGTGCGCGAGATCGACCTGGCGCATCGCGAGCTCGGACATCGGGTTCAGCACCTCGTGCGGGTCCTCGGCCCAGGCGTGGCCGAGCAGGTAGCTCGTCCCGCGCGACGGGTTGCCCGGGGCGACGCCGAAGTCGCGCTCGACCCAGCAGACGGTGTGGTGCTGCTCGCCCGGCGGGTCCAGCGGCCGCACGTACGGCATCGAGCAGACGTGGGCGACGATGCGGAATTTCGGGCCGGCCATGACGAACGCGGTCGGGGTTCCCGCCGCGACCGCGTCCAGGCGCGGCGCCGGCGGCGTCGGGGACGGCGAACTCGGCGGGCTGCTGGGCGCCACGGTCGGTGCGGGCGCGGCGTGCGCGCGTGGCGCGTCCGTGTCGTGGCCGGCGAGCGCGACCACGGTGGCCACGACGGCAGCGGCGGCGGTGCCCGCCACTGCGAATGTCAACCAGCTCCGTCGCCTCATCGCCTGCCAGGATAGGCGGGCTCGCGCTCCGCGGCGCCCGATCAAGGAGGCCAGCCATGTGGCACAACATGTTCGCCCAGGAGATCCCGTTCGCGGAGAAGCTGATCCGCACCGTAGTCATCTACGCGCTGATCGCGGTGCTGCTGCGCGCGACCGGCAAGCGCGGGCTGTCCGGGCTGAACAGCCTGGACATCGTCGTGATGATCCTGCTGTCCAACGTGGTCCAGAACGCGATCATCGGGCCGGACAACAGCATCACCGGCGGCGTGATCGGGGCGGTGACGCTGGTTGTGGTCAACTCGGCGGTCAACCGCGGCGCCCTGGCGAGCGACCGGTTCGCCCGGATCTTCGACGGCTCCGACACGCCGGTCATCGTCGACGGCGCCATCGACGAGCGGGCGGTGCGACGGCTCGGGCTGCGCCGGCACGACCTGGACCACGCCGTGCGGCTGCAGAACGGCGACGACGTCGAGCAGGTGGAGTCGGGCGTGTTCGATCCCGGCGGCCAGCTGATCCTGACGCTGAAGCAGGAGGCGCAGGGCGCGACGAAGCAGGATCTCGACGCTGTGCGGTCGCAGCTGGACCGCATCGAGCGGCTGTTGGCGAGATAGTAGGACGTCCTAGTAAACTGAAAGCGCACCGCGAACGACGCCGGAAACCTACTTCTCTAGGGTCGAGGATCATGGACGCTGAGCAGATCGCCGCAGGACGCGCACGCTGGCAGGAGCGGTACGACGCCGCCCGCAAGGCCGAGCGCGACTTCACCACGCTGTCCGGCGTCGAGGTCGAGCCGCTGTACGGCCCGACCGGCGCCGACGAGCGGTTCGACCGGATCGGCTGGCCGGGGGAGTACCCGTTCACGCGCGGCATCCACGCGACCGGTTACCGCGGCAAGCCGTGGACGATCCGCCAGTTCGCCGGTTTCGGCAACGCGCAGCAGACCAACGAGCGCTACAAGATGATCCTGGCCGAGGGCGGCGGCGGCCTGTCCGTCGCGTTCGACATGCCGACGCTGATGGGGCGCGATTCGGACGACCCGCGCTCGCTCGGCGAGGTCGGTCACTGCGGAGTCGCGATCGACTCCGCGGCGGACATGCAGGTGCTCTTCGACGGCATCGACCTGGCCGCGACGACGACGTCCATGACGATCAGCGGCCCGGCCGTGCCGGTGTTCTGCATGTACGTCGTGGCGGCCGAGCGGCAGGGCGCGGACACGTCCAAGCTGAACGGCACGCTGCAGACGGACATCTTCAAGGAGTACATCGCGCAGAAGGAGTGGATCTATCCGCCCGAGCCGCACCTGAAGCTGATCGGCGACCTGATGGAGTACGTCGACGCGAACATCCCGGCGTACAAGCCGCTTTCGGTGTCGGGCTATCACATCCGCGAGGCCGGATCGACCGCCGCGCAGGAGCTGGCGTTCACGCTCGCGGACGGGTTCGGGTACGTCGAGCTGGGCCTCTCGCGTGGCCTCGACATCGACCGGTTCGCGCCCGGGCTGTCGTTCTTCTTCGACGCGCACATCGACTTCTTCGAGGAGATCGCGAAGCTGCGTGCCGCGCGGCGGATCTGGGCGCGCTGGCTGCGGGACGTGTACGGCGCGAAGACCGATCGCGCGCAGTGGCTGCGCTTCCACACCCAGACGGCCGGCGTCTCGTTGACGGCGCAGCAGCCGGACAACAACATCGTCCGCACCGCGATCGAGGCGCTCGCCGCGGTGATGGGCGGTACGAACTCGCTGCACACCAACGCGCTGGACGAGGTGCTGGCGCTGCCGTCCGAGAAGGCCGCGCAGATCGCGCTGCGCACGCAGCAGGTGATCGCCGAGGAGACCGGCGTGCTGAACGTCGCCGACCCGCTGGGTGGGTCGTGGTACGTCGAGGCGCTCACCGACCGGATCGAGACCGAGGCGGAGCAGATCTTCGCGCGGATCAAGGAACTCGGCGGCGACGGCACGATCACGTCCGGCCTGCTGCGCGGGATCGAGGAGGGCTGGTTCATCGGTGAGATCGCCGACTCCGCGTTCGCGTACCAGGTGGCGTTGGAGAAGGGCGACAAGAAGGTCGTCGGCCTCAACACGCTGACCGGCGACGTCGGTGAGCCGCTGGAGATCCTGCGCGTCTCGCACGAGGTCGAGCTCGCGCAGCGCGAGCTCGTGGCCTCGCGCCGGGCTGCGCGCGACCAGGCGGCGGTGGACGCGGCCCTGGCCCGGATGGTCGCGGCGGCCGAGGCGGACGAGAACACCGTGCCGCACATGCTGGACGCGGTGCGCGCGGAGGCCACGCTGGGCGAGATCTGCAACGCCTTCAAGCCGCTGTGGGGCGAGTACCGCGAACCGGCCCGCTTCTAGTCTTGGCCCCGTAGCAGGGGCGACACGCCGTTGCGGGCCCTGCTATGGGGCCAACAGTCAGGGTGCGATGGCGTCGATGGCGCGGTAGATGCGCTGCTCGCTGACCGGGCGCGCGGTGCCCAGCTGCTGAGCCCACAGGCTGACCCGCAGCTCCTCGATCAGCCAGCCGATGTCGGTCACGTCCGGCGCGGCCGCGCGGCTGGCCGGCAGCGCGGCCTGCAACTCCTCGTAGGCCTTGGTGACCGCGGCGATGCGCTGCATGCGGCCGCGGTCGACGTCCACGTCGCGCGGGAGCAGCTCCAGCCGCCGCCCGATCGCGGCGATGTACCGCGCCAGGTCGCGCAGCCGGGCGGCTCCGGTCGCGGCCACGAAACCCGGCGGCAGCAGCGACCGGAATTGTGCGCGGATGTCCTCGATCGAGTCGGCCTGCGCCGGGCTCGGCTTGGCCGGCAGCGCGCGCCGGACGTCGTGCGCGGCGGCGAGCACGCGCTCGACCAGTCCGGTGACAGCGAGCGTCCTCGGCACGACGTCCGCGGCGACCGCCGCGCGGGTGGCGGCGAACTCGCCACGCGTCCACGGCAGGTTGGCGTCGACGATCGCGTCGACCGCCGCGTCGGCGCAGTCGTCCAGCAGCGCGGTCAGGCTGCCTGTCGGGTTGCTGCTCAGCAGCAGCCGTGGCCGCGTCGCGAGCGAGCGCTCGACGGCCTTCACCGGCGACGGCGTGGTGAGTCGCAGTAGCCGTCGCACGCCGAGTGGCATCGCGGCCGCCTGTTCGGCCGCGGTGGCGAAGACGCGGACGGCCACGGTCGCGCCCTCGTCGACCAGCGCGGGGTAGCCGCGGACCAGGTGCTCGGCGTGCCGGCGCTCGACCTCGCGCGGCAACGTGTCGAGGTCGTCGGGCCAGTCGCGCAGTCCGGTGCGTTCCAGCTCGCCGGCGACCGCCGCGGCGACCGCCTCCCGGACGGGGGCGGCCAGCTCTTCGCGCAGTACGGCGAGGTCCTTGCCGCGCGCGATCACGGCGCCGGACGCGTCCTCGACCGAGAACGTCATGCGGAGGTGGGCGGGCAGCTTGTCGAAGTCGAACGCGTCCAGCGGGACCAGCACGCCGGTGCGGCGGTGCAGCTCGCGCTGCAGGCCGTCCAAGAGGGATTCCTGCCCGGGCTGCAGCGCGGCCAGCACGGCGCGCGCGGTGTCCGGCACCGGGACGAACGCGCGGCGCAGCTCCTTCGGCAGCGAGCGCAGCAGCGCGATCACCAGCTCCTCGCGCAGTGCCGGCACCTGCCAGCTGAACTGCTCACCGCCGAGCCGGGCGAGGACGTCGACCGGCACATGGACGGTCACGCCGTCGTCCTCGGCCCCGGGTTCGAAGCGGTAGCTCACCGGGAGGCTGAGGTCGCCCGCCTGCCAGGTGTCGGTCGCCTCGGCGGGCGTTTCCTGCTCGAGCAGGTCGTCGCGCGTGAGCGTGAGCAGGTCCGGCGTGCGATGGCGCTGCTTCTTCCACCACGCGTCGAAGTGCCGCGCCGAGACCACGTTCGCGGGAATCCGCTGGTCGTAGAAGGCGAAAATCGCCTCGTCGCCGACCAGCAGATCCCGCCGGCGGGTGCGTTCCTCGAGCGTCTCCAGCTCCTCGCGCAGCAGCTGGTTGTCGCGGAAGAAGTGGTGCCGGGTCGTCCAGTCACCCTCGACCAGGCCGTGGCGGATGAACAGCTCGCGCGCCTCGGCCGGTTCGACGCTGGCGTAGCCCACGCGCCGGCGCGGCACCAGCGGCAGGCCGTAGAGCGTCACCCGCTCGTACGCCATCGCGGCACCGCGCCGGGAGTCCCAGTGCGGTTCGCTGTACGTGCGTGCCACCAGATGCTCGGCCAGCCGCTCCACGTCCGCCGGGTCGATGCGCGCCGCGATCCGTCCGAAGAGGCGGCTGGTCTCGACCAGCTCGGCCACCACTACCCACCGCGGCGGGCGCGACGACAGCGACGAGCCCGGCGCGATCACGAAGCGCGAATTGCGGGCGCCGAGGAACTGCCTCGTCTCGGCCTCGCGCATGCCGATGTGACCGAGCAACCCGGCGAGCAGCGCCGCGTGGATGCGGGACGGGTCCGCCGGCTCGTCCGCGTCGGAAGACTCGACGATGTCGATGCTGCGCGCGATCGTGCGCAGCTGGCCGACCAGGTCCTGCCACTCGCGGATGCGCAGGTAGTGCAGGAACTCGTCGCGGCACAGCCGGCGGAACTGGTTGCCGGACAGGTCGCGGCGCTGTTCGCGCAGGTAGTTCCACAGGTTCAGGTAGGCCAGGAAGTCCGAGTGCTCGTCGGCGAAGCGCGCGTGCTTCTGGCGCGCGGCGTCCTCGTGCTCGGACGGGCGCTCGCGCGGGTCCGGGATGGTCAGCGCGGCGGCGAGCACCAGCACCTCGCGCACGCAGCCCTCGCGCTGCGCCTGCAGGATCATCCGGCCGATCCGCGGGTCGACCGGCAGTCGCGCCAGCCGCCGGCCGAGTTCGGTGATCTTGCCGTCGCGGTCGAACGCGCCGAGCTCCTGCAACAGCGCGATGCCGTCGCGCACGCTGCGCCGGTCCGGCGGGTCGAGGAACGGGAAGTTCGCGACGCCGCCGAGGCGCAGCGCCGCCATCTGCAGCAGCACCGCGGAGAGGTTGGTGCGCAGGATCTCCGGCTCGGTGAACCGCGGCCGCGACGCGAAGTCCTGCTCGGAGTAGAGCCGGATGCAGATGCCGTTCGCGGTACGTCCACATCGTCCGGCGCGCTGCCCCGCGGACGCCTGCGAGATCGGCTCGATCGGCAGCCGCTGCACCTTCGTGCGCCGGCTGTACCTCGAGATGCGCGCGGTGCCCGGATCGATCACGTACTTGATGCCGGGAACGGTCAGCGACGTCTCCGCGACGTTGGTGGCCAGCACGATCCGGCGCTGCGCATGGGGTTCGAACACCCGCTGCTGCTCGGCCGTCGGCAGGCGCGCGTAGAGCGGCAGCACCTCGGTGTCGTAGAAGTCGGCCGCGCGTAGCGCCTCGGCCGCGTCGCGGATCTCGCGCTCGCCGGACAGGAAGACGAGCACGTCACCGCGGCCCTCGGCGTCCAGTTCGCGGACCGCGTCGGTGATCGCCTCGATCTGGTCGCGCGGCTCGCGGCGGACGATGTCGTGGTCCGGGTCGTCGGCGTCGTCCTCGTCGGCGGCCTGTGGCGCGTCCGGCTCCAGCGGCCGGTAGCGGATCTCGACCGGGTAGGTGCGTCCGGACACCTCGACCACGGGGACGTCGCTGCCGAAGTGCTCGGCGAAGCGCTGCGGGTCGATCGTGGCGGACGTGATGATCAGCTTGAGGTCAGGACGGCGCGGCAGCAGGTCGTGCAGGTAGCCGAGCAGGAAGTCGACGTTCATGCTGCGCTCGTGGGCCTCGTCGATGATCAGCGTGTCGTAGCGGCGCAGCATCCGGTCGCGCTGGATCTCGGCCAGCAGGATGCCGTCCGTCATCAGCTTGACCAGGGTGCGGTCGCTGACCTGGTCGGTGAAGCGGACCGAGTAGCCGACGACGTCCCCGAGCGGCGTGCCGAGCTCGTCGGCGATGCGCTGGGCGACGGTGCGCGCGGCGAGGCGGCGGGGCTGGGTGTGCCCGATCAGACCCTGCACGCCGCGTCCGAGCTCGAGGCAGATCTTGGGTAGCTGGGTGGTCTTGCCGGAACCGGTCTCGCCGGCGACGACCACGACCTGGTGTTCGCGGATCGCGGCGGCGAGTTCGTCGCGCCGCACGCTCACCGGCAGGTCCGGATACGTGATCGCCGGAACGGCCGCGGCGCGCGCCGCGATCAGCGCTTCCCGCCGCGCGGCACGCTCGCTCTGCTGGGCGCGTTGGCGCGGACGTCCGGACACTGGCCCCAGCGTATTTCACCTCGAGTGGCCAGTTATCGCGCGAGTGGCCAGTTATCGCGCGAGTGGCCAGTTATAGGTGGCCACTCGGGCGACAACCGGCCACTCCACGGTTCAAGTGGCCACTCACGGTACAAGTGGCCACTCGGGCGCAGTCAGTCGGCGGGGGCGCCGTGGCGGCCGGCCCCGGCGGAGAACCGGGCGGCACCGCGCAGCGCGTCGCCGAGCACGCCCTGCCCGTGCGCGAACTCGCTCGCCAGCGCGGCCGGCTCGTCGCTGCCCAGCGCGTCGTAGACCGAGCGCCGGTCCGAGCGCAGGCAGGCCTGCGGCAGCGCGGCGAGCTGGTGCGCCAGCGCCTCGTCGGACGCCACCGCGCGCCCGGTCAGAATCAGGTCGAGCGCGCGCCCGAGCCCGACGATGCGCGGCAGCCGGACCGTCCCGCCGTCGATCAGCGGCACGCCCCAGCGGCGGCAGAAGACCCCGAGCACCGCGTCGGACTCCGCGACGCGCAGGTCGCACCACAGCGCGAGCTCCAGTCCGCCCGCGACGGCATGGCCGCTGATCGCCGCGATGACCGGTTTGGACAGCGCCATCCGGCTCGGGCCCATCGGCCCGGTCTCGGTCACGTCCGGGTTCAGCGGGTTCGACATGGCGTGCAGGTCGGCGCCCGCGCAGAACGTCCCGCCGGCTCCCCAGAGCACCGCGACGGACGCGGTTTCGTCCGCGTCGAAGGCGGCGAACGCGTCGGCCAGCGCGGCTGCGGTCGGGCCGTCCACCGCGTTGCGGACCTGCGGCCGGTCGAGGATCACCGTGGTCACCGGACCGTCGCGTTCCACCCGTACCGTCATGGGCGCACAGTATCTGGGAAACTGGTGGGCATGGCTCCCGCTCAGCAACGCCGTCCCGCCCAGCCGAGCCCGGCGCTCACCGCGGCGATGGCCGGTGCCGTCGACCTGGCCGCGGTGAAGGCCCGCTCGGAGGCCGCGGCCCGCGCTGCCGAGGCCCCGGCTCCCACCGCGGGCCAGTACGTCGTGGACGTGACCGAGACCAGCTTCCAGGCCGAGGTGCTGGACCGCTCGTTCCAGGTGCCCGTGCTGCTGTCGCTGTGGTCGGCGCGCTCGCCCGCGAGCGACCAGCTGAACGCGACGCTGGAGCAGCTCACCACCCAGCAGGCCGGCGCGCTTGTCCTCGCCAAGATCGAGGTGGACGCGAACATGGGCATCGCGCAGGCACTGCAGCTGCGCGGCGTGCCGGCGGTGTTCGCGGTCATCGGCGGTCAGCTGGTGCCGGGCTTCGAGGGCGCGCTGCCGGAGCCGCAGCTGCGCGAGTTCGTCGGCGCGGTGCTGCAGGCCGGGCGCGAGGCCGGGCTGAGCGCGGCTGCGCCCGCGGCGGACGCAGCCGCAGACGCCGCCGAGCCGCAGCAGCCGGAGGACCCGCGCTTCGACGCCGCCGAGGCGGCCCTGGCGGATGGCGACTACGCGCTGGCCGCCGAGCGCTTCCAGGCGATCCTGGACGCCGAGCCGGGCAACGCCCAGGCCGCCCTCGCGCTGCGGCAGGTCGCCCTGCTCGCGCGCGTCGCCGAGCTGGACCCCGCGGCCGCGACCGCGGCGGGGCCCGACGACGTGGCCGGACAGCTCGCCGCGGCGGACCTGGAGATGGCCGGCGGCGACGCCGAAGCCGCGCTGCAGCGGCTGCTCGCGCTGATCGTCCGCGTGACCGGCGACGAGCGCGACCAGGTGCGGCTGCGGCTCGTCGACTACTTCGACCTGCTCGGCCCGGACGATCCGCTGGTTCCACCGGCGCGTCGGCAGATGGCAAGGGCGCTGTTCTGATGCGGCGGTCGTCGCGCACCGTCCCGCCCGCCGAGGAGGACGAAAGACGCCGGGTTCGCGACCTGGTGGCGTTGAGCGAGGGTGATCCCCTCGCTCCTTTCACGTTACGGCCGGAGAAGGCGTACGTGTTCTCGCCGGACGGCGCCGCCGCGATCGGCTACCGCGTCAAGGTCGGCACCGCGGTCGCGGCCGGCGACCCGGTCGGTGACCTCGACTCGTGGGACGCCGCCGTCGACGCGTTCATGACCGAGATGAAGCGCCGCCGCCTGCGGGTCGCCGTCCTGGCTGCGGGGGAGCGCTCGCAGCCGAGCTGGGCGCGGCACGGCCTGCACACCATTCCCATCGGGCGCGACGTCGTGCTGCACCGCGAGAACTTCAGCGTCCAGGGCCGGCGCTACCGCAACCTGCGCCAGGCGATCCAGCGCACCCGCAACGCCGGCGTGACCGTCGCGTTCTTCCGCGAGGGCGAGCTGCCCGCCGGCGACATCGCGGAGCTGCGCGCGCTGATGACCGCCACGCATCGCGAGGACCGGCGCGGCTTCTCGATGATCCTCGGCCGGCTGTTCGACGGCACCGAGCCGGACGCCGTCGTCATGGTCGCGCGCGACAAGACCGGACGGATCGTCGGTGCGCACCGGTACCTGTGGGCCGGCAAGCAGGACCTGTCACTCGACCTGCCGATCCGCGCGAAGGGCGCGCCGAACGGGGTGGACGAGCGGCTGATCGCCGAGGTCGTCGCCTGGGGCAGCGAGCACGGTGTCGAGCGCGTGTCGCTGGCCTTCGCGCCGTTTCCGGACCTGTTCGTGAACCGGCACCACCTGACGCCGTTGCAGCGGCTCGCCTACCGCGCGGTGCACCTGCTCGACCCGCTGATCCGCGTCGAGCGGCTGTACCTGTACCTGCGCAAGTTCCACTCGTTCGACCAGCAGCGCTTCGTGATGCTGCGCTGGCGGCAGGTGTTCGTGGTGGCGCTGGCCGCGCTGCTGCTCGAGTTCGGCCGCTGACCTCTCGCGCCTGAATCCTCCATTCACCGGGCTGCGGCGCGGTGAATGCAGGAATGATCATTCGGAGGGACGTTCGGACGGCAGCCGCGAGCGGCTGAACGCGCCGGCCAGCAGCGCCGCGAGCAGCGGGATCCCGATCAGGATGGCGGCCGTCGGGAGCCACGGCACGACCAGGTACAGCTGGGCGGGCGGTTTCTGCGCGGTGTAGACGCCCGCCACCCGGGCGATGGCGGAGGCGGGCAGCCGGGTCGCGCGCACGTAGGCGATCGCGGGGATGAAGCCCGCAGCCGTGCCGAGCACCGCACCCACGCCCGCGACCACGCCGGCTCGCGACAGCGACAGCACCCGGCGCGTGCGCGGGGCCGCGCCGACCGCCCCCAGCGTGACCAGATCGGCCCGTCCGTCCACGTCGGCGAGCGCGGTCGCAATCACCGCCGCCCCGATCGCGATCACCGCGGCGACGCCGACCAGCGCGTACATCATCCAGGCGCGGTCGTCGTGGTAACCGGACTCGATGTAGTCGTACAGCTCGGGCTCGATCGCGTTGAGCCGGCCCGCGAGCTGCTGCTTCTCGCGGTCGGACGGCGCCCGGGTGTCGCGGGCGAAGACGCCGAGGTCCTTCACCGCGACGCCCAGCTTCGCCGCCACGGTCGGCGGGACGATCAGCTGCGCCGCCGGGTACCCGTCCGGCACGACGACCGCGGGAACGGTCAGCTGCGTGGCCTTCGCCGCGGTTGTGCCGACGGTGTCCGCGGCGCCGTGCGAGCCGGTCAGCCGCACGGCGCCGTCCTTGCCGGCAGCGGCGGCGTCGACGACGACCACCTTCCCGGCGCGCAATGCCGCCGCGGCCGCGGGTTCGGGCTTGCCGAACAGCGCGGTCACGCCGGAGCCGTCGTCGACGATCGTGTTCGGCAGGTAACCGGCGAGGGCACGCGATCCGCCGTTGCGAATCATCCAGCGGGGGTTGGTGAAGTCGATCTCGCCGATGGTGCAGTTCGGCTTGGTCAGGGGGCACGATTGCGACGGCCCGCGCACCACCACGCTGTCGGCAACGGGGAGCGCCGCCCGGACCGCCGCCACGACCGATCGGGTGTCGACCTCGTTGCCGTCGAGCCGGTTGCCGCTGTCGAGATCGACCCAGGCCGCGTTCATCGGCAGCGACGCCTGGTAGTCGCGGCCGTCCTGGTCCGTCGTGGACGCGACGACGAGGATCGCGGCCATCGCACCGATGACCGAGGCCATCACGGCGGCGACCGCCGGCGCGGCCGCGGACCGGTTGCGGCTCGCGTCGCGCAGCGCGATGCGTGGCGCGAGCGGGAACTGCCTGCCGAGCCGGCCCACCCATCCAATCAACGCCGGCGTGCACGCGATCAGGCCCAACTCCACGAGGGCGACGCCGAACAGGATGACCATCGCGCCGTTAGACGAGTGCGTCGCGCCGCCGATGGCGATCACCGCACCTATCGCGCCGACGACCAGCCCGATCGCCACGACCCGCTTGCGCGTGCGCAGCGTGCCGCGGCGCCCGGCGAGCGCGGCCACCACGTCCGTCCGGGCGGCCGCGCGTGCCGGGAACGCGGCGGCGGCCCGCGCGGTCAGCACCGCGACGAGCACCCGCAGCGCCAGCTCGGCCGGACGGACGTCGAAGTGCCCAGGCACCTGATCGGCCAGCGTCCCCAGCGTCGGGATGCCGATTGCCATGCCGACGACGGCCAGCGCGATGCCGATCACGCCCGCGGCCGCGCCGAGCACGATCGCGTTCGACAGCACGACGTTGCGCAGGTCAGCGCTGCGGCCGCCGGCGCTGGCGACGAGTGCCAGCTGGCGCCGCTGCCGTCGCGCGCCGACCGCGAACGCCGGCCCGGCTAGCAGCACGACCTCGAGCAGCGCCATGC
>DASRSS010000274.1:0-4017 GCA_035656335.1 Jatrophihabitantaceae bacterium | reverse complement strand
GCCGTGCTCCGGCACGCGCTACGCGTCGCGACGCTCGTCGCCGGGTCCGATCTGGTGGTGCGCCTCAGCGGCGTCGACCGCGGCTACTGGGTACCGCTCACCGCGCTCGTCGTGCTGCGCCCCGACTTCGCGACCACGTTCCAACGCGCCTCGATGCGCGTCGTCGGCACGATCGCCGGGCTGCTGCTGGCGACCGCCCTGGTGCACTGGATCCCCGGCGGTTCCTGGTACCAGATCGCGCTGATCGGCGCGTTCTTCTTCGGCATGCGCCTGGCCGGCCCGGGCAACCTCGCGCTCAGCGCCGTCTGCCTCGCCGGGCTGGTGGTGATCCTGCTCGAGATCGACGGCATCTCCGCGCACACCACCGTGCAGCTGCGCGCGGAGGACACCCTGATCGGCGGCGCGCTGGCGCTGATCGCCATGCTGCTGTCGCCGCTGTGGGAACGCGAGCTGCTGCCGGACCGGCTGGGCGACCTGCTGGCCGCGTACCGCAACTACCTCGCCGCGGTCGGCGATCCGGCCGCGGACGCCGGCCGGCTGCAACGCGCGCGCATGGCGTCGCGGCGCGCGCGCACGAACGCACGCGCGTCGGTCGCGCGGGCGCGCAGCGAACCGGTCCGCGGCCACGGTCAGGTCGAACTGGGCGAGACAGTGCTTGTGCACACGCACCGCTTCATCCACGCGATGCTCACCGTCGACGCCGTGTGCGGGCCGATCCACCGCGCCGGTCCGCTGCCTGAGCTGGACGCGTTCCTCGCCGCCACGGCCGCGACGCTGAGCGCCGTCGAGCAGGCCGTGCGCGCGGGCGCGGCGCCGCGGGCCACGCCGAAGCTGCGGCCGCTGCAGGAGGAGCTCGCCGCGGCGGTTGGCGCTGACCGTCACGGCGACGCCGGGCTCGACGCGGCCACGGCCGCAGCCCTGCTCGACGCCACCGACCGGATCACCAACAGCCTGGACACGCTGCTCGCCGAACTGCGCAGGCAGCTAACGTGGAGGGAGTGGATCAGGACAACGTCTTCGCCGAGCTGAACGCCTTCACCGCACTGCCCCGGCTCACCGGCCTCGCGCTCAGCCCGGACGGCACCCGCCTCGTCGCGACGGTGCAGCAGCCGGACGAGAAGGGCGCGCGGTACACGTCCTCGATCTGGCAGATCCCGCTGGAGGCAACCGGGCAACCGACGCGGCTGACCCGCTCGGACAAGGGCGAGACGTCGCCGGCGTTCCTGCCGAACGGCAGCATGCTGTTCGTCTCGGCGCGTCCCGATCCCGACGCCGGCAAGGACGCCGACTCCGACAGCGGCGACGAGCCGGCGCTCTGGCTGCTCCCGCCGTCGGGGGAGCCGCAGCTGTACGCGTGCCGCCCCGGCGGCCTCGGGCTCGCCACCGTGGCGCGCGACCGTGCTGTCGTGATCGCGTTTGGCCGGCAGCTCGCCGGCACGCCCGACGGCGAGGCGGACGCCGACGCGCAGCGCCGCAGCACCCGCAAGGACCGCAAGATCACCGCGATCCTGCACACCGGCATGCCGATCCGGTACTGGGACCACGAGCTCGGCGACGAGTCGCCGCGGCTGGTGCGCGTCGACCCGGCCGACGATGGCTCGCGCGAGCGCGACCTCACGCCGCGGGCTGGCCAGGCGCTGCACGAGACGTCCGCGTCCGTCGACGCGAACGGCACCACCCTGGTGACCAGCTGGCGCACCCGCCGGCCGGGCGGCCGCTTCGACGACACGCTGGTCCGCATCGACACCGCCTCGGGCACGCGCCGCGTCCTCGTCGACGAACCGGGCGCGAGCTTCCACGGCCCGAAGCTGTCACCGGACGGCGCGGTCGTCGCGGTGCTGCGGCACACCGACGGCAGCTACGCCGGGCCGTTCGAGCACCAGCTTCAGCTGCGGCCACTGCGCGGCAAGGGCGCGGTGCGTGAGCTCGACCTCGGCGACCTGATGCCGAACGAGTGGACGTTCTCCGCCGACGGCAAGACGTTGATCGTCGCGGGCGACCTGTACGGCCGCGGCGCGGTGCTCGCGGTCGACGTGCGCAGCGGCGCGGTGATCAGCAGCCTGGCCACCGACGCCAGCTACTCGAGCCTGTGCCCGTCGCCGGACGGCCGGTACGTCTACGCGCTGCGCTCGGCGATCGACGAGGCGCCGACGCCCGTGCGGCTCGACACGTCCGCCGAGCACCAGACGCCGCGGCGGCTGCCGACGCCGGCACCCACACCCGAACTGCCCGGCACGCTCGTCGAGCTGACCGTGCCCACCAGCGACGGCAACCGGGTGCACGCCTGGCTGTGCCTGCCACCGGACGGCGAGGGTCGCGCCCCGCTCATGCTCTGGATCCACGGTGGCCCGTTCACGTCGTACAACTCCTGGAGCTGGCGCTGGACACCGTGGACGGCCGTCGCGCGCGGCTACGCCGTGCTGATGCCAGACCCCGCGCTGTCGACCGGCTACGGAATGGAGTGGATCGAGCGCGCCTGGCCGCACCGCGCCGGGCTGGTGTGGCGCGACCTCGAGACGGTGCTGGACGCGGTGGAGCAGCGACCCGAGATCGACGCGTCACGCACCGCCTGCCTCGGCGCGTCCTTCGGCGGCTACATGACCAACTGGGTGGCCGGGCACACCGACCGCTTCGACGCGATCGTCACGCACGCGGGCCTGTGGGCGCTCGACCAGCAGCACACGACAACCGACGGCGCGCAGTGGAAGACCGGCGTGTTCGGCACCCCGGCGGACCACCCCGACTGGTACGCCGAGAACAGCCCGCACAACTTCGTCGACAAGATCACGACGCCGATGCTGATCGTCCACGGCAACCGCGACTACCGGGTGCCGATCAGCGAGGCGCTGCGGCTGTGGTGGGACCTGGCCCGCCACCACCCGGGCGACCCGGACTCGATGCCGCACCGGTTCCTGCAGCTGACCAGCGAGAACCACTGGGTGCTGTCGCCGGCGAACGCCCAGATCTGGTACGAGACCGTACTCAGCTTCTGCGACCAGCACGTGCGCGGCCTGCCGTTCACCCCGTCCGGCCTGCTCTGAGGACGCTCCGAGCGCGGATCGCACGTAAAGTGCCTGTGTGCTTAGCTTGGGAATCCAGGACGAGGAAGGCGGGGAACGGTGACGAGGGCTGCCCGGTTGCGCCGCGCCGCGGTGGCGCTGGTCGCCGTGGTGGCGTGCACCGACGTTGTCGCCGGCGTGACGTACCTGGTCAGCCCCGACCGGGTCGAGCACGGCACGCCGTCCGCGCGGCAGCCGCTCCCGGCGCCGAGCACGTCCAGTCCGAGCCCGAGCCCCAGCCCGAGTTCCAGCCCGGCGCCGATCGTGCAGCACGCCACCCCGAACACGGTCTGGATCCCGGTGCAGCACGTGCGCGCGCCGATCGACGTCTGCGACATCGTGAACAACGAGCTGGAGCCGCCGCAGAACGTGCATCACACCTGCTACTGGGCGGGCGGAGCGGCGCTGTCGGCGAAGACCGGGACGACCGTGGTCACCGGGCACATCAACTGGGTTGGCCAGGGCACCGGCGCGCTCGGCAACATCGGCGAACTGCACCGCGGCAACATCGTGCGCACCACCGGCAAGGACGGCGTCGTCACCACCTGGGAGGTGCAGACCGTCGTCCACCGGCCGAAGAGCAACGGCATCGACACCAGCGTGTTCGTCGGTGCGGACGGCCCGCGCAAGCTGTACCTGATCACGTGCGGCGGGGCGTTCGACTCCGCCGACGCGAACTACCTCGACAACATCTACGTCGAGGCGGTGCCCCTGCAGGGGCTGAGCGCCGCGCCGACGGACTGATCCGCCGGCGCGGCTCCACTTGCGCGCGCCTACTCGGCGAGCGCGAGTTCCAGCTCGACCTCCTGGTCCGGCATCGCCGGAGCCGGCCGCCTGGTGCGGATCGCGAGGGCGACCAGCAGCCACGTCCCGACCAGGAAGATCGTCGCCGTCCAGAACGCGTGGTCCGCGGCGGTGACGAACACGTGCCGTGCGACCTCCGCCGGTGTCAGCGACG
>DASRSS010000273.1:0-5863 GCA_035656335.1 Jatrophihabitantaceae bacterium | reverse complement strand
GGGGGCGCGGCTGCCTTGGTGGGCTCGGCCTTGGGTTGCGGCGCGGGCTTGGGCGTGGCGGCTTCGGCGGGCGCGGACGCCTCGACCGGCGTCGGCGCCGAATTGGCGATCAGGCTGGCCCGCCGCTCCAGCCGCTCGAGGCGCTGCAGGATCGCGGCCGAGTCGGCGCTGGCGTCCGGCAGCTGCATCCGCGCACAGAGCAGCTCGAGCACCAGCCGCGGCGACGTGGTGCCCCGCATCTCCAGCAGCGCGGTGTGGACGATCTCGGCGTACCGCGTCAACGCGGCCGCACCCAGCCGCATGGCCTGGTCGGTCATGTGGGTGAGCTGATCCTGCGGCACGTCGATCAGCCCGCGCGCCGCGGCGTCCGGCACGGCGTCCAGCACGATCAGGTCGCGGAACCGCTCGAGCAGGTCCGCGGCGAAGCGGCGCGGGTCGTGCCCGGCCTCGACGATCCGGTCGACCGTCCCGTACACGGCCGCGGCGTCCCCGGCGGCGAGCGCGTCGACCATGTCGTCGAGCAGCGCGCCGTCCGTCACGCCGAGCAAAGCGACCGCGCGCGCGTACGTCACGCCGTCCGGGCCCGCGCCGGCGAGCAGCTGGTCCAGGATCGACAGCGAGTCGCGCGCGGAACCGCCGCCGGCGCGCACGACCAGCGGCAGGACGGCCGGTTCGACCGCGATGCCCTCGGCCTTGCAGATCGACTCGAGGTGCTCGCGCAGGATGCCCGGCGGGATCAGCCGGAACGGATAGTGGTGCGTGCGCGAGCGGATCGTGGTGAGCACCTTGTCCGGCTCGGTGGTCGCGAAGACGAACACCAGGAAGTCCGGCGGTTCCTCGACGAGCTTGAGCAGCGCGTTGAAGCCCTGCGCCGTGACCATGTGCGCCTCGTCGATGATGTACACCTTGAAGCGGTCGCGCACCGGCGCGAAGAACGCGCACTCGCGCAGGTCACGCGCGTCGTCGACACCGCCGTGCGACGCGGCGTCGATCTCGATCACGTCGATCGACCCGGGACCGTTCGGCGCCAGCTCGACGCACGAGTCGCACACACCGCACGGATCCGGCGTCGGTCCCTGCGCGCAGTTCAGTGACCGGGCCAGGATGCGCGCGCTGGACGTCTTGCCGCAGCCGCGCGGCCCGCTGAACAGATAGGCGTGGTTGATCCGTCCGGCCGCGAGGGCCGCGCGCAGCGGTTCGGTGACGTGCTCCTGGCCGATGACCTCCGCGAAGGTCGCCGACCGGTACTTGCGATAGAGCGCAAGGTGAGCACCGTGATCCGCCACAGCCGAACCCTAACCACCGCGGCCGACATGCGGCAGGCCGGGGGACGGGCGCCGGAGCGTCCTGAACGCGCGGTGAGAGCCGCGAAGACCGCGGGTAGTTCCCCGGCGTCACCCACCCCTGCTGGGACCCGGAGGCCGCCGTGCCCTTCTCCCCCCTTCACCGCCGCGTCACGGGCGCGGCGGCCATCACGTTGACGGTGCTCGGCACCGCGATCGTGCTTGCCGCGCCCGCCGAGGCGACCGCGTTCATCACCGGCAACGCCCGCCGCGCCGTCAGCTACGCCGAGCATCGCGGCGAGACCGCGGCGGTCGCCGTGCTCGACACCCGGACCGGACGCTTCTACGGCGCCGGCCCGTACCACGCCGAGTTCGCCACCGAGAGCGTGGTGAAGGTCTTCATCGCCACCCGGCTGCTGCTGACCGGACGGATGCACGGCAGCGTCGAGCGCACCGCGTACAAGATGATCACGCAGTCGGACGACGCCTCGGCCAGCGCGCTGTACGGGCTGTCCGGCGGCGATCGGGTGGTGCCGCTGCTCGCTCGGCACTACCACGTGAAGCACCTGGGTTCGCCGCCGAGCCGTGGCGGCTGGTGGGGGAACACGCACGTGACCGCCGGCGGACTCGTCCACTTCTACGCGAAGGTCAAGCGTGATCACCGGGTCGGGCCGTGGCTGATCCACGCGATGCGGCACGCGACGGTGCACGGCTCGGACGGCACCTACCAGTACTTCGGCATCCCGGCCGCGGCGAGCAGCTTCGCGATCAAGCAGGGCTGGGGCGCGGACAGCAACTGCTTCTGCACCAGCGTGTTCAACTCCACCGGCTACGTCGACCACGACCGGTTCGCGGTCGCGATGCTGACTAGCGGCGGGCCGTACGGGCAGCACGCGATGGTCACGCTGGACGGCATGGCGCGCCGCCTCATGCCCGCGGGCCACATCGACCCGGCCTGGCACAACCCGGTCTTGCGGCTCGCGCTGGCCGCCCACCACGGCAACAGCGTGCGGCTGGCCGGCTACGCGTACGACCGCGACCGGCCGGGCACCGCGCTGACGGTGCGCGTCTACACCGACGGGAAGCTGGTGCTGCGTGCACGCACCGACCGCGCGCGGCCGAACCTGAACACGATCGCGCGACTGCGCGGACCGCACGGCTTCAACGTGCATCTCGCCGTCCCGAACGGCCAGCACGTGATCACCGTCCGCACCGCGAACCTCGGACGCGGCACGTCCGGGCGCTACGTCACGCGGCACTGGCTGATCGACGGCAACGCCCGCGGCGCGCTTGAGTCGGTGACGACGCCGGCGGCGGGCAACGTCCAGTTCCGCGGCTGGACGTTCGACCCGGACCAGCCGGCGCACAGCAACAGCGTGCAGATTCGACAGGACGGCGCGGTGATCGGGACCTACCCGGCCGACGTGGCCCGTCCGGACATCGACAGCAAGTACCGGATCGAGGGACGCCACGGCTTCGACGTCTCGGTCGCGAACGTGACCGCCGGCACGCACGAGTTCTGCGTGTACGGCACGAATCGCGGGTCGGCGCTCGCGGATCCGGTGGTCGAGCTCGGCTGCAGCACGCAGACCGTCCAGCCGGCGTCGAGCGGGCCGTGAGCGGATAGAGGACCCCCCGCGCACCCGCCAGAGCCTGCTTATCCTTGCTGCCTTCCGGCCCTGGGGAGGTTCGCAGGGTGGGCGCCACGCGGGGGGCCGACGCCGAAGTCTACGCATCCGCGGCACGGCCGGGGGAGTTGGCGGGCGCAGCGGTCGATTGCGTATCCTGCTGAACGGAGGATTCGCCTAGTGGCCTATGGCGCTCGCCTGGAACGCGGGTTGGGGGCAACCCCTCGCGGGTTCAAATCCCGCATCCTCCGCCAGCTGCACCGGTAGGGGCGGCGTCCTGATCTCGGGACGCCGCCCCTACTGCGTCGCGGCGCTGCTCCGCACGCACCGGCGTCGTCGGCCCGGAATCCCGCCACTAGTGGTCAGCGATCGAAAAGTGTTGCCTGGTCGGCATTCTCGGATTTTGCCTTTGTGGTCCTGCGCTTGGAGGCCTCGCGAGGTGGGAATCGGTCGCCGGGACCGTACTCGACGCTGGGGCCGCGCTGCGCCTCGGAGGTTTTGGTCAGAATCTGGCGTTCCCGCAGTTCTTTGAGAATCTGATTGGCTCGGTCGGATTTCACGTTGAACAGGTTCTGGACGGTGGCGTTGGTGATGCGCCCGTACTCGCGCACATGGAGCACGACTCGGCGCTCGATCTCGTCGGCAGTGTGACGGGCATATGGGACGGCGCTGCCGAGTTGTTTGAGGGCATCTTCTCGCAGGCGATAGACAGGTCGGGCGCGGCGGAAAGTCTGCCGAGTCGGCTCGATCACCGCGACAACGTCACGGGCCAGGTGCCGCAGCGAGGCCTCGGCTTCGTCGACACCCTTCTGCAACAGAGGTGCCATCTGCTCGGCGGTGACGGTACGGGTGCCACAGAGTTTGAGGATGATGATCATGGCGTCGGTATCGTCACGGACTTCTGCGGGCAGTTGCCCAACGTAGCGGGCGATGCTTGTGTTCGGCGCATCGCCGATTAGGGCGACCCGGGTGTGGTCGTAAGCCTCGGTGATCGACGGGGTGGGACGCCCGGAGCGGATCATCTCCCGATACATGCGGTCCACGCCGCGGCCGATCTCCTCAGCAAGTTCCGATATGGACGCGGCGTTGGCCAGGCAGCGGTTCCTAGGCTTGGACGGGTGGGTCAGGATGTTGTCTGGGTTCACGCCGGCGACCAGCGGACCCGGTGAGGTGATCGCCAGCACCGACGGTGAATGGTCGACGGTGACGGCGTCGGCGAGTTGATAGTCGCGATGGATCAGCGCGTTGGTGAGCGCCTCACGGACGGCCAGTTCGGGGAAGTCCTCGACCTGCAGTTGCTGCCCGTCCGGCAGCGTCACCGGCGTTAGCCGTCGGCGCAGTCGGATCAGTTCCATGATTCGGTCGTAGACGACCAGCAGCGGTCCGTTGAGTTTCTCCACCGCCAGAGGCTCACCGGCCGGGGATTCGCGGTAGGTGTAGGTGACCTTGCACTGCTCCTCGCCGAGCAATACCGCTCCTGCATTTAGCAGATTCCCGCCCGAGTCGACCACCCCGAGGGCGCGAGCGAGGTCGGCGTCCGATAGCGCCGACAGCGCTCGCCGTTCGGGCCGAGTTGAGGCGCTGAACCGGCGCCGTGCCGCCGCCAGCGCCTCGGGTGAGATTCGTGCCGACCCGGCTTTGGCGTGCGACCAGTCGTAGGCGCTGCGTTCCTCGCGAAGCCGCGCCTGCCCAGCTGGGTCAAGGGGGACGCAGTCCGTACCGATGCGTCGCGGTGCTCGTCCCTTGGCGTCGGCATGGATTTCACGTCCCTCGGGCACAGACACCACGAGCAGTCGGGTTCGCTGGTAGTCGACCGCCTCGACCTCCACCAGCAATCGGGGGTGGGAGTTGGTGTTGATCGACTGGCGAACCGTCTCGGGATCGAGGTCCGTTCCGATGAGCGCCGTCGGACCACCGGCCTTGTCCCGCACACCAAGCACCACGTGCCCGCCCTTTGCGTTCGCCAGACACAGCGCCGCGTCCAGCAGAACGCGCAGAGTTCCCTTAACCCCGTCGCGGTGGTCCTCCTTGAAGTCGAGAAGCTCGGTTTCGGCGTCCTTGGCGACGACCCCGGAATAGACGGCGTCCAGAGCCGTCTTCACCGCCGCGTCCATCCCGCTCCTCCGAGTTTCGACGAGTTCCGTATCTCCCTCTACAAAGTGAAGGGTACTACGGAACTACGGCGAAACGGTCTTGGTCAGTGCCTGACCGCAACCGCATCGCATGCGCGCTCCTTGCTGCTTCCGTGGTCGACTGCGAACTCAGTTTGGACCGCCAGCTGCACCGGTAGGGGCGGCGTCCTGATCTCGGGACGCCGCCCCTGCTGCGTCGTGGCGCTGCTCGGCACGCACCGGCGTCGTCGCGATCGCGACAACCGGCAGCGCCGTCACCACCGCGAACGCCAGCGCGTACCGCGAGTCGCCGATGATCGCAGCGAGCACGGGCGCGGTGATCACGGCGGTCAGGTTCTGCGCGGTGTTCTGCACGCCCAGGGCGCGTCCGGACCACTCGACGCCGGCCAGCTCGGCGACGGACGTGTAGCCCAGCCCGTTGTCCGCGACCGTGACCACCGCGGCGAGCCCGAACACGGCGATGATCAGCACCGAGTGCGTTGCCGCGCCGATCGCTAGCGCAGCCATCAGCACCGCGCTGGCCATCGCCAGCTGGCGCATCGGCCGCAGCCGGCTGCCCACCCGGTCCGACCAGATGCCGGTCGCGATGCGCCCGGCCGCGCCGAGCAGATGGAACGCGAAGATCAACCGACCGGCGGCGGCGCTGTCCCAGCCGCGCTCGCCCACCAGGTACACCAGCGTGAACGTCGCCACCGCGAACTGCGGCACCACGAGCAGCGAGCTGGACAGGTGCACGCGCGCGAGCTGGCGCGAGCCGCGGTACGGCGACGGCGCCGCCGCGGGCGCCGGCGAGCCGGCCGGACGGTCCGGCCGCGGCGGG
>DASRSS010000272.1:0-2002 GCA_035656335.1 Jatrophihabitantaceae bacterium | reverse complement strand
CGCGCCGGTCAGCGGATCGGGCTCCTGCCCGGCGTGGATCGCCAGCGTGTCGAAGCCGGGTCGTGCGTGTTGTTCCATTACCGGACCGTACCGTCCGGTTCGGCCGCGGTGAGCGGCCGCCGGTAGGCGGCCGCGTGGGCGGCCGCGGTGGGCGGCCGGCAGGCAGACCACCATTGCACCGCACATACCGCCCTCCCGGAGCAGGCATCGCCGCGCGGGCGCGCCTCCGGCGAGGCAGCCCGGCCTGCTCCGGGAGCTGCGGGATCACGAAGACGTGAGGTGGCCCAAAAGATCCTGGCGGGTGAGGACGCCGGCCGGCTTGCCGTCCACGTGCACGAGCAGCGCGTCGGCGTGCTCCAGCGCCGCGACCGCCGCGGTCACCGGCTCGCCCGAGCCGATGATCGGCAGCGGGTCGGACATGTGCGGCTCGAGGCCGTCCGCGAGCGAGGCGGTGCCGGCGAACAGCGCGTCCAGCAGCGCGCGCTCGGACACCGAGCCCACCACCTCGCCCGCGGTCACCGGTGGCTCGGCACGGACGACGGGCATCTGCGAGACGCCGTACTCGCGCAGGATGTCGATCGCCTCGCGCACGGTCTCGTTCGGGTGTGCGTGCACGAGCGATGGCGTGTCCCCGGACTTGCCGCGCAGCACGTCGAGCACCGTCGTCCCGCCGCGCGCGCCGACGAACCCGTAGTCCGCCATCCAGCTGTCGGAGAAGATCTTGGACAGGTAGCCGCGCCCGCCGTCCGGCAGCAGCACGACCACCACGTCGTCCGGGCCGCACCGTTCGGCCACCCGCAGCGCCGCGACGACCGCCATGCCGCACGAGCCACCGACCAACAGCCCCTCCTCGCGCGCCAGCCGCCGGGTCATCGCGAACGAGTCGCCGTCGGACACCGCGACGATCTCGTCGCAGATGTCGCGGTCGTACGTCTGCGGCCAGAAGTCCTCGCCGACGCCTTCGACGAGGTACGGACGCCCGGTGCCGCCCGAGTAGACCGAGCCCTCCGGATCGGCGCCGATGATCCGCACCGCGGCGTTCTGCTCCTTCAGGTACCGGCCGGTGCCGCTGATCGTCCCGCCGGTGCCGACGCCCGCGACGAAGTGCGTGATGCGCCCGTCCGTCTGCGCCCACAGCTCCGGGCCGGTCGTCTCGTAGTGCGAGCGCGGGTTGTTCGGGTTGGCGTACTGGTCCGGCTTCCACCCGCCCGGCGTCTCGCGCGCAAGCCGGTCGGACACCGAGTAGTACGAGCGCGGGTCCTCGGGGGCGACCGCGGTCGGGCAGACGACCACCTCAGCGCCGTACGCGCGCAGCGTGTTGACCTTGTCGGTGCTGACCTTGTCCGGGCACACGAAGATGCACTTGTAGCCGCGCTGCTGCGCGACGAGGGCGAGCCCGATGCCGGTATTGCCCGATGTGGGCTCGACGATCGTCCCGCCCGGCCGCAGCGCGCCGGACTGCTCCGCGGCGTCGACCATGCGCACCGCGATGCGGTCTTTCACCGAGCCGCCCGGGTTGAAGTACTCCACCTTCGCCAGCACGGTGGCCGAGATTCCGGCGGTCACCGAGCGCAGCCGGACCAGGGGTGTGTTGCCGACGAGATCCAAAAGTGATTCGCAATATTGCATGTTCGCCACGCTAGTGCCGATAGCTGATCCGTAGCGGGATCACAGCGGGGGCCGGATCGAGGAGTTCGGCCATGTCGCACCACCGTCTTGCCGCCACGCTGGCCGTGGCGACGATCCGCGGTGCCGGCCTCGGCGCCGTCGGGCTGTCCGCCGCGTTCGGCCTGTTCGCCGGCGAGAGCCTGTTGACCCGCGCCCGAATCCCGAAGAACCTGGGCGAACCGCCGGTATCGGACGGAACGAGCTGGTGCGCCCCGACCGTCGCGCCGCACCGCACGCCGCTGCAGCTGGCCGTGCTGGGCGACTCGCTCGCGGCCGGTCTCGGCGCGCCGTCCCCGCGGGACACCGTCGCCGCGCAACTCGCGCTGCGGCTGTC
>DASRSS010000271.1:0-3474 GCA_035656335.1 Jatrophihabitantaceae bacterium | reverse complement strand
ACACGTCCCCGGCGGCGCTCGCGGCGGACCCCGCGATTCGCGCGGCCGTCGACGCCGGGATCAAGGCGGCCAACGAACGGCTCTCGCGCGTCGAGCAGATCAAGAAGTTCACGATCCTGCCGTACTTCTGGGAGCCCGGCGGCGACGAGGTCACGCCGACGATGAAGCTCAAGCGCCGGCCGATCAGCGCGAAGTACGCGGCCGACATCGAGGCGCTGTACGCACGTTGATCGCCGCCTTTTCCGACACAGTGCCCGGCCCTATCGCCCAAAGCGGGCCCCCTGTCGGAAGAGGCGGGTTGACGCCGGCGCATAGCGTGAGCACGTGGACGTCCGCTGGCTGACCGCATTCCTCGACTGCCCGTCCGGGCAGCTGCATCCGGCGATCGAGTTTTGGCGTGGCGTGACCGGTTTCGCGCTGTCGCCGTGGCGCGGCGAGGGCGAGCAGTTCGCCACGCTCGTGCCCCCGACCGGCGATGCGTACCTGCGCGTGCAGGACGTGGGCGAGTCGCCGGCCCGCGTGCATCTCGACCTGCACGCCGACGACCCGCCGGCGCTGGCCGCGCACGGCCTGGCCCTCGGCGCGGTCGACGTGACCGAGGGCGACGTACCGAGCCTGCGCTCGCCCGCCGGGATCGTCTGGTGCACCGTCGAGCACGCCGGCGAAGCGCGGCTCCCGGACGCGCCGGCGTGGCCGTCGGGGCGCAGCCAGGTCGATCAGGTGTGCCTGGACATCCCGCCGTCGAAGTACGAACTCGAGGTGGCCTTCTGGCGTGAGCTCACCAGCTGGACGTGGACGGACAGCGGCGCCGCCGAGTTCCAGCGGCTGAACGGCCCGGCCGGCGCGATGCGGATGCTGCTGCAGCGGCTGGACGACGAGGCCGCGAGCGCGTCCGCGCACCTGGACGTCGCCTGCGACGACCGGAGCGCGGAGGCGCAACGGCATCTCGAACTCGGCGCGCGGCACCTGTACGACGGACGGGGCTGGATCACGCTGGCCGATCCGACCGGACGCCGCTACTGCGTGACCGGCCGCGAACCGCGGCCCGCTTTTCCGACACCGTGACCGGATCAGGCGCCCCGAGCGGGCACCGTGTCGGAAAAGGCGGCTAGCCGGGGTGGTGCTGGCCGACGCGCAGCAGCCGCTGCTTGTGGCTGGTCATCGCATCGCGCAGGTCGTCCTCGCCGATCGGCGGCACCGGCAGCTTGCCGCCGGGACGCAGCCCGTCCAGCAGCATCGGCAGGTAGCGGCGCCACAGCTGCGGCGCGACGTC
Organism: Jatrophihabitantaceae bacterium; assembly: GCA_035656335.1. Taxonomy (GTDB): domain Bacteria; phylum Actinomycetota; class Actinomycetes; order Mycobacteriales; family Jatrophihabitantaceae; genus DASRSS01. The sequence continues at coordinate 2,201 of DASRSS010000271.1, read as the reverse complement.
GCCGGCGATGTCCGCGACGAGACACAGCATCATCACCACGACGCCCAGGTCGGTGGCCTCGGCATCCTTGCGCAGCGCTCCGGTGCGCTTGGCGCGCTTGACGAGTTCGCGCAACGGGCCGGACAGCCGGTCGTTCACCTGGGCGACGCGTTCGTCGTCGTGAACGCCGAGCAACACCTCGCGCAGCCCGCGGTCGGCGCTCTGCGCCTCGGCGGTGCCCTCCAGGAAGCTGACGATGCCGTCCCACGGATCGTCCATCGCCACGGCACGCTCGACCAGCGCGACGATTTCGTCGACGGCCTGAGCGAAGATCGCCTTCGCGAGCTCGTACTTGTTCGGGAAGTGCCGGTACGCGGTCCCGATACCCAGCCCGGCGCGGTGCGCGACGTCGTAACCCTGAACCGGAGCTACCTACTCCACTTTTTCGCGAGACGTCCGCCGCATTGCCGCATCGGAGTGCAGACGCGCCGTTCGCGGACGGCGCGTCTGCACTCTGACGACCGGCTCGGCCGCGTCAGTAGTTGTACGACGGCGCGCTGGTCGAGGCGGCCGGGGCGCCGGTGATCGCGGAGCCGGACGGGGCGACCAGCCACCACTTCGCGCCGAAGCCGTTGCTGCCCTGGCCGTTGGTGTCGCCGGACCCACTGTCGCCCGCGTAGTAGTACAGCGGGTGGCCGTCGTAGGTGACCTGCTTCGCACCGTCCGAGCGGGTGATCGTGCCCAGGTCGCTGGCCTGGACGCCGCTCGCGGCCTTGGGCGTGCCGGACGCGGTGAGCGGCGGCCACAGGCCCGCGCACGCGCCCGAGCAGGCGGACTTGTTGTTCGAGTCGGCCATCCACAGGTAGAGCGCCCGGCCGGACCCGTCCGTCAGGTAGGTGCCGACCGACCCGCTCGCCGACTTGATCGTCGCCGCCGACAGCGAGCCGCCGGAGCCCGTCGAGGCACCGGCCCCGCCGCCCCCGCCCGCTCCCGCGGCCCCGGAGCCCGATCCGCCGCTGCTGCCACACGCGGTGGCGAGCAGTCCGGCGGCCATCAGGGGTAGTGCCAGGCGCGTCGCCATGCCGAATCGATTCACTGCCGTCTCCTCTCGCTGGGCCCGTTCACCCGTCTCCACGCCACGTCGCCGGATTCGGTTCACCGCTGAACCGAATCCGCCGCGGCGGCGTGTAATCGGGTATGCGCACCTACCTGGCCGACGCCCTGCGGGGGCTCACCGCGGCGGCCGTCCTGCTGTCCGCGGTGGTTCACCTCGACCTGTACGAAGAGGGCTTCCGCGACCTCGCCACGATCGGGCCGCTGTTCATGCTCAACTTCATCGGCGGCGTGGTGATCGGCACCGCGATCGTGATGTGGCGACACTGGATTCCGGTATTTCTCGGCGCCGGCTTCGGTGCCGTCACCGTGGCCGCATACTGGGTGTCCGTCGTGCACGGGCTCTTCGGCGTCAAGGAGGTCACCGGCGGATGGTCGGAGATCCTCGCCTCCGTCGCGGAGTACGTCGCGGCCGTGCTGGGACTGGGCGCGACGGCGCTGTTGTGGGAGCGTCCGGTGCTCGCGGTGCGACGGCGACCGACATGACCGCCGTGGCGACGGCCGACGCGCAGCTGCTCCGCGAGCTGCACGACGAGCACGCGAGCGCGCTGTGGGCGTTCGTCGTCGGGTTACTCGACGGCGACCGCGGCAAGGCGCAGGACGTCGTCCAGGAGACGTTCCTGCGCGCGTGGCGCAATCCGCGGGTGCTGGACCAGTCCGGCGGGTCGGCGCGCGGCTGGCTGTTCACGGTGGCGCGCCGCATCGTGATCGACGAGTGGCGCAGCGCGCACCGCCGTCCCGAGCTGGTGACCGCCGACGTCCCCGACCGCGTGGACGTCGACCGCACCGCGGACGCGGACCGGATCGTCGACCGGCAGCTGGTGCTCAGCGCGATGCGCACGCTCAGCGCCGAGCACCGCGCCGTGCTGCTCGAGTGTTACTTCCGCGGCGCGTCCGTCACCCAGGCCGCGCAGACGCTCGGCCTGCCGGAGGGGACGGTCAAGTCCCGCGCCCACTACGCCCTGCGCGCGCTGCGGATCGCGATCGAAGACCTCGGAGGCACGGCATGAACGCCTTTACCGGCGGGCCATTCGACCCGTCCGAACCGCTCGACCCCTTCGCCACCGACGCCGGCGCGTACCTGCTCGGTGCGCTGTCCGAGGAGGAGG
>DASRSS010000270.1:0-2350 GCA_035656335.1 Jatrophihabitantaceae bacterium | reverse complement strand
CGAGAGCGACCGGCGTGACGGTGCGTTCACCTGGCGACTGCGCGGGCACAACCTGGGCACGCCGCGCACGGCAGCCTCGCCGCCGCGAATTCCAGGCGAGGACGCCGTCGACGCCGACGCCTGATCCGCGATTCGCCACTGCGCAAGGCGATGCCGGTGAGCCATACCACACGGCAGCGTCCTGTTCAACGTTCAACCATCGTTCTACCCTGACTCCTAGGTGCCCCCGCGCCCGGCGGCGACGGACGGCGGGCGCGGGGCGTGCACCTTGGCGGTATCATTCAGCGCATGACGTCCGGACGCCTGCTTCTTATTTGGCCGCGCTGAACAACGAGCTACGCCAGCGCGGCTGAGCCTCTGCGACTGAGATCGCGGGGGCTCTTTGTCTGTCCGGGAATCGAAAGGACGCAGATGAGAACGAGCGACAGCGTGTGGAGCGAGCAGTGAGTCGTTCAGTCGACGAGACCGCTGACGTTCCGCCGTATCGATACACCGGTGCGACCGCCGGGGCGATCGAGACGTCGTGGCAGGACCGCTGGGAGCGCGAGGGAACGTTCCACGTGCCCAACCCGGTCGGCCCGCTGTCCGAAGGCTTCGACCGCGTGGCGATCCGTCCGCACTCGTTCGTCATGGATATGTTCCCGTACCCGTCCGGCGCCGGCCTGCACGTCGGCCACCCGCTCGGCTACATCGGCACGGATGTGTACGCGCGCTACCTGCGCATGCGCGGCGCGAACGTGCTGCACACGATGGGCTTCGACGCGTTCGGCCTGCCCGCCGAGCAGTACGCGGTACAGACCGGGCAGCACCCCGCCACGACCACGAACGCGAACATGGCGGTCTTCCGCAAGCAGCTGCGCCGGCTGGGCCTGGGCCACGACCAGCGCCGCTCGATCGCGACCATCGACCCGGACTACTACCGCTGGACGCAGTGGATCTTCCTGCAGATCTTCAACTCCTGGTATGACAAGAGCGCCGACAAGGCCCGCCCCATCGCCGAGCTGATCGCCGAGCTGGACTCCGGCGCGATGCAGCCCGGGGAGGGCACCAACCCGTTCGGCAAGCCGTGGGCGGAACTGTCCGACGTCGAGAAGCGCCAGGTGATCGACAACCACCGGCTGGCCTACCGCGCCGAGTCGACCGTCAACTGGGCGCCCGGCCTGGGCACCGTGCTGGCGAACGAGGAGGTCACCGCGGACGGCCGCAGCGAGCGCGGCAACTTCCCGGTGTTCCGCAAGCCGCTGCCGCAGTGGATGATGCGCATCACCGCGTACGCGGACCGGCTGATCGACGATCTCGACAAGATCGACTGGCCGGACAAGGTGCGCACCATGCAGCGCAACTGGATCGGCCGCTCGGTCGGCGCACACGTCGCGTTCGAGTCGCCGGCCGGGCCGGTCGAGGTGTTCACGACCCGGCCGGACACGCTGTTCGGCGCGACGTATCTGGTGCTCGCGCCGGAGCATCCGCTGGCCGCATTGCTGGCGACCGAGGCGTGGCCGGACGGGACGGACGAGCGCTGGACGGGCGGCTTCGGCACGCCCGCCGAGGCACTGGCCGACTACCGCGCGCGCACGGCCCGCATCTCCGACCTGGAGCGGCAGGCCGGCGAGGCGAAGGACAAGACGGGCGTGTTCACCGGCGCGTACGCGACGAACCCGGTTAGCGGTCGGCCGCTGCCGATCTTCGTCGCCGACTACGTCCTGATGGGCTACGGCACCGGCGCGATCATGGCCGTCCCTGGCCAGGACGAGCGCGACTGGGCGTTCGCGGAGAAGTTCGGCCTGCCGGTCATCAGGACCGTCCAGCCGAGCGAGGGCTTCGAAGAGGCCGGCGGCAAGGCGTACACCGGCGACGGCCCGGCGATCAACTCGTCGGCCGACGGGCTGTCGCTGGACGGCCTGGTCATCGCCGACGCTAAGGCGAAGGTCATCGAGTGGCTGGAGATCAACGGCCACGGCCGCGGCGCCACCACGTACCGGCTGCGTGACTGGCTGTTCAGCCGGCAGCGTTACTGGGGTGAGCCGTTCCCGATCGTGTACGACGAGACGGGGCTGCCGATCGCGCTGCCCGAATCCATGCTGCCGGTCGAGCTGCCGGAGACCGACGACTTCTCGCCCAAGGCTTTCCCGCCGGACGACGCGGACTCGACCCCCGAGCCGCCGCTGGGCCGACTGACCGACTGGGTCACCGTCGAGCTGGATCTCGGCGACGGGCCGAAGAAGTACCGCCGCGAGACGAACACGATGCCCAACTGGGCTGGCTCGTGCTGGTACGAGCTGCGCTACCTGGACCCGACGAACACCGAGCGCGTCGTGGACCCGGCGATCGAGCACTACTGGATGGGCCC
>DASRSS010000269.1:0-1896 GCA_035656335.1 Jatrophihabitantaceae bacterium | reverse complement strand
GAGCCGCCGCCGAAGTCCGAGCCCGCCGCGATCGCGACGCCGGCCCGGTGCGCGAGCCGGATGCTGTCCTCGGCGCGCTCGCGGCGCTCGGCGATGCGCGCGACGCCGTCCTCGCTCGCGAACCGGTCGATCGTCGTCGTCGCGCGGAAGCTCTGCCACGACCGCAGGACCGCGAGCGTCGACACCACCGTGACCTGGTGCGCGGCGAGCGTGGCGGCGACATCGGCGTCCAGCGCGAAGCCGTGCTCGAGGCTGTCGACGCTTGCTTCCGCGCCCACTCGCGCACCGGGCAGGGTGCCGGAGTGAGCGGCCACGGTCGCGCCGCGTTCGTGCGCGAGCGCGACGGCGGCGGTGACCTCGTCGGCGCTGAAGGGCGCGGTGTCCGCGTCCGGCCCGTCGAGGTAGAGCTTCACCAGGTCGGCACCGTCGTCGAGTTGCGCGGCGACCGCGCCGACCAGGTCCGCGCCGTGCTCGACCTCGATCGCGAGGCCGTGCGGCAGCGACCCGGTGCGGGTGATCCACGTGCCGGCTGCGCGGACGTACGGACGGTCGTGCGCGCCCGTCCAGCGATCGCGCAGCACCAGGCTCAGCGCGCGCTCGACCCCGTCGGCACCCGCGCGTCGCGGCGCCCCGACGTCCCGCGCCCACCGGATGCCCGCGCGCACCATCGCCTCGCCGTTCTCCTCACCGACGGCGAGTAGCTCCTCGGCCGCGTCGAAGCCGCGCTCGATCCAGCGCGCGCCGCCGGGCATCGACAGGTGCGCGTGCGAGTCGACGAGCCCGGGCACGATCGTCGCGCCGCTCCCGTCGATCACCACCGCGTCCAGGCCGGCCGGATCCGGACCGTCACCGTCGAACCAGAGGCCGGCGACGGATTGGTTCTCGACCAGCAGGCTCACGCCGCGGCGCAGCTCGGCGGACGTGCCGTCGGCGAATGCGGCGTTGGTGATGAGGACGTGGGGCGCATCGATTCGGGTCACCCGGTCCATTCTGCTCACCCCCGCACCGGCAACAGCTAGACCCGCAGCTCCTTCGGCTGTTGCCGCGCGAGCCGCGCCGACGTCCGTGCCGGTGATCAGGGCAGCATGCGGGCTGGTTTGCGCGGCGTGCAGGCCCGGGACCTGCGCGATGCCGTCCTGTTCGAGGATGCGTTCGCGAGTCGCGGCGACGGCTTCGGCCGCGACGCGGTCGGTGTCCGCACTACGCTGTGCCGCGTGGCGTTGCGCTGTGCGGACCGGCTGCCCGAACGGTCGTGGCCGGCGTGACGCGCGATCTTCCGAAGCTGTCGCTGGCGGAATGGATCGTGCTGGCGCTGATCGCCGAGCAGCCGCGGCACGGTTTCGCGGTCGCGAGCCTCACCGCCGCGGACGGCGCCGTCGGCCAGGCGTGGCACGTGCCGCGTCCGATCGTCTACCGCGCGATCACCGCGCTCACCGAGCTCGGCCTGACCGTCCCTGCCGCGACGGAGCAGGGCGGACACGGTCCGCAGCGCACCGTCGTCGCGGCCACTGCGGACGGTGCCGCTGCCGTCCGGCGCTGGCTGCGGCTGCCGGTCGAGCACCTGCGCGACACGCGCTCGGAGCTGCTGGTCAAGCTCGCGCTGCTCGACCGCCGCGGCTGGAGCCTGGGCCCCTTGATCACCGCGCAACGCAAGGTGTTCACCCGCCGCGAGGACGAGCTGCGTGCGCAGGTTCGCGGCACCTCCGGCTTCGAGCGGCTGGTGCTCACCTGGCGACGGGAAAGTGCCCGTGCCGCGCTCCGCTTCCTGGACGAAGTCGCCCGGGGTTAGCCGCCTGGCCGCGCCGCCCGCTGGCTGACGTTTCCTGCGAGTGGCCACTTTCGCGTCGAGTGGCCAGTCATAGCTGGCCACCGGGCGCGTAGGTGGCCACCGGGCGC
>DASRSS010000268.1:0-13493 GCA_035656335.1 Jatrophihabitantaceae bacterium | reverse complement strand
CGACCACGTTCGTCGGCGTGGACGAGACCGAGCAGCAGCGCCGCCGCGACCACGCCGCCACCGCGTACCACCGCCGCAACTACTCCCCCGAGCGGCTGGCACGGCACGCCGTTCGCGCGGCCGCGCGCAACAAGCCGGTGGCGGCGATCTCGGTCGAGTCCAAGGCGATGCGGCTGGTCAACCGCGCGGCGCCACCGGTCGCGCGGCTGGTCGCGAAGCTCGACCTGTCGCGCGGGTGAGGATCAGCCGACGCCGGTAGCGCGCTCGAGCGCGAGCAGCTCGTCGTCCAGGTGGCTGAGCAGCTGCTGCAGATGCGGCACGCTGCGCCGGCACCCGGTGAGCCCGAACGCGAGCTCGTGCGAGTAGCTCGTGCACGTGATGTTCAGCGCCTGGCCGTCGATCGGCACCGACAGCGGATACAGCCCGTCCAGCCGCGCGCCGTTCCAGTACATCGGCTGCCGCGGCCCGGGCACGTTCGAGATGATCAGATTGAACGGCGGGCGCGCGCGGCCGTGGTTGCGCAGCAACAACCCGAGCGCGACCGGGCTCATCGTCACCGCGCTCAGCGCGAGGATCTGCAGCTGGCTGAGCCCCTCGAGCGACTGCTTGCCGCGGTCCATCGACACGTGGACGGTGCGCAGCCGCTCGCCGGGATCGACGAGGTCCGTCGCGAGGTTGCACAGCACCGCGCCGACCGCGTTGCCGCCACCGTCGCCGTCACCGCCGCCGTCGGACGTGTGCAGCGAGACGGGCACCATTGCGATCAGCGGTTCGTCCGGCAGCGCGCCGAGCGCCAGCAGGTAGCGCCGCAGCGCACCGGCGCACATCGCGAGCACTACGTCGTTCACCGTCGTGTCGCTGGCCTTGCCGATCCGCCTGATCCGCTCGATCGGCCACGACTGCGCAGCGAACCGCCGCGAGCCGGTGATCGGCACGTTCAGCACCGAGCGGGGCGCGGTCAGCGGCACCGCGCCGTCGTCCGTGGCGAAGCCGCGGTCAAGCATGCGCACGGCGGCCGGCACGACGGCGGCCAGGTCGGCAGCGCCATGCAGCATCGCCTTCGGCAGCGCGAGCGGCGACGGCCCGGTGCCGGACTGCGTCCCGCGTGCGCGCAGCGCCCAGGGCGCGGGCATGTCCCGCTCGTCGGGATCCTCGCTGAGCATCCGCGACAGCAGGCGCAGCGCGCTGACGCCGTCGACCATCGCGTGGTGCACCTTGAAGTACGTCGCGTACCGGCCATCAGCAAGGCCTTCGATCAGGTGCACCTCCCACAGCGGACGGTGCCGGTCGAGCAGCGTGGAGTGCAGCCGCGAGCACAGCGCGAGTAGCTCCAGCACCCGACCGGGCTGCGGCAGCGCGCTGCGGCGCACGTGGTGTTCCAGGTCGAACGCCTGGTCCGGCTCCCAGCCCCACTGGCCGAGCGTGGTCACCGAGCGCCGCGCGCGCTTGCGGAACAGCGGTGCCACCTGCCCGGACGCAGTCGCCTCGTCGAACATCGCGCGGACATCGAGCGCGTCCGCGCCATCCGGCGGCTGGAACAGTTGCAGCCCGCCGACGTGCATCGGGTGGTCGCGGGACTCGGCCAGCAGGAACATCGAGCTGGTCGGTGGCATCGGCAGCAGCATCGGCTTCCCTATTGCGGATCGGCGATGTGGATCTCGCCGTGCGCCTCGGCGCAGTCGCCCGCGTCGTGTGCGGGCGCGTCGGCGTGGTCGGCCTGCAGCGTGACGTGACCGATCCCGTAGTCGTCCGTGAGCAGCGTCCGCAGCCGCGCGCTGACCTCGTGGCAGTCGTACGGCGGGCTGACCAGCACGTGCGCGGACACCGCGTCGGCCCCGCTGCCGAGCTGCCACACGTGCAGGTCATGCACCTGCGCCACACCGTCCACCGCCGCCATCGTCTCTCCCAGCCGGAACGGGTCGACCCGCTTCGGCGCGGCCTCTAACAGGACGCGTCCGGCCGCGCGCACCAGCCGCCAACCGGTCCAGGTCATCAGCGCGGCGACGACCAGCGAGGCGACCGCGTCCGCGCGCACCCAGCCGGTCACCACGATCACGATCCCGGCGGCGAACGTGGCCAGGAACGCCCACAGGTCGGTGAGCAGGTGGGCCAGCACGCCGCGCACGTTCAGGCTCGACCGGTTCGCGCGCCCGGCCAGCCAGGTCGCCAGCAGGTTCACCGCGACGCCCACGATCGCGACCACCCCGACCACGCCGCCGTGCACCGACTGGACGGGGTTGACCAGCCGCCGCACGCCGAGCACGGCGAACCAGGTGGCGAGCAGCAGCAGCGTCATGCCGTTGAGCTGGCCGGACAGCGTGTCGACGCGCGTGAAGCCGTACGTGTACGCGCCCTGTGCAGGCCGCCGCGCGATCCGGGCCGCGATCACGGCCACGCCGATGGCGGCCGCGTCCGTCACCATGTGGCCGGCGTCGGTGATCAGCGCGAGCGAGTGCGCGAGGACACCCGCGGTGACCTCGCCGGCCATGAACAGCACGATCACGACGAGCGCGGCGAGCAGCCAGCGCCGGTCGGTGCGCGCCGTCACCGCGTGGGCGTGCGCGTGGTCGTGGCTCACGCCTCCAGCATGCCGCATCGACGGCACGGACAGCGTGGTTCAGACGAGCGGACGGCCCAGTCTCGATCGCAGCCGCAGGTCGTAGATGAACCAGTTGAACGGGAACCGGCGCACCGGCCCGGGCAGCGCGCGGCTCAGCTGGCCGAGCGTGCGCATCATCCGCGCGAAGCGTTCCTCGTCCCGCGCCGACCAGGTCAGGTGCATCTGCTCGCGGAAGATCTCGGGCAGGAAACCGGTCGTGATCCAGGTGTTCGAGCGGCCGGTCGCGCGGAGCGGCCAGGGTAGGTAGCTGCGGTCCATCAGCCTGGTCAGGTAGCGCCGCACCGGCTCGTCGATCGACACCTTGGCCAGGCCGTGCTGCCAGTACTCGGCGAAGGCGTCGCGGTCGGCCGGCCACATCTCCGGACGGACCTGCAGCGTGGTGCCGAAGCTCGCGCCGTACGCGTAGAACTGGTCGAGCGCGGCTTCGCTCGGACGGCCGTACATCCGCTCGACGATGTCCACCGTGCCGTAGTAGAGGCACGCCGCCACCCAGAGCTGCAGCTCGGGATCGAACGCGTTGTACTTCACCGGGCTGTTCTCGTCCGAGCGCACCAGCCGGTGCGAGCCGTTGACGGCCTCGCGGTAACGCGCCCGCTCGTCATCCGTGCCGAGCATGACCACCGACAGGTAGGTGAACGTGGTGCGGAACCGCTTCAGCGGATGCCGCATCACGTTGCCGCTGTCGACCTTGCTCTCCAGCACGCCGTAGCCGACGCCCGGCCAGCTCAGCTGCATGATCACGTTCGCGGTGCCGGCCAGCAGCGCCGCGATGCCGTTCACGCTGCGTTCCAGCTCCGGCGGCACCTCGGGCCGGCCCGCCGCACGCCGCGGCGCCGACCGCTGGGTCGTGGTCACGTTCCCGACCGTAGCAACTTGTTGGCACTTCGCCAATAGCCTGCGGTAGCGCTGCCTCAGCCGCGGGCGGCGCAGGACACGCAGGTGCGCGCCGCCGGGCGGGCCGCGAGCCGCTCGTCCCCGATCGGCTCGCCGCAGCGCGCGCAGCGGCCGTAGCTGCCCGCCGCCAGCCGCTGCTCTGCGGCATCCAGCTCGGCCAGCTCGGCCTGTGCCCGGTCGAGCAGCGCGAGCACCTGCGCGCGCTCGAACGCGATCGTGCTGCCCTCGGGGTCGTGCTCGTCGTCGGCGTTGGCGTCGCGGGACGCTGCCACCATGCCGGCGACGTCACGGCTGAGCGCGGCGATCCGCTCGCTCACGGCCTGCCGTTCCGACTCGATCAGCGCGCGCGCCGCGTCGGCGTCCACGCGCTCACCAGCCGGCGTACAGGGGTCGTCCCTCGGCGTATCCGGAGGCCGACTGCACGCCGACGACGGCGCGCTCGTGGAACTCCGCGAGGGTGGCCGCGCCGGCGTAGGTGCACGCGGACCGGACGCCCGCGGTGATCGTGTCGAGCAGGTCCTCGACGCCGGGACGGGCCGGATCGAGGTACTGCCGGCCGGACGAGATGCCCTCCTCGAACAACGCCTTGCGGGCGCGTTCGAAGCTGCTCTCGCCACTGGTGCGGCTGGCCACCGCGCGGGCCGACGCCATGCCGAAACTGTCCTTGAACATGCGGCCGTCCGGCGCCACGTGCAGGTCGCCCGGCGACTCGTACGTGCCCGCGAACCAGGAGCCGATCATGACCGCCGAGGCGCCCGCAGCCAGGGCGAGCGCGACGTCGCGCGGGTGCCGCACTCCCCCGTCCGCCCACACGTGCTTGCCGAGTTCGGCGGCCGCCCGCGCGCACTCGAGCACGGCCGAGAACTGCGGACGCCCCACCCCGGTCATCATCCGCGTGGTGCACATGGCGCCCGGCCCGACGCCGACCTTCACGATGTCCGCGCCGGCCTCGACCAGGTCGCGCACGCCCTCGGCCGAGACGACGTTGCCCGCGACAACGGGTACCGTCGGCGACAGGGCACGCACCGCCGCGAGGGCGTCCAGCATGCGCTGCTGGTGACCGTGCGCCGTGTCGATCACGAGCACGTCCGCGCCCGCCTCCAGCAGTGCCGCCGCCTTGCCCTTGACGTCGCCGTTCACGCCGATCGCGGCGGCCACGCGCAGCCGTCCGGCGCCGTCCACCGCGGGCGCGTAGATCGTGGAGCGCAGCGCGCCGGTGCGGGACAGCACGCCGACCAGGCGGCCGTCCGTGTCGACGACCGGCGCGATCTTGCGCCGCATCCGGTCCAGCTCCGCGAACGCGGTGACCGGGTCGACCGGGTCGCGCAGGGTCTGCGGATCGGCGGCCATCACCTGGTGTAGCTGGGCGAACCGGTCCGCCCCCAGGCAGTCGGCCTCGGTGACCACGCCGACCGGACGGCCGTCCTCGACGACCACGACCAGGCCGTGGGCGCGCTTGGGCATCAGCGCCAACGCGTCGCTGACCGGGCTCTGCGGCGACAGCGTCACCGCCGTCTCCACGATCAGGTGCCGGCCCTTGACCCAGTCGATGACCTCGCGCACCACCGGCACCGGGATGTCCTGCGGGAGCACGGTCACCGCGCCGCGCCGCGCAGTCGTCTCGGCCATCCGCCGTCCCGCGACCGCGGTCATGTTGGCCACGATCAGCGGGATCGTGGCACCGGAGCCGTCGTCCGTGCTCAGATCCACGTCGAAGCGCGAGGCGACGTCCGAGCGGGCCGGGACCATGAACACGTCGTCATAGGTCAGCTCGAAGTCCGGGACGGTGTCGGCGAAGCGCATACCGCCAGCATCCCCCATCGCGGCGCGCTGCGGCGCATCGGGCACGGCTGCCAGAATCGGGCGCATGAGCCTCGCGGTGTTCGACATCGACGGCGTGGTCGCCGACGTCCGGCACCGGCTGCACCACCTGCACCCGCGCAAGTCCTGGACCGGGTTCTTCCGCGACGCGGCCGACGACCCGCTGCTGCCCGAGGGCGCCCGGCTGGCGCTGGACCTGGCCGGCCGGCACGAGGTCGTCTGGCTCACCGGGCGCCCGGAGTGGCTGCGGGACGTGACCGAGGACTGGCTGCGCGGCCACGACCTGCCCGGTACCGAGCTGCACATGCGCCCGGACGGCGACTACCGGCCGGCCCGCAGCTTCAAGCTGGCCGTGCTGCGCCGCCTCGCCGCACGCGAGGTGGCCGCGTTCGTGGACGACGACGCGGAGGTGATCGCCGCGGCGACGGCCGCCGGCTTCCCGGCGGCGCTGGCCGACTGGGTACCCCGGGACGCCGCGCTGCGGGACGCCCAGGAGCGGCTCGGGCGCACGTGACGCCTGAGACGTAGATCACAGCGACGTAACAATCTCACGCGTTCCTCACAGATCTGCCGCGAAATGTCCGATCTAGTCGTCCACAGCCGGGCGCGGCGGCTGGACAAGGGGAGATCTTCGCGCACACTTGTGATGTAGCTCTCCCACCGGAAGCGGTTTCATAAGCGAATACAGGACACCGGAAATGACAACGCTCTCCCAGTCGGCGACCCCGACTTCCCACATCTGCCGGCACACCCCGCCGTGCCCGTCCGCCGACGCCGACGACCGTGACGCGGCGCGCGTGATCGCCGCGCACCCCGAGCAGGGCTGGAGCCTGCTCTGCAACGGCGTCGTCCTCTTCGAAGACTTCGGCGAGCTGCTGCCCGACGGTCAGAGCCGCGCCGCGCGCCGGCACGAGCTGCTGCTGGCCTCGCCGCACCGCAAGGCGGGCTGAGCCTCCCGGGTGGCCGGGTTCCCGGGTGGCTCAGCCGCTCAGCCCGACCACCAGCCACATGAACCCGGCGCCCGCCAGGGTGCAGGCCAGCGTCATGCGTGACGCGTGCCGGGCGTGCGCCTCGGGCAGGATGTCCGAGGTCGCGAGATACAGCAGGAATCCGGCGAAGTAGCCGAGGTAGATCCCGATCGCGTCCCCCGGCACGGTGAACGCCGAGCCGATGACGGTGCCGATCACCGGCGCGACCGCGTCCAGCCCCAGCATCACCAGCGCGCGGCGCCGCGCGTTGCCGTACAGCGTGGTGATGGTGAACGTGTTGAACCCGTCGGCGAAGTCGTGCGCGATGACCGCGATCGCGACCGCGAGGCCGACCGCGCTGCCGGCCTGGAAACCCAGCCCGATGCCGACACCGTCCAGCAGGCTGTGCACCACCAGGCCGCCCCCGGCGAGCACGCCGACCGACTCCGCGCCATGGCCGTGTCGATGCCCGCCGTGGCCGTGTTCGTGCCCGCCGTGCGAGTGGCCGCCGAACTCGTCCTCATGCGCGCGGTGGATGGCCAGCGAGCGCTCCAGCACGTGCACGCAGAAGAACCCGCCGATCAGCGCCAGCATGACAGCGGGCACCCCGAAGACGGTCTGATGAGCCTCGTCCAGGGCCTCCGGCAGCAGGTCGAAGCCGACCACGCCGAGCATCACCCCCGCGGCGACGCCGAGCACGAGGTGCAGCTTGTCCCCGACCCGCAGGGCGACCACGCCACCGAAGCAGGTGGCCAGGAACGCGCCGCTGGCGAGCAGGTAGACCATCGCGGGAGCCTTTGCGAGCTGGGTCGGTAGGACGCCGTAACCATACTCGATATGAGAACCATTCCCAATAACGGGTGGCTCAGCCGCGGTGCACCCTCCGGCCGTGGTCGCCGAACGGCTCGTCCCGCTCGCGGACAGCGGCGCGGAAGCCGTCCTGCGCCGCGGTGCGCGCGAACGCGTAGCCCTCGGGCGTGTGCCGCGCGATGCCGTCGAAGACCGTGCTGATCATGCCGCTGGTCGCGACGCCCTGCGCGAACAGCGCGGAGTTCAGCGCCAGCTTGGCCATCATCAACTGGTTCAGCGGCGTCCGGGCGATCCGCTCGAGCAGGGTCTCGGTGCGTTCGTCGAGTTCGTCCGCCGGGGGCGCCTCGACCGCCAGCCCCCACTCCGCGGCCTCGGCACCGGTGATGCAGTCCCCGGTGAACAGCAGCCGCTTGGCGCGCTGGTCGCCCAGCCGGTGCGCCCACATGCCCGCCGCAGGCACACCCCATACCCGCATCGGCGGGTAGCCGATCTTGGTGTCGGCGGCCGCGATGATCTGGTCCGCGAACAGCGCGATGTCCGTCCCGCCGGCGACGCAGAAGCCGTGCAGCTTCGCCACCGTCGGCTTGTTCGCGTGCAGCAGGCTGGCGAACCCCTTGTTGAAGCGGGACATCAGCGCGTAGTCGACCATCGGGTCCCAGGTGCGGGACGGGTCGTGGTTGGCCGCCTGCACGGCCGGGTCCAGGACCGTTCCGGTGTACTCGGACGGAGCGGGCTGCCCGTCCATGCCCTGCTCGGCGAACATGCCCAGGTCATAACCGCCGCAGAAGCCGCTCCCACGCCCGGCGACGACGATGACGTGCACGCCCCGGTCGAGGTCGGCACGCTCCACCGCCTGTGACAGCTCGACCGGGGTGTCCATCGTGATCGCGTTGCCGTGCTCGGGACGGTCGAACGTGATCCGCGCGATTCGCCCGGTGACCTCGTAGGTCAGCGTCCGGTACTCCCCCATCGCCTACTCGCCGACCTTGGCGCGCTCCAGGATCGTCGCGGTGTCGAGGCCGCGCGGCAGCGTGCCGTATGCGACGCCCCAGTCCCGTGCCAGCCGCGAGGCGTTGAACGCGTCCGACACCGCCGGGTCGCCGTGACGCAGCAGCAGCGAGCCCTGCAGCAGCATGGCCATCCGCTCGACGACGTGCCGCGCGCGGTACTGCAGGTCCTCGGGGTCGGAGAACTCCTTGCGCAGCATGGCCAGCGCATCGTCGTAGCGCGCGTCGGTGCCGGCCGCCAGCTCGAGTTCGCCGAAGAACGCCTCGATCGTCTCGGGCTCCTTGACCATCGCGCGCAGTGTGTCGAGCGCCGCGACGTTGCCCGAGCCCTCCCAGATCGAGATCAGCGGCGCCTCGCGGTACAGCCGCGGCATGCCGGAGTCCTCGATGTAGCCGTTGCCGCCGAGACATTCCAGCGCCTCGACGGTATGCGAGGCGAGCCGCTTGCAGAGCCAGTACTTCGTGACGGCCAGGCCCACGCGCCGGAACGCCGCCTCGGCGCGGTCGCCGCGCAGCGAACGGTCGACGGCGCCGGCGAGCCGCAGCACGACCGTGGTCGCCGCCTCGGAGTCGACGGCCAGGTCGGCGAGCACGTTGATCATCGCCGGCTGGTCGAGCAGCCGCGCGCCGAACGCGCGCCGGTGCGTCGCGTGATGGATCGCGTTGGCCAGACCGATGCGCATCCCGGACGCGGCCATCAGCGCGCAGTCCAGGCGCGTCATGTTGACCATCTCGATGATGGTGCGGACGCCGCGCCCCTCCTCGCCGACGAGCCAGCCGGTCGCCTCCTCGTACTCGACCTCCGAGGACGCGTTGGACTTGTTGCCGAGCTTGTCCTTCAGCCGCTGCAGGAAGAACGCGTTGCGCGAACCGTCCGGCAGCACGCGCGGCACGAGGAAGCAGGACAGCCCGCCCTCGGTCTGCGCCAACGTCAGGAACAGGTCGGACATCGGCGCCGAGGTGAACCACTTGTGCCCGACCAGCCGGTACGTGCCGTCCGGCTGGGGCACGGCCCGCGTCGTGTTCGCGCGCACGTCCGAACCGCCCTGCTTCTCGGTCATGGACATGCCCGCGATCAGGCCGGCCTTGGTCAGCGGCGCGCGCAGGCCGAAGTCGTACACCCGGTTCGTCAGCAGCGGCTCGTACTGCGCGGCGAGCTCCGGAGTCGTGCGCAGCGCCGGCACGACCGCGTACGTCATGGAGATCGGGCACAAGTGGCCGGCGTCGGACACGCCCCACGTCATCACCTTCGCGGCGCGCGCCACGTGCGCGCCCGGCCGGTCGTCGGCCCACGGGGCGCCGTGCAGACCGTGCTCCACTGCGGTGCGCATCAGCTCGTGGTACTGCGGCAGGTACTCGACCTCGTCGACGCGGAAGCCGTAGCGGTCGTGCGTGTGCAGCACGGGCGGGTGCTCGTTGGCCAGCCGTCCCCACTCCTGCACTGCCGCGCTGTTGCCGAGCGCGCCGAGCGCGCGGACCTCGTCCTCGGCCCAGCCGGCGCCCTCGCGGTGCAGCGCCTCGAACAGCGCGGGGTGCGCGGTGATGTCCCGGCCGGTGTGCGGCGGTACCTGGTTGGTGACCTCATGCGTGGCTGGCATCGGTTGCTCCTATTCCGCGGACGGCGAACGTGATGGCGGTGGGGACGGTGTCGGGGTCGGCCTGGCCGGTGGCGAGCGGTCCGACGAGCACCTCGCCGAACGCGCCGACGAGCGCGGACGCGACCACGCCGGCGTTCTGCGGCGGCAGCTCGCCGGTGCGCACGCCGTCGGCGATCGCGTCGGCGACGACCTCGGTGAACGCGCGGCGGAAGTGCAGCCGCAGCTCGTCGACCTTCGGGTCGACCGGTTCGGCGAGCAGCGCGTAGGCCAGCCGCGGCCGCTTCATGGCGCGTCCGGCGAACGTCTCGACGACGGCGACCACGCGGTCGGCCGCGGAACCGGCGCGCTGCGTCGCCTCGCGCACCGCGTCGACCTCGGTGCTGACGACGACCCGGAACACCTCGGCGAGCAGGTCGGCCTTGCCGGCGAAGTGGTTGTAGACGGTGCCCGGCGCGATCCCCGCGCGGGCGGCCACCCGGGACACCGACGCCCCGGCGTAGCCCGACTCGGCGACCAGGTCCGAGGCGGCCTGCACGATGCCGGCGCGCTGGGCGTCCAGCCGGGCCTGGATCTGCGGGGTGCGTCGGTACGCCACCCAAGCAGTGAATCACGGATTCATTACTTGGTCCAGCGGCGTGCCAGAGTGGACGCATGCACAAGCACTCCCTGGACGCCCTTGCCCGCGAGCTGCTCGAGGACGCCGGCCGCTCGGACGCCGGGCGCGCCGCGTCCACCGTGGTGGGCGGGCACGAGCACGTGATGCGCCAGACCATGGTCGCGCTCAAGGCGGGCTCGCAGCTGTCCGAGCACGAGAACCCGGGCGAGGCGACGCTCTACGTCGTCACCGGACGGGTCGAGCTGGTGGCGGGCGAGGACACCTGGCAGGCCAGGTCCGGGGACCTCGTCGAGATCCCGCCGGCACGGCACAGCCTGCTCGCGGTCGAGGACAGCGCGGTGCTGCTGACCGCGGTGCCGCGCGCGCACGCCGGCTGACCGGCGCGATTCCCGGCTGACCGGCGCGGTCCTCAGCCCTCGCCGGTCGCGAGCACCGAGACCCACATCGCGGTGAGCAGGTCGACGACCTGCGCCCGCGTCAGCCGCAGCGTGCCGGACAGCACGGCCTCGATCAGCTCCGCCGCGCCGCCCATCACGAACAGCGCGGTCGCGCGCGCGCGGGACCGATCCGCGAGCGACAGCGCGCCCAGCCGCGGCAGGTTCGCCATCGCCAGCTCGGCGTAATCGATGACGATCTTGTGCCGTCGGTCGCGCAGCGGACCGTGGCCCGCGCCTGCGACGAGCAGCGCGGTCGCCTTGCGCGGGTCGTCCGCGACCACCGCGTAGCCGGCGTCGATCGCCGCGCGGACCTGGGCCTCCCAGCCGGCGTCGCGCGCGCCGGCGATGGCGGCGAGGGTGGCCGCGGCGACCTCTGCGGCCACCACGTCGACGACGGCCACCAGCAGCTCGTCGAGGCCGGCGAAGCTCTCGTAGAAGTAGCGCGGCGTCAACCGGGCGCGGGCGCAGATGGAGCGGACGCTGACACCGGACAGCCCGTCCGCGTGCAGGCAGTCCAGGCCGGTCTCGATCAGCTGCGCGCGCCGCTGCTCGACGCGCTCGTCGCGGTTCAGCCCGCGGTACGCGCGCGGCGCGCTCACATCCGTCCCCGATGCACGATCCACCTCAGCCCACACTGTTGACAACGAGCGTTATCACCCTATGGTCGGGGCCATGAAGGTGTCCACGCCGACGGCCGAACGCACCATTCCCGGCGACGGCGGCCTGCCGCTGCTCGGCTACTCGCTCGACATCGCCCAGGGCCGGATGCTCGCCGACCTGTCCCGCTACCAGAAGTACGGGCCGGTGTCCTGGCTCCGCGCGTTCGGGATGAAGATCGTCAGCGTCGGCGGGCCGGATGCGGCCGGCGAGGTGCTGCAGAACCGCGACCGCGCGTTCGCCAGCGGCCCGGGCTGGTCGTTCTTCATCGGGCCGTTCTTCGAGCGCGGCCTGATGCTGCTCGACTTCGAGGAACACCACCTGCACCGCCGCATCATGCAGGAGGCGTTCACGTCGGCGCGGCTGCGCGGCTACCTGGCCGCGATGAACCACGCGCTCGACGTCAGCCTCGACGGCTGGCCGGCCGGCCCGCGGTTCCGGGTCTATCCCGCGCTCAAGCAGGCGACGCTGGACGTGGCCACCCGCACGTTCATGGGTGGCGAGCTGGGCGCGGAGTCCGACCGGTTGAACCGGGCCTTCGTTGACACCGTGCGAGCCGGCACGGCGCTGGTGCGCTTCCCCGTCCCCGGCCTGCGCTGGTGGCGCGGCCTGGACGGGCGCCGCGTGCTCGAGGACTATCTGCGCCCGCTGGTGGCGGCCAAGCGCGCGGGCGACGGCGAGGACATGTTCAGCGCGCTGTGCCACGCGCGCAGCGAGGACGGCGACCGGTTCACCGACGACGACATCGTCAACCACATGATCTTCCTGCTGATGGCCGCGCACGACACGACGACGATCACGATGACGTCGATGAGCTACTACCTGGCCAAGCACCCCGAGTGGCAGAACCGTTGCCGGGACGAGTCGCTCGCGCTCGGCAAGGAACAGCTCGACTTCGACGACCTCGACCGGCTGCCGTCGCTGGACATGGTGGCGCGCGAATCGATGCGGCTGATCACGCCGGTGCCCGCGGTCGCCCGCCGGACCGTCAAGGACACCGAGGTGCTCGGCTACCCGATCCCGAAGGACACGCACGTCAGCGTCAGCCTCTACGCCGGCCACCACCTGCCGGACGTGTGGCCGGACCCGGAGCGGTTCGACCCCGAACGGTTCTCCCCCGCGCGCCAGGAGGACAAGGTGCACCGCAACGCGTGGATGCCGTTCGGCAACGGCGTGCACAAGTGCATCGGGCTGCACTTCGGGATGATGGAGATCAAGGCGGCCATGCACCAGATGCTGCTGAAGTACCGGTGGAGCGTGCCGGACGGCTACACGATGCCGATCGACTGGGTGTCGCTGCCGCGCCCCAAGGACGGCCTGCCGGTCCGGCTGGTCGCGCGCGGGTAACCTCGCGGGGTGCCCGACGCTGACGAACCCGACGGCCCGGTCGGCGGCGCGCTGGCGTCCGTCCCGGCCGCGGGCGGTCGCCGCGCGATGCCGATGCCGGCGCAGCTGAAGTTCTTCTACGGCCCGATGGACTGCGGCAAGTCCACGCTGGCGCTGCAGATCGATCACAACCAGGCCAGGCAGGGACGGCACGGGTTGCTGCTGGTGCTGCACGACCGCTCCGGCCAGCCGAAGATCACCACCCGGGTAGGGCTGTCCCGCACCGCGGTCGAGATCGACGAGCGCACCGACCTGCGCTCGCTCGTGCGCGAACAGTGGTCTGCGGGGCGCGCGCTGGACTACCTGATCGTGGACGAGGCCGGCTTCCTCGAGCCGGAGCAGGTGGACCAGCTGGCCGAGCTCGTCGACGACTGGCACGTGGACGTCTACTGCTTCGGCATCGCGACCGACTTCCGCACCCGGCTGTTCGCCGGCGCGCGGCGGCTGATGGAACTGGCCGACGAGATCGCGCCCGTCCACGTCGAGGTGCTGTGCTGGTGCGGCCGGCCCGGACGGCTCAACGCGCGCGTGGTCGACGGGCGCGTGGCCCGCGAGGGGAACACGGTCGTGGTGGCCGACACCGCGCCCGGCGGCTCGGACGTGCACTACCAGGTGCTGTGCCGGCTGCATCACCGCCACGGCGAGCTCGGCGGTTCCGCCGCGACCGGGATCAGCGACC
>DASRSS010000267.1:0-8157 GCA_035656335.1 Jatrophihabitantaceae bacterium | reverse complement strand
GGCGCGGGTGTTCACCCCGATCGACTCGGTCGGGAAGTCGGCGAAGCAGATCGAGATGTCCATCGCGGTGATGATCAGCTCGACGGACTTGACGAACCGCGCCGTGTCGAAGTGGTCGTCGTCGGTCAGGAACTTCATCAGGTTCAGCGACGCCAGGTTGCACGACGTGTTGTCCAGGCTCATGTACTCCGAGCACGGGTTGGACGCGGTGATCCGGCCGGTCTCGGGGTTGGTGTGCCAGTCGTTGATCGTGTCGTCGTACTGGATGCCCGGGTCGGCACACTCCCACGCCGCCTTGGCGATCTTGCCGAACAGCTCGCGAGCATCGACGGTCTCGATCACCTCGTGCGTGCTGCGGGCGCGCAGGCCGAACTCGGCGCCGTCCTCGACCGCGCGCATGAACTCGTCGGTGACGCGCACCGAGTTGTTCGCGTTCTGGTACTGCACGCTGGTGATGTCGTGGCCGCCGAGGTCCATGTCGAACCCGGCGTCACGCAGCACGCGGATCTTGTCCTCCTCGCGCGCCTTCGTCTCGACGAACTCCTCGATGTCCGGGTGGTCGACGTCGAGCACGACCATCTTGGCCGCGCGTCGGGTCGCTCCCCCGGACTTGATCGTTCCCGCCGACGCGTCCGCGCCGCGCATGAAGCTGACCGGGCCGGACGCCGTGCCACCGGAGGACAGCAGCTCCTTGGACGAGCGGATGCGCGACAGGTTCAGGCCCGCACCCGAACCGCCCTTGAAGATCAGTCCCTCTTCGCGGTACCAGTTCAGGATCGAGTCCATCGTGTCGTCGACGGACAGGATGAAGCAGGCGCTCACCTGCTGGGGCGACGTGGTGCCGACGTTGAACCACACCGGCGAGTTGAAGCTGAACACCTGGTGCAGCAGCATCCAAGTCAGCTCGTGCTCGAACACCTCCGCGTCCGCGGCCGAGCGGAAGTAGCCCTCACGCTCGCCGGTCTCGCGGTACTTGAGGACGACGCGGTCGATCAGCTGGCGCAGCGACCACTCGCGCTGGTCGGTGCCAACGGCGCCGCGGAAGTACTTGGTGGTGACGATGTTCGCCGCGTTGACCGACCAGAAGTCGGGGAACTCGACACCGCGCTGCTCGAAGTTGATCGAGCCGTCGCGCCAGTTCGTCATGACGACGTCGCGCCGTTCCCAGGTGACCTCGTCGTACGGGTGCACACCCGGCGAGGTATAGACGCGTTCGACCGTCAGGCCGGCGCGCGAGTTTGCGCCGCTGCCCGACTTGTTGGCCTTTGCCGTCTTGTCCATCGCCTCGGTCATGCTGGGTCCTTTCACAGATCGCTCGGGGAGGTGCCGGGGGCCGTGCTGTTGTCTGACGTTGATTCCTCGCGCAGCTCGGCGATCGCCTTCTCGAAGTCCTCGACCGAGCTGAATGCCTGATAGACGCTGGCGAAACGCAGGTACGCGACCTCGTCGAGCGCGCGCAGCGGGCCGAGGATGGCCAGGCCCACCTCGTCGCTGTTGACCTCGGCCGCGCCGTTGGCGCGGATCGTCTCCTCGACGGCCTGCGCGAGCTGGGCCAGCGCGTCCTCGTCGACCGGACGGCCCTGGCAGGCGCGGCGCACGCCGCTGACCACCTTGTCGCGGCTGAACGGCTCGGTCACGCCGCTGCGCTTGATCACCGCGAGGGTCGCCTCCTCGACGGTGGTGAAGCGCCGGCCGCAGCCCTGGCAGGAGCGCCGCCGGCGGATGACCTGGCCCTCGTCCTGCTCGCGCGAGTCGACCACGCGGGAGTCGGCGTGCCGGCAGTAGGGGCACCGCATCGTCGCTCACCGCCTTCGTTCGTCTCGCCCGTTGGGGTCCTGCTGCTGTGGACGGGCCTGTCGACAACCTGGGGAAAGCGTGCCCGCCGCTGTGGACGCCGGACGGCAAGCGGTGGACAACGAAACCCAAGTTGTGGACGAAGTACATCCGTGTAACTACTACATCTAGGGGTGCAACGCTAAGACCAAGGACGGTTGTTCCGCAAGCACGTCTTTGCCGCCCGGCGTGTCACGCGCAGATCACCGGGTGGCCAGCACCTGGCCGGGCGTGAGCGCCGCGCCGCGCAGGTGGTTCAGCCGCTGCAGCGTGGCCACCTCGGCGCGCGGGTCGGCCCCGGGCGCGACGCGCGAGGCGATCGACCACAGCGTGTCCCCGGAGCGGACGGTCACACTGGCCGGCCCCACGTGCGTGCCCGACGCCGTGGGCGCCGACAGGCCGGCGAGCGCGAGCAGCGCACCGGCCAGCACGGCGACCAGCGCGGCGAGCACCACGACGCCGCGGCGGGTCAGCCGCAGCGGGGGTGCGACCGAGGCCGGCGACGGCGCGTGCAGCGTCAGCACGGTGGCCTCGGGGCGTACCGTACGGGCACGCTCGGGGATGAAGACGACGGGCGCGAACTCGGTGGCGACGGACATGGTCAGCTCCTCGATTCCTCGAACAGGCGTTCTATCGAATGCTCATTCGAATGTGTACCAGCCGGGTCTGACAATTTCCATCGCGAGGCGGCGTGTTGCTCGAACAAGTGTTTGGAACAGCCGCGCTAATCCGCTAACGTGACGGGCGTACCGACATCTCGCACCGGCAGGAGCAGCGCCATGCCCGAGAAGAAAACCGCCCGCAAGACCACCTCGCGCGCCGCGAAGGCGACTGCCGCGACCAGCGCGCCGCCCGTGCCCGAGAAGCGCAAGCCGGGCCGGCCGAAGGTCACCGAGCTCCCCGACCCGATCACCGGCCTGACCCGGCGCCAGCAGGCGATCCTGGACGTCATCCGCGACTCGGTCGAGCGGCGCGGCTATCCGCCGAGCATCCGCGAGATCTGCGAGTCAGCCGGGCTGGCGTCCACCTCGAGCGTCGCGCACCAGCTGGCCATGCTTGAGCGCAAGGGCTTCCTGCGCCGCGATCCCAACCGTCCGCGTGCCGTGGATGTCCGCGGCGGCAAGCCGAAGGCGGCGCGCCGCGCCCTGGCGCTCGCGAACGACGCGCCGCGCGGTGCCGCACCGGTGTTCGTCCCGGTCGTCGGGCGGATCGCGGCGGGCGGACCGATCCTGGCCGAGCAGATGATCGAGGACGTCTTCCCGCTGCCGAAGGAGCTGGTCGGCGACGCCAGCAACGGCAGCCTGTTCCTGCTGCGGGTCACCGGCGACTCGATGATCGAGGCGGCGATCTCCGACGGCGACTGGGTGGTCGTGCGTCAGCAGTCCGACGCCGACAACGGCACGATCGTGGCCGCGATGATCGACGGCGAGGCGACGGTGAAGACGTTGCAGCGGCGCGACGGGCACGCCTGGCTGCTGCCGCACAACCCGGCCTACTCCCCCATCCCCGCGGACGACGCGACGATTCTCGGCCGGGTCGTGAGCGTGCTGCGCAAGATCTGACGCGCGGTCAGCCCTGGGAGACGGGCGGCTCTCCCGGGGCTGGCGTCTGCTGCGTGGGCTGCGGCTGTGCGGCCGGCTGCGCAGCGGTCTGCTGCACCGGAGCCTGCGGCACGGGCTGCTCGGCGACCGGGAGCTCGCGGGCGTTCTCGCGCGCCTGGTCGTCCTGCGTCATGCCCTTGAGCTCGGTCTTGAAGATCCGCAACGAGCGGCCGAGCGACCGCGACGCGTCCGGCAGCTTCTTGTAGCCGAACAGGGCGATCACGAGGATGGCGAGTACCACCCAGTGCCAGGGGGCGTCCCAACCCATGTGCATGGCTCCCGTCTTGCGCCGCGGAACCGGCGAAGGTCTGCGCTGCCGCCGGTCATTGTCCTAGCGTACGCCAGCGGGCCGGGCGAACGGGCCCAGCGCGGCGGCCAGGGACGGATCCACGCGGGCGCGCAGCACGGTCCCCTCCGCGGTGTGCTCGGTGCCGAGCACCTCGGCGCTCTGGTGCACGCGCGCGACCAGATCGCCGCGGGTGTACGGCAGCAGGACGTCCACCTCGACGTCCGGACGCGGCAGCCGGCGCTCGATCACATCGCGCAGCGCGTCGATGCCCTCGCCGGTGTGCGCGGAGACGAACACGGCGTCGGGCGCGAGCCGCTGCAGCCGAAGCAGCACCTCGGGGTCGGCGGTGTCCACCTTGTTGAACACCAACTGCTCGGGCACGCCGAGGGCGTCGATCTCGGCCAGCACCGTGCGCACGGCGCGGATCTGCTCCTCGGGGTCGGCGTCGGACGCGTCCACCACGTGCAGGATCAGGTCGGCGTCGGCGACCTCCTCCAGCGTCGAGCGGAACGCCTCGACCAGCTGGGTGGGCAGGTGGCGCACGAACCCGACGGTGTCCGCGAGCGTGTACGGGCGACCGTCCGAGGCCTGGCAGCGGCGCACGGTCGGGTCGAGCGTCGCGAACAGCGCGTTCTCGACGAGCACGCCGGCGCCGGTAAGCCGGTTGAGCAGCGAGGACTTGCCGGCGTTGGTGTATCCGGCCAGGGCGACACCCGGCACCCGGTGCTGTACGCGCCGGGACCGCTTGACGTCGCGGGCGGTCTTCATGCCGGCCAGTTCGCGGCGCAGCTTGGCCATCCGCGAGTTGATGCGGCGCCGGTCGATCTCGATCTTGGTCTCACCGGGGCCGCGGCCGCCGATGCCGAGGCCGCCCGCGGCGCGTCCGCCGACCTGCCGCGACAGCGACTCGCCCCAGCCGCGCAGGCGGGGCAGCAGGTACTGCAGCTGGGCCAGTTCGACCTGCGCCTTGCCCTCCTTGGAGCGCGCGTGCTGAGCGAAGATGTCCAGGATCAACGCGGTGCGGTCGACCACCTTGACCTTGACGACCTCCTCCAGCTGACGCAGCTGGCCGGGCGCGAGCTCGCCGTCGCAGATCACGGTGTCCGCGCCCTCGGCGAGCACGACGTCGCGCAGCTCCTTGGCCTTGCCGGCGCCGATGTAGGTCGCCGGGTCGGGACGGTCGCGGCGCTGGATGAGCCCGGCGAGCACCTGCGAGCCCGCAGTCTCGGCCAGGCGCGCGAGCTCGGCCAGCGAGTTCTCCGCCTCGGCGAGGCTGCCGCTCGTCCAGACCCCGACCAGCACCACCCGCTCGAGGCGCAGCTGCCGGTACTCGACCTCGGTGACGTCGGTGAGTTCGGTGGACAGGCCCGCGACGCGGCGCAGCGCCTGGCGCTCTTGGAGCTCGAAGTCGATGCCGTCGAAGGCGGCGTCGTCGAACTCGGCGTTGAAGTCAGTCATCGATAGCAATACTGACAGCAGCGCGGGCCCGATTATTCCGCCGCGGCCGCGCTGGACGCCGCCGCCAGCCAGGCGTCGTCGACCTCGATCTCGGCCAGCAGCACCGCGGGGCCGGTCAGTTCGATCCGTCCGTCCGGATGCCAGGTCACCGTGCAGGTGCCGCCGGGCACGTCCACCCGCCACGGTTCGCCGTCGGCACCGCAGCCGTCGGTGGACGCGGCCGCGGCGACGGCTGCGCAGATGCCGGTGCCGCAGGACCGGGTCTCGCCCACCCCGCGCTCGTGCACGCGCATGCCGAGGTGCCGGGGGCCGCGGCGCGTCACGAACTCGACGTTCTGCCCGTCCGGCAGCGCGGGTTCGACCCGGGGCGGACGCGACAGGTCGAGCGCGGCGAGTTCGGCCTCAGACGGCACGGCAACCACCACGTGCGGGTTGGGCATCAGCACCGCGGTGCCGGCGGCGCGGAAGGGCGCCTCGTCGGCGCTAAAGGCGACGGTGGCGACCGGCCGGTCGGCAAGGATCCGGGGCCGGCCCATCTCGACGGAGATGTCGCCGCCGATGTCGGCCCGCACACTCATGACCCCGCCGCGTGTCGCCACCGCCGCGTCCTGATTAACGAGTGATACCCGCTGCAGGTACCGCATGAACACCCGCACGCCGTTGCCGCACATTTCCGCGATCGAGCCGTCGGCGTTGCGGTAGTCCATGAAGAATTCGGCGTCGGCCGCGTACCTCTCGCCGTCCGGGTCCTTGGCCGAGCGGACGACGCGCAGCACGCCGTCCGCGCCGATTCCGGCGTGCCGGTCGCACAGCGCGCGGACCAGTTCCGGTGTCAGCGCCAGCGCGCCGTCGAGGTCCGGAACGATGACGAAGTCGTTCTCGGTCCCGTGACCCTTCAGCACGCGCACCCTTACAGGGTATGCGCCAGAGCCTCCGCGACGGTCGACCTCAGGTCCGGGCTCGCCCCGTCGACCCAGCGGATCCGCGGGTCGCGGCGGAACCAGCGGCGCTGGCGGCGCACGAACCGCAGCGTCTGCCGGATCGTCACCTGGACGGCCTCGGCCAGGTCACCGGTCACCGCGCCGTGCGGGTCGTCCGGATCCAGACAGGCGAGCAGCTGCTGGTAGCCGAGCGCCTTGCCGGCCGTCGGGCTGTCGCGCAGGCCGTACGGCAGCAGCGCGCGGACCTCGTCCAGCAGGCCGCGCTCCATCATCGTGTGCACGCGCTGCTCGACGCGTTCGTCCAGGTCGGCGCGGTCCAGGCCGATGTAGGTGGTGTCGTAGATCGACTCGAAGCCGGGCATCGTCGCGACGAACGGCCGGCCGGTGATCTCGATGACCTCCAGCGCGCGTGCGATGCGCCGGCCGTTGCTCGGCAGAATCGCTGCGGCAGCCGCCGGGTCGACCTCGGCGAGCCGCGCGTGCAGCTGCTGCGGGCCGCGCTCGGCCAGTTCGTCGTAGAGCCGCGCCCGGACGGCCGCCGACTCGCCCGGGAACTCCAGCCGGTCCAGGGCACCGCGCACGTACAGCCCGGAGCCGCCGACGAGCACGGGCACGCGCCCGCGCCCGTGGATGTCCGCGATCGTCGCGCGCGCCATCGACTGATACTCCGACACGGACGCCGACTTGGTGATCGGCCAGACGTCCAGCAGGTGGTGCACGATGCCACCACGCTCGGACGGCGGCAGCTTGGCCGTGCCGATGTCCATGCCCTCGTACAGCTGCATCGAGTCGGCGTTCACCACCTCGCCACCGAGGCGCCGGGCGATCGCGACGGCGAGATCGGACTTGCCCGTCGCGGTCGGCCCCACGACCGCGACGACCTTGCCGGCGTGCGGCTGGTCGGTCACCGGCTCGGCGCCGCGGCGGGTGCGGGCCGCGCGCCCGGCAGCGTCCAGGTGGCCACGAAGTAGCCGACGCCGTAGGGCGCCTGGTCGTAGCTCAGCCGCGCCGAATAGATCTGCTCGGGCAGCACGGCGGCCGTCGCGTGCCAGGCCGGGACTCCGGCGGCCAGCAGCTCGCCGGCCAGCTCGCCGTCCAGCTTTTCCAGCCGGCGCCCCTCGCCGCTGCGCAGCGCGTCGGCCACGGAAGCGTCGAAGCCGGCCGCACGCTCGTCCAGGTAGCCCGGCGCCGTGGTGCTGCGCCGCGCGCTGCCGTCGCCGAGCACGAGCAGGGCGACGTCCGTCGTCTCGGCGAGTGTGAGCAGCTCGACGGCGGCCGGGCTGGCCGCGAAGTCGGGACCGACGGAGAAGCCGCGCGCCCCGCTGCGGGGACCGAGCGCGTCGCGAACCAGCCAGGCGCCGACGGTCAGCGCCGGCGGGAGCTCCAGGTCGCCGCCACACGTGGGCGCGCCGAGATGGATCTCGCCCGGGACGCCGAAACCGGCCAGGGTGCCGCGGGCCAGCGGCGAATGCGCCTGCGAACGTGGGCCGGCGCCGAGCAGGACGAGCTGGCGTCCGGCGGCCACCGCGCTGATCGCCGCGCGGCAGGCGTCCCGCAGCGCGTCCAGTTCGGCCGCCGCGCCGGAGGCCACCTCGGGCACCAGCAGCGGCGGCTGCGGGCAGAACGCGACGCCGGTGATCACCCGCCGAGGCTATCTTTTTCCGGTATCGGCCGTGCTGCCCACTCACTTCATCGTGTTCAATGCACGTCATGAGCGAGTGGGGACGGATCGACGCGGACGGCACCGTCTACGTCAAGACATCCGACGGCGAACGCGAGATCGGATCGTGGCAGGCGGGCGACGCCGAGGCCGGACTGGCGTTCTACGTCCGCCGCTACGAGGACCTCGCGACCGAGGTGACCCTGCTCGAACAGCGCCTGGAGTCCGGTGCCGGCGACCCGGCCGCCACCCGCACGCACGCCGTCGCGCTGCGCGAGCAGCTGCCGACCGTCGCCGCGATCGGTGACCTCGCCGCGCTGCAGGCCCGCGTCGACGCCCTGCTCACCGCCGCCGAGACGAAGGCGGGCGAGCGCA
>DASRSS010000266.1:0-7715 GCA_035656335.1 Jatrophihabitantaceae bacterium | reverse complement strand
GATCGTCGGCGCCGGGCTGGCGGGCTGCCTGCTGGCCACGCTGCTCGCGCGGCGCGGGCTCGAGGTCACCGTCTACGAGCGCCGCGACGATCCGCGCCGCACCGGGCCGGAGCGCGGCCGGTCGATCAACCTCGCCGTGTCCGCGCGCGGGTTGGACGCGCTGGAGCGGGTCGGGCTGCGCGAGGAGTCGCTCGGCCGCGCGCTGCCGATGCACGGCCGGATGATCCACTCCGTGGCCGGCGCGGAGAGCTTCCGGTCGTACAGCGCGGACGGGACGCGCGCGATCAACTCGATCAGCCGCGCGGAACTGAACGCCTCCCTGCTCGACGTCGCGGAGAAGACGCCGGGGGTCACGCTGCAGTTCGGCTACCGGCTGCGCGAGCTGAACCTCGACACCGGTCAGCTCAGCTTCGAGACCCTCGACGGCCATCGGCGCCGTCCGCACGCCGACATCGTGCTGGCCAGCGACGGCTCGTACAGCGCGGCGCGGCGGGCGGTCACGTTCCGGCAGGACTTCACGTTCAGCCAGGACTATCTGGACGCCGGCTACAAGGAGCTGACAATCCCGGCCAAGGCCGACGGGGAGTTCGCGCTCGACCCGGACGCGCTGCACATCTGGCCGCGCGGCGAGTCGATGATGATCGCGCTGCCGAACCTGGACCGCTCGTTCACCTGCACGCTGTTCTGGCCCAAGGCGGACTTCGCCGAGCTGGAGACCGACGCGCAGATCCGCGACTACTTCGCGCGGAACTATCCGGACGCCGCGCCGCTGATGCCCGACCTCGTCGACGACTTCCGGCACAACCCGGTCGGCTCGCTGGTCACGGTGAAGTGCTGGCCGTGGGTGCACCGCGGCGAGCGGGTGACGCTCGCGCTCGTCGGCGACGCGGCGCACGCGATCGTGCCGTTCTTCGGTCAGGGCGCGAACTGCGCGCTCGAGGACTGCGTCGAGATCGACCGTTGCCTGGACGAGGCCGGCGGCGACTGGCAGCGGGCGCTGGACACGTACGAGGTCCGGCGCAAGGCCAACTGCGACGCGATCGCCGAGATGGCGCTGGACAACTTCGTCGAGATGCGCGAGCGGGTGAACTCGAAGGTGTTCCAAGCGAAGACGGCCGCCCAGCACGCGCTGGAGCGGCGGCTGCCCGGGCACTACGTGTCCCGCTACGAGCTGGTGTCGTTCACGACGATGCCGTACGCGCAGATACCGGACCGGATGCGGAAGCAGAACCGCGCCACCGCCACTGCCGCCGGCCTCGGGGTTGGCGTCGTGGCCGGCGGCAGTGTCGTTGCCCGTGCGATGTGGCGGCGCAGGCGCCGTCGCTGAGGGGCGGACCGGGTCCGCGGACCGTTACGGCTGCAGCGAGAGGCTGAGCCCGCCCTCGGCGTCGCCCTGGTTGCCGTGGCCGTGGCCCTTGCCATGACCGTTGCCGCTCGAGCCGGCGCTGACCGTCGCGCCACCGCTGACCGTGACGGTGCCGGGCTCACCGGACTTGCCGTTGCCGTTGCCGTTGCCCTGGCCGTTGCCGTTGCCCTGGCCGTTGCCGTTGCCCTGGCCGTTGCCGTTGCCGTGGCCGTTGCCGTTGCCCTGGCCGTTGTCGTCGCCCTGGCCGTGGCCGTGGCCCTTGCCGGAGCCATCGCCGTTGTCGTCGGTGCCGAGCACGGTCGCGCAGTAGCTGCCGACGTTGTCCAGGCCACCGGCGGCCGTGATCAGAACCGTGAACGCCGGGTTGTTCAGCGCGTTGCCGTGGCTGGCGGACACACCGGACGTGAACGCCACGCACAGTCCGTGCAGCGACGGGTTCGGCCCGTCCGACGGCGACGTGGACGGATCCGGCGAGGTACTGCCGGTCGGGGTGTCCGTCGGGCTCGCCGAATCGGTCGGCGCGGTGCTGTCGGTGGGGCTGGTCGAATCGGTCGGCGCCGTCGAGGTGTCGTCGGAAGGGGGAGTCGACGACACCGGAGCGTCGCTGCTGGGGGCGTCGGTGCCGGCGGCGCCGCTGCTCGGGGCATCGGTCGACAGCGCCGGTGCGGCGAGCTGGGTGGTCGCCGAGAACTGCCCGTCGGCCGCCGCGAGGGCGACGCCGCCGGTGGCTGCCGCGGCGACCGCTGCGCCGGCGACGATCTTGGTCGCAACCAGCTTAGTGAGCAGGGACTTGATCATTGAGGGCCTCCGTGCCGTTGATCGCAAGGTTGGAGTGACGGCCCGGAAATGCATCACGGCGAACAGCTCCGCGTCCGTCGCGTCCGCTGCCGGCGTGGTGCGGGCGGCAGCCAGCACCCGGCCGAGCGCATCGTCTGCCACGCCCCCACCGAGGGGCTGGTCGAGCAGCGCGCGCGCCCGGCGACGGGCCAATCGCGGAATCCGGTTCGTACTCATGTCACCTCCTCAGCGATCAGCGGCCGGAAAGTGTCACTGGCCGCGCCGGCGGCCGGGATTTCCTGGTGCGCCGGAGCGGGTTGGACGGTGGCGGCGAGCGTCTGCAGGCCCCGGTAGGCGGCGGTCCGGACGGCGCCCGGCCGCTTGCCGAGCACGCGTCCGGCGGACTTCGCGTCCAGGCCCATGACCACGCGCAGCAGCACCGCTTCGGCCTGTTCCTGCGGCAGGGCGCGGATCAGTTCCATGGCGGCCTCGGTCGAGATCGCGACCAGGGCCTCGGTGTCCGCCTCGTCCGGGGCGCGACGCTGGTCGAGGACCGCCTCGGTGGCCGCGGCCTGGGGGCGGACCCGCAGCGCACGCAGGTGGTCCATCGCACGGTGCCGGCCGATCGTGGTGACCCAGCCGCGGAACCCGTCGCCGTCGCCGCGGAACTTCGGCAGGTCGCGGCACACCTGCGCCCACGTCTCGGACGCGACGTCCTCGGCGTCCCCGGTGCCGACGAGGGCGCCGAGATAGCGGACCAGCGCGGGGTTCAGCGCCCGATAAACGGTACGGAAAGCGTCCTCGTCGCCACGCAGCATGCGCTTGAGCGTGGCGTCGAAGTCGTCCGCCGTACGCCCGGCCATGGACTTCTCATCGGCCGCACGGGCCCGGCGTTTAGGCTCGCGGGATCATGAGCCGCTCTTTCGCGCTGATCGACGGCGTGCGCCGCGGGCGTGCGACCGCGATCGTGACGGGCGCGGCGGCGGGCCTGCTCGCGCTGGCGATCGCCGTCCACGGCGGCACGGGCGGCACGGGATTCGATCGCCACGTGGACTCCTGGTTCGGCGCGCACGTCGGCTACAGCACCGCGCTGTGGTTCGCTGACCTCGGCAGCGAGCCGGTCGTCTCGCTGCTCGTCGCCGCGGCCGTCGCGGCCTGCGTGGCGCTGGGCAGCGCGCGCGGCGCGGTGCTCGCCGTGGTCGCTCCGCTGCTGGCCGCGGGGCTCACCGAGTACGTGCTCAAGCCGATCGTCGACCGCCGGCTGTACGGGTACTACGCGTTCCCCAGCGGGCACACGGCCGGCTTCGGCTCGGTCATGCTCGTCGTGGTGATCGTGCTGCTCGGTCCGGCGCGCGGCAGGCTCCGGACGCCCGTGCGCCGCGGCGGGATCACCGCGGCGCTGCTGCTCGCGCTCGGCTGCATGCTCGGCCTGATCGCGGCCCAGTTCCACTACGCGACGGACGTGATCGGCGGGCTGTTCCTCGTGCTCGCCAGCGTGATCGCGGTGGCGCTGGCCATCGACGCGGTCGGCGACCGGCTCGCGCGGAACCGGTCGCCAGGCAACCCGTCCGCGTCAGACGCGCGAACGGATCTCCCACAGGTCCGGGAAGAACGGACGGAACAGCGTCGCGCGTAGGTACTCGGCGCCTGCGGAACCACCGGTGCCGATCTTGGCGCCGATGATCCGCTCGACCATCTTCACGTGTCGGTAGCGCCACTCCTGGATGCCTTCGTCGATGTCGACCAGCGCCTCGCAGACCTCGGCGGGCGCGGCCGTCTCGTCCTGGTAGACCTCGACCAGCAGCGCCTGGATCGCCTCGTCCCCGGTCCACGCCGTGCTCGGGTCGCGGTAGAGCGCCTCCGCGGGCAGCTCCCAGCCCTGTGTCGCGAAGTACCGCAGCAGCGAGTCGAAGACCGCGCGCCGCTCCATCGCCGCGTCCAGCCGCGCGTCTCCGGACGGGACGGTGAAGTCGCGCCGCCCGTACGTCGCCTCGATCTCGCGGAACTGGTTCGACTGGAAGCCGCTGGACGTGCCGAGCTTGCCGCGGAAGGACGCGAACTGCTTCGGCGTCATCGTCTCCAGGATGTCCAGCTGGCCGACGATCGTCTTAAGGATCTTGGCGATCCGCCGCGCGGTGTGCAGCGCGCCGGGGGAGTTGCCGACCTCCAGCCGCTCCTGCAGCAGCGCGGTTTCGTGCAGGATCTGCTTGAACCAGAGCTCGTACGTCTGGTGGATGATCACGAACAGCAGCTCGTCGTGCTGATCCGTCTCCGGGGACTGGCAGGAGAGCAGATCGTCCAGCCGCAGGTAGCTGCCGTACGTGATCGATGTAGCGGGTGTCGTCATGGGACCATTCTCACCGATGACTGAGTCTGCGGGCAGACCCCGCGTGCGAATGACCGGACGGGAACGGCGCGAGCAGTTGCTCGATGTCGGGCGCGCGCTGTTCGCCGAGAAGGGCTTCGAGGCGACGTCGATCGAGGAGATCGCGTCGCGCGCCGGCGTGAGCAAGCCGGTCGTGTACGAGCACTTCGGTGGCAAGGAGGGCCTCTACGCCGTCGTCGTGGATCGGGAGATGAGCGATCTGCTGGACCGGCTGACGTCGGCGCTGTCCGCCGATCACCCGCGCAAGCTGGTCGAGCAGGCCGCGCTGGCGCTGCTGACCTACATCGAGGAGCAGACGGACGGGTTCCGCATCCTCTCGCGTGACTCGCCCGTCGCCGCCTCGACCGGCGGCACGTTCTCGTCGCTGTTGAACGACATCGCCAGCCAGGTGGAGCACATCCTGTCCCGCGAGTTCTCGTCCCGAGACCTGTCGCCGAAGCTGGCGCCGATGTACGCGCAGATGCTGGTCGGCATGGTCGCGCTGACCGGTCAGTGGTGGCTGGAGGAGCGCAAGCCCAAGCGCGACGAGGTGGCCGCGCATCTGGTCAACCTCGGCTGGAACGGCCTGGCGCACCTGGAGCCCAAGCCGCGACTGGTCACCCGCCGCTCCGACAAATCCTGACCGGCCGGCGGTAACCGCCGGCCGACCCAATTCGGTCGATGCCCGCAATTCTTTTGCCAGATTCGGTGCGGCTTCGTCCGGTTTAGGCAATTTGAATTGCCACCTGAATGTGACAACTCAGCCGCCCTACGTGATCATGTCCCTGAGCGCGGTATCCGTGGGGGAGCCGGGCCGCTGGGGATTTGCGGGGTTGTGGGGGAATGTCCAAGTTTTATTTGTCGCGCCGCCGTGCCGTCGCGGCGGGAATTGCATTGGCGACAGTTCTCGGCGTGGGCGCGATTTCGACCGTTGCCGCCAATTCGGTCGCTAATGCCGGTACGCCCGGCGGCAGTGGTGGCGACGGCGGCAATGGCGGACTCATCTTCGGCAACGGCGGCCAGGGTGGTCAGGGCGGTCAGGGTGGCCAGGGTGGCCAAGGTGGCCAAGGTGGCCAAGGTGGCCAAGGTGGAACGGCCGTCCAGTTCAGCTGCACCGCGGCCAGCGTGGACCTGACCGGCTACACCACCAAGCCCGGAACGCCCGCCGTCACGCACACCGAGTGGTACTGGACGCAGACCTGGGACCTCCTGGTGCCCCAGCCGAATGCGCCGACCTGGCGCGTGGATCCAGGCGTGGACGGCGCGTGGTCGCCGAGCAATGCGAAATATGTTCATGTTTTTGGGGCCACGATCTTCCTGGGGTACGCGACGTGGGCGTACACCACGGCGGCAACGTCCGTGACCGCACCGCCGCACGTGCGGCTCGGCGAGGGTGGCGCGACCGGCTCGGGTTGGGACAAGGGTGATTCGGTCACCGTCACGGACACGCCCGCGGTGGATCCCAACCCGTCGCCCAACACGGTCACCATCAGCGTGGACGGCACCCAGGTCGTCAACACCACGTTCGGCACGTCCTACTCCTGGTCGCAGCAGTTGAGCGTCGCGGACAGCCACAGCCTGCAGGTCTCCGCGACCGCATGGAACGGCACCCCCGTCGCGGTGAACTTCGACCAGACGAAGGACTGCACCACGACGATCCCGGTCCCGGACGCACCGCAGCCGACCGCGCCGACCTGCTCGACACCCGGTGCGCTGTTCATCCCCGCGGACACGGACCAGATCAACTGGTCGGCCGTGGGCAACTCGAGCGTCAAGGCGCACGCGAAGACGGGCTACAAGTTCGCCGACGGCAAGAAGAACGAGAAGTTCGACGAGACCGTCCTGCCGCAACTCACCGGTGCCCAGTGCACCCGGGTTCCGATGGTGCCGACGTTCACGGAATCGACGTGCGTCGACCACCAGCCGACCGCGCCGACGGTCTCGCTGCCGGCGGACGGCGACCACATCACGTACAGCTGGTGGTTCCCGACGAACGACAACGGCTTCCAGATCAAGGCGACCCTGGACGCCGGATACAGCTGGGGCAGCCTCACCGCGCCGTGGCAGGACAAGGGCACCGACAGCAACGGCGACGCCGTCGCGGCCTATCACCACACCTGGGCCGCGAAGCCGGACTGCAACGTCTACGTGACGCCGGACGTCCCGCAGCTGAGCGAGACCTGCGAGGTCGACGGCAAC
Organism: Jatrophihabitantaceae bacterium; assembly: GCA_035656335.1. GTDB lineage: Bacteria > Actinomycetota > Actinomycetes > Mycobacteriales > Jatrophihabitantaceae > DASRSS01. The sequence goes on along the minus strand of DASRSS010000266.1, from coordinate 1,008 downwards.
GGCCACCAGACCGGCAACGTGCTGGACGACTTCACCGTGCCTGCGGACACGGCGAACGTCCACTACGCCGAGCGTGACGGCAAGCTGTACGCGGTGATCCAGCAGTCGGTGAAGGCGTACACCTTCTTCCTCAAGGAGCTCCCGGACGGCTGGGCGTTCTACGACGGCTCGAAGCACCAGTACCTGGTCTTCACGCCGACGTACACGAATCCGACCTGCTTGATCGACACGGCGCCGGTCGCGCCGACGGTGACGCAGGCGGTGTGCAACGGTCCGGGCACGCACACGACCGCCACGGTGGTCGACGCGGACGGCAACGGCGTCACGTACACGGTGGCGAACGACCTGTCCACGGTGACGGCGACCCTGCAGTCCGGCTACCAGTGGCAGAAGGACCTGCCGGCCGGTTGGGCAGCCGGGCGCGAGGGCACGTTGGTCTACACCGTGCCGTTGACGTCGCCGGGCGACTGCCTGGTAAGTGTCGCTCCGCGCGCGGTCACCGCCGCGGCGGGCACGTGCGACGCGGGTACCGGTTTCGACAGCCCCGCGTCCATCACCAGCCCGACCGACGGTCTCGACGAGGGCGGCATCACGTACCACGTCGCCGGCCTGACCGTGACGGCGACGCCCGATGCCGGTTACGAGATCCCGCCGACGCAGGGTTGGGTGAACGCGTCGGGGATCTGGACATACACCGCCAGCGTCACCCAGCCGTTCTGCCCGTCGGTCATCGCGCTGCCCGGCAGCGTGCCGGGCACGCCGGACGGATCGCTGGATGGCGTGCCGGGGACGACGAACCCCGGGCAGCAGTTGAACGTGACCGGTACCGGCTTCGCGCCGGGCGCGACCGTCAACTTCGGCATCTACTCCACGCCGCTGCTGCTGGCGACGGCGACCGCTGACGCGTCCGGCACCGCCACGGCAACCATCGTGATCCCGGCGGACTTCACCGGCGACCACACCGTGGTGGCCGCGGGCACGACGCCGTCGGGCGCGCCGGCGTTCCTC
>DASRSS010000265.1:0-3767 GCA_035656335.1 Jatrophihabitantaceae bacterium | reverse complement strand
CGAGGTGCGCGTGGACCCCGCGACCGGCGAGGTGCGCGTGTCGCGCATGGTCGGCGTCTTCGCCAACGACCGCATCGTGAACCCGACCACCGCCCGTTCGCAGTACATCGGCGGGATGACGATGGGCATCGGCATGGCGCTGCTCGAGGAGGGCGTCATGGACCGCGAGTTCGGCGACTACCTGAACCACGACCTCGCGCAGTACCACGTGCCGGTCAACGCCGACGCCCCCGAGATCGACGTCAGCTGGCTGGACGAGCAGGACGACCGGGTGAACCTGCTGGGTGTGAAGGGCATCGGCGAGATCGGCATCGTCGGCGCGGCCGCGGCGATCGCGAACGCGGTGTGGCACGCGACCGGGGTGCGCCAGCGCGAGCTGCCGATCCGTCCCGACCGGGTCCTGCAGGGATGACGCGGACGGAGCAGCGGCAGCCGGAGACGTCACCGGAAGCCGACCCGCACCGCTGGCGCGCCCTCGCCATCTGCCTGGTGGGCGGCTTCATGGTGCTGCTCGACGTCTCGATCGTGAACGTCGCGCTCCCGGCGATCCGCACCGGACTGCACGCGCCGCCGAGCGATCTGCAGTGGGTGGTGTCCGGCTACGCGCTGACGTTCGGGCTGCTGCTGGTTCCCGCCGGCCGGTTCGGCGACGTGCGCGGCCGGCGCAGCGTGTTCGTCGGCGCGCTGGGACTGTTCACGCTGGCCAGCGCCGGCTGCGGCGCGGCGCAGGGCAGCACGTGGCTGGTGATCGCGCGGCTCGCGCAGGGCCTGGCCGGCGGCACGCTCACCCCGCAGATCACCGCGCTCATCCAGGAGCTCTTCTCCGGCCGGGAACGCGGCAAGGCGTTCGGGATCTTCGGCGCGGTCGTCGGCATCTCCACCGCGATCGGCCCGCTGCTCGGCGGCCTGCTGATCGCCGGGTTCGGCGAGACCGAGGGCTGGCGCGCGGTGTTCTTCGTCAACGTGCCGATCGGGTTGGTCGCCATGCCGATCGCGTGGCGGCTGCTGCCACGGCCGGACGCGTCGACCCGCAAGCACAAGCACGACTACGACCCGGTGGGCGTGGTCCTGCTCGGTGTCGGCGCCGTACTGCTGCTGTTGCCGTTCGTGCAGGAGCAGACCTGGAAGGGCGCGCTCAAATGGCTGCTCGTACCGGGCGCGCTGCTGCTGATCACCGCGTTCGTTCTCTGGGACCGCCGGTACGCGGCGAAGGGCCGCGAACCGGTCGTCGACCTGGACCTGTTCCGGCTGCGCTCGTACTCCTTCGGCACGTTCATGATCACGCTGTACTTCGCCGGGTTCACGCCGCTGTTCTTCGTGTTCACGCTGTACCTGCAGACCGGCATCAAATACTCCGCGCTCGCGGCCGGCCTGGCGATCACCCCGTTCGCGCTCGGCTCGGGCGTCGCGGCGACGCTGGGCGGCCAGGTCGTGCACCGGTACGGCCGGCCGTTGGTCGCGCTCGGGCTGTGCATCGTCGCGGTGGGCTTCGCGTTCTCGCTGCTCGCGGTGCACGAGGTGCCCCGGCACGGCACCGGGTGGGCGACGCTGGCGCCGCTGTTGCTCGCCGGGCTCGGCAGCGGTCTGGTGATCACGCCGAACCAGACGCTCACGCTCTCGGAGGTTCCGGTGCCTCGCGCGGGCACGGCGGGCGGCCTGCTGCAGACCGGGCAGCGCATCGGCGCGGCGGTCGGGATCGCCGCCGTGGGCGCGGTGTTCTTCGCGGACGAGGCCAGCACGCGCAACTACGCGGACGCGTACCAGCACGGCATCCTGGTCGCGCTCGCATTCGTCGCGTCCGCTCTGGTGATCGCGGTGATCGACATCCTGGTCGATCGCGCGTCAGGTACCGGGCGCCACGAGCTGGGTAGGACCGGGTCATGACGCGATTCGGCTACACCCTCATGTGCGAGCAGGCCGGTCCGCGTGAGCTGGTGCGGGACGCCGTCCGCGCCGAGCGGGCCGGGTTCGACTTCGAGGTGATGAGCGACCACTACTTCCCGTGGCTGGACAGCCAGGGCCACGCGCCCAACGCGTGGGTGACGCTCGGCGCGGTGGCGCAGGCGACCGAGCGGGTCGAGCTGATGACGTACGTGACCTGCCCGACGATGCGGTACCACCCGGCGGTCGTCGCGCAGCAGGCCGCCACGCTCGGCCTGCTCAGCGACGGACGGTTCTCGCTCGGCCTCGGTGCCGGCGAGAACCTGAACGAGCACGTCGTCGGGCGCGGCTGGCCGCCGGTGAACGTCCGGCACGAGATGTTCGAGGAGGCGGTGCGGATCATCCGCGCGCTGTTCGACGGCGGCTACGTCAACTTCAGCGGCGACCACTTCCGGGTGGACTCGGCCAAGCTCTGGGATCTCGGCGAGACGCCGCCGCGCATCGGGCTGGCGACGTCCGGCGCGCAGTCGGCTGCGCTGGCCGGCGAACTCGCCGACTTCCTGATCGCCGTCGAACCCGACGCCGAACTCGGCAAGCACTTCGACGCCGCCGGCGGATCGGGCAAGCCACGCGTCGGCCAGGTGCCGATCAGCTGGGACCCGTCGCGCGACGCGGCGATCGAGCGCGCCCACGACCAGTTCCGCTGGTTCGGCAGCGGCTGGAAGGTGAACGCCGAGCTGCCGAGCACCGCCGCGTTCGCCGGCGCGACCCAGTTCGTCAGGCCCGAGGACGTCGCCGAGTCGATCCCCTGCGGGCCGGACCTCGAGGCGCACGTGAAAGCGGTGCGGGAGTTCGTCGACGCCGGGTTCACCGACGTGGCGTCGTGCAGATCGGCGGCGGGAACCAGAGCGAGTTCCTCGACTGGGCCGAGCGTGAGTTCGTCCCGGCCCTGAGGTCCATGTGAACGAAAGCGTGAGGAGACAGCCCGATGACCGAACCCGACGAGCCCACTCTGGACGACGTGATCGAGCCGACCGAGTCGGCGCCGCGCGACCGGCAGGAACACGCCAAGGCACCGGCGAAGCCCAACGACGACGAGCTGGCCCATCGCACCGAGCAGGAGCGGATCGCTGCGGGTCTGGAGGACTACGACCCGAACGAGGTCCCGCCCGCCACCGAGTGAGCAGACCGCGGCGGCCGCTCACGGCCGCGCAGGTGGTGGCGCTGTACGAGGACGCGCAGCGGTGCGCGGAGGTCGCCGGGCTGCGGTACGTGTCCGCGTCCGAGCCGGGCATCTCGCGGCGGCGCTGCGGCCGCGGCTTCAGCTACCGCGCCGCGGACAACAGGCCGATCGGCGGCGAGGTTCGCGACTGGATCGAGCAGCTCGCGATCCCGCCCGCGTGGCGCGACGTGTGGATCTGCGCGGACCGCGACGGGCACCTGCTCGCCGTCGGTCAGGACGACCGGGGCCGCACGCAGTACCTGTACCACGAGCGGTGGCGGACGGTCCGCGACCTGCTGAACTTCTACCGGCTCAGCGACGTGGGCCGGCGCCTGCCGGCCGTGCGCGCCGACGTCGAGGCGCAGCTGCGCCGGCGCACGCTGGACGCCGACCGGGTGCTCGCCGCGATGCTGCGCATCATCGACCGCTGTGGCCTGCGGATCGGCAACGAGGTCTACGCGGAGGAGAACGACAGCTTCGGACTGAGCACGCTGACCCGCCGGCACGTGCAGGTGCGCGGCAACACGATCAGCTTCGATTTCCCGGCCAAGTCGGGCCAGCACATGTCCACGCAGCTGGTCGACTCCGCGGTCGCGCGCGTGGTGTCCGCCCTGCTCGAGCAGCGCGGGCGCCGGGTGTTCGCCCTGGGCGGGACGGCGTTGAC
>DASRSS010000264.1:0-2350 GCA_035656335.1 Jatrophihabitantaceae bacterium | reverse complement strand
ACGGTGCGACTCGGCCTGGCGCTCGACTCGACGGTCACCCGCTCCGCGCGGCCGTGGCTCGCGGCCGAACCGCCCCGTGAGGGTAACGAGCTGCGCGTCGCAGGTTCGGTGGTCGTGGGCGCGGCGCGCGAGAGCGAGGCGGTTGCCGTCCAGGGCATCGACCGCCCGGCCGTCTCGGTCGCTCCGCGCCGGATCGAGGTCGAGCTGACGATCGCGCCCGACGCGGTGGAGCGCGTCGGCTATGTGCACGTACTCGGCGCGGACTCCGCCGAGGCGCACGCCGACTTCGAGCGGCTGGTGGCCGACGTCCCCGCCGCGATCGAGGCCGCGACCGCGGAGTGGGACGCCGAACTCGCGGCCGCGTTCACGCCGGGCAACGACCGGTTCAGCGGCTGCCTGCCGCAGCTGCACACCGACAACGCGGCGCTGCGCAAGCTGTACTGGATGGGCGCGCTGGGCGTGATCTGGTTCCGGCGCGACAACCCGGTCAGCGTGCTGGGCCGCGTCTACGACACGCTGATGCCGCGCTACTGGCAGACGACCACGTTCATCTGGGACTACACGCTCAGCTCGATCGTCCACGCGCTGCTCGACCCGGCCGTGATGCGGCGGCAGGTGGCGCACTGGACCAGCCTCGACATCCACACCCACTTCGGCACCGAGTGGCAGCACGGCGGGCCGGTGGGCTACTGGTACGCCGTCAACGACTACGCGATGACGCGGCTGGTGCGCGACTACGTGCGCTTCAGCGGCGACGCCGGGCTGCTGGACGAGCAGCTGGCCGCGGCGAGTGGCGCGACGAAGCCGGTGGCCGAGCACGTCGTGGACTGGGCGCGCGCGTGGCAGGGGCTGCGCGGCAAGCACGGACTGGCCGACTACGGCGAGATGGACAACCTGCTCGAGTGCGTGAGCAGCTACACGCACGAGGTCGCCAGCTTCAACGCGACGAACGTGTGGGCGTTGCGTGCCGCGGCCGAACTCGTCACCGGCAGGGGCGGTGCCGGATCGGCCGAGGAGCTGCGTGCGGAGGCCGACGAGCTCGCCGCGCGCGTGCTCGAGCTGTACGTCGAGGGCGGCTACTGGCGGGCCGGTCAGCCGGACGGCGTGCTGCAACCGGTCGGCCACTGCCTGGACTTCGCGAACGTGGCGATGGCGATGCACGCCGACCTGACGGCGCAGCAGCGAAGCGAGATGGTGCAGTTCTTCGTCCGCGAGCTGCAGACGCCGACGTGGATGCGCGCGCTGTCGCCGTACGACCCGGACGCGACGTTCAGCCTGCGCCCGGATCACCAGTGGAACGGCGCGTACACCGCGTGGCCCGCGGACGCGGCGCGCGCGCTCTACGACCTGGGCCGCGGCGACCTCGCGGCCGCGTGGCTGGACGGCCTGGCGCGCAGCGCGAACCAGGGACCGTTCGGGCAGGCGCACTTCACCACCGAGGCGGCGCCGGACGTGAACGGCGGCGCGCGCAAGGCACCGCCGCAGGCGCCGTACCTGATCGACTGGGCCTGCTCGTCCTCCGGCGCGTTCGTCGGGCTGGTGCTGGAGTCGGTGTTCGGCCTGCGCGTGCCGGTCGACGGCGAGCCGACCGCCACGCCGGCGCTGTCGGATATCGACCCCGGAGCGCGGCTCAGCGGGCTGGTGATCAAGGGGCGGCGCTATAGCGTCACCGCGGTCGGCCTGCAGCCCGAGCCGGTCGACGCGTAGCCGAGGAGCGATCGAGATGGTGCAGTACGACCTGCCGCTCGCGGAGCTGCAGAGCTACGTCTCGTCGGCCACCGAGCCGGCCGACCTGGACGCGTTCTGGGCGAAGACGCTGGAGCAGGCGCGCAGCCATCCGCTGGACGTGCGGTGGGAGCCGTTCCCGACCGGGTTGGTCGCGATCGACACGTACGACGTGACGTTCCCGGGCTTCGACGGCCAGCCGGTGCGCGGCTGGCTGCACCTGCCCCGGCAGCGCGACCGCGCGAACTCCCGCGGGCTGCCGACGGTGATCCAGTACCACGGCTACGGCGGCGGACGCGGCCGTCCGCACGAGACGATGCTGTGGGCTGTCGCCGGCTACGCGCACTTCGTGATGGACACGCGGGGGCAGGGCGGTCGTTGGTCGGTGGGGGACACGCCGGATCCGGTCGGCTCGGGTCCGTCCCATTCCGGGTTTCTCACTCGCGGCATCGACGACCCGCACGACTATTTCTATCGGCGGGTGTTCACGGACGCGGTCCGCGCGGTGGACGCCGTCCGTTCGCATCCGGAGCTGGATCCGGAGCGCGTGGCGGTGATGGGCGGCAGCCAGGGCGGCGGGATCAGCCTCGCCGTCGCCGCGCTGCACCCGGACGTGCAGGCGGTG
>DASRSS010000263.1:0-11416 GCA_035656335.1 Jatrophihabitantaceae bacterium | reverse complement strand
GAACTCGTCGCCGCCCAGGCGCGCGACGGTGTCGCCCGGACGGACCGTCGCCTGCAACCGGGACGCGGCCTGGATGAGCAGCTCGTCACCGGCCGGGTGACCGGCGCTGTCGTTGACCTGCTTGAAACCGTCCAGGTCCAGGTACAGCAGCCCGACGCGCGCGCCCGAACGCGGGCGCGAGGCGAGCGCGTGCTCGATCCGGTCGGTGACCAGCACCCGGTTCGGCAGGCCGGTCAGCGGATCGTGCAGCGCCAGGTGCCGCAGCCGCGACTCGGCGTCCTTGCGTGCGGTGATGTCCTCGAGCAGCGCGATGACGTACGGCGCCTCGTCGCTCGGGTGCACCAGCGACACGGACAACAGCGCCCAGACGTCCGAGCCGTCGGCGTGCTGGAAGCGCACCTCGCGGCGCCACCGCGATAGGTCGCCGCCGGCCTTCACGTACGCGGACGCCTCGGCCTCGGCGTCCGAGACGTCGTCGGAGAACGCGTCCGGCGTCCGTCCGAGAATCTCCTCGGGCGTGCGGCCGAGGAACTCGCACATCGCCGCGTTCACCTGGATGATCTCGACGTGCCGCGCCGGGTCGAGGCTGGCGATGTACATGCCGACGGACGCGCTGTCGAACGCGTTGCGGAAGCGCTGCTCGCTCTCGCGCAGCTGCGCCTCGGCGGTGCGCTGCGCGGTGACGTCGCTGGCCACGCCCAGGTAGCCGACCAGCTTGCCGTCGCGGATCTGGGTCACCGTCAGCACGGCCTGCACGCGGCGGCCATCGCGCGTGATGTACGTCCACTGCCGCGTCTGCGGCTTGTTGCGCCGCACGCCGGCGGCGAGCACCGCCACGGACGGCGGGATGCCCAGCTCGGCGGCGCGGGCGTTGATCTCCTCCGGGTCGTGCAGGATCAGCGGGTCGCGGCCGATCATCTCGGCCTTCGTGTAGCCGAGCATCTTCTCGGCGCCGGTGTTGAAGACGGTGACCTTGCCGGTCGGGTCCGTCCCGATGATCGCCTGCTCGCTGGCCGCGCTGAGCACGCCCTCGTACAGGTCACGGGCCGCGGCGAGCTGCTGCTCGGTGTTGCGTGACGCGGTGACGTCCTGGGACGAGCCGCGCACCCAGCGGATCCGGCCGGAGTCGTCGCGCACGGCGTGCCCGCGGCCGAACAGCCAGCGGTAGCTGCCGTCGGATCGCTGCACCCGGAAGTCGGCCGCGTACGACTCGCCGGTCTTCGCGGTGCGGATGATCCGGGCGAGCAGTTCCTCGCGGTCGTCGGGGTGCACGTTCTGCATCCAGTTGTCGATCTCCGGACGGAACGTGTCGGGGGAGACGTCGAAGAGCCGGTACATCTCGGCGCTCCACGTGATCGTGTTCTCGGCGATCGACCACGTCCACGAGCCGAGCTGTACCAGGGCCTGCGCCTCGGCGAGCGCCTCCTCGCGCTCGGCGACGGCCAGCGCCGCAGCGCGCTGGGCCACGGCGCCGACCAGCACGAGCAGCATGGACGCGGCCAGCGTGCCGAGCAGGCCGAGCAGCAGCGTCTGCCGCTCGACGGTGTCGGCGACCGTGGACAGGGTGCCGTGGCCGTCGCGGCTGCCGTACATGCCGAGCACGATCACGGTCAGCATGCTGATCATCGCGCGGATCGGGCCGAGCCGCGCGGCACCCCAGAGCAGCGGCATGACCAGCACGAAGCCGACGAGCAGCGTCTGCCGCGGTACGAAGCTGAGCCAGGCGAGCGCCGCGCAGGTGGCCAGCTGCGCGGTCCACTCCAGGTTCACCGAACGGGCGCGCAGATCGCGCAGCGTGTCACGCCAGGGGCAGGTCAGCAGCAGCGGCGCGGCCAGCATCAGCGAGAGCCCGCGACAGATCAGGTAGACGCGCGTCGCGGACCACCAGTCGTCGCGGATCAGCGCGTAGTTCACCGCCATGACCGCGGTGCAGACGAGCGTGCCCGCGACGATCGCGGCGGCCAGGCGCAGCCCGCGCGGAAGCGCGCGGGGCGTCGTGCGCGGCCCGAGTACTGCGGCCGCGGTCGCCACCTCGGCGAGGTTCGCCGCGGCCAGTACCGCTGCCTGGACGACACCCGATCCGGACGCGAGCGCGTCGGCCACACAGCTGACCACGACGCCGGCCGCGATCAGCGGCCACCACTGGCGGCGCAGCCGGACGATCATCGTGACCGCGACACCGGCCGCGGGCCACCATGAGCCGACGGGCAGGATCGATTGGCCCAGCACGTGCCGTCCGAACTGGTGCGTGGCGACCGCGAGCACGCACAGCCCGAGAGCAAGGCTGTACGGCGCGAGTCGGCTGCGCCAGGTCGAACGCATGCTTCCAATCCCCTCCGTGGGTGTTCGTTCTTGATCGGCCGCCCCGCTGCTGGCCTTAGCGGGCGGGCTCAGCGCGTCCGGCGATAGCGGTGCTCCGGGCGGCCGGCCGCGCCGTAGCGCAGGTGCAGCTCCAGCGTCCCGTCGCGCAGCAGAAGCGACAGGTAGCGCTGTGCCGTGGCCCGGCTGATTCCGGTGCGCTGGGCGACCTCGGCGGTGGACCAGTCGGCGTCCGGATCGGCGAACGCGGCCTGAACGAGGGCCATCGTCGGCTCCGAGTGGCCCTTGGGCAGCTGCGTGGCGCTGTCGCCCGGGCGCATCAGGCCGAACAGCCGGTCGACCTCGTTCTGGCCCACGTCCGCGTTGGACCGGGTCTGGTTCCACAGCGTCCGGTACGCGGTCAGCCGGTCGGCGAGCGTGCGGAACGGGAACGGCTTGACGAGGTAGTGGACGACGCCGCGTTGCATCGCGGTCCGGATGCTCGGCAGGTCGCGCGCGGCGGTGATCGCGATGACGTCCGCGTGCGGTCCGTCGCCCTCGCGCAGCCGGGACAGCACCGACAGCCCGTCCTCGTCGGGCAGATACAGGTCGAGCAGCACCAGGTCGGGCTGCTTCGCTCGTGCGGCCTCGACCGCGGCGTTGCCGGTGTGCACGACACCGACCACGACGAAGCCCTCGATCCGGTTCACGAACTCGGCGTGCAGCTTCGCGACGCGGAAGTCGTCGTCGACGACGAGGACGCCGATCTTCGGTGTCACGGCCGCACCTCGGCGCTGGTGCGGGGCAGGGTCACCCGGAACCGCGCGCCGCTTCCGCCGTTGTGCACCTCGATCGTGCCGGCCAGCTGGTCCACCGCCTGCCGCACGACGGTCAGCCCGATGCCGCGATGCGGGCCACCGGTCTGCTCCTTGGTCGTCCAGCCGCCGACGAAGATCGACTCCGCGATGTCGGCGGGGATGCCGGGTCCGGTGTCGCTCACCTCCAGCACCAGCTCGTGCCCGCCCTCGGCGAGCTGGACCTCGACCGAGCGCACCGCGCCGGGCCGGGCCGGCGTGCCGGCCGCCGCGTTGATCGCGTTGTCGATCAGGTTGCCCGCGATCGACACGAGCGCGTCGGCATGTTCGGGATCGACCTGCACGTGCGAGTTGCACACGACGGTGAGCGCGATGCCGCGCTCGCGGGCGACGGTCGTCTTCGCCACCAGCAGCGCGACGATGCGCGGGCTGCTGATACGCGCCTCGAGTTCCGCGGCGAGGCCGGCGGTCGCGCCGTCGACGCGGCTCGCGAAGCCGATGGCCTCCTCGTAGTGGCCGAGCTCGAGCAGGCCGGACATCACGTGCATGCGGTTGGAGAACTCGTGCTGCTGGGCCCGCAGCGCGTCGGTGAGGCGGCGCACCTCGTCCAGTTCGCGCAGCGCGTTCTCCAGTTCGGTGCGGTCGCGCAGCGTGACGACCGCGCCAAGATCGCGTCCGCCGGCGCTGACGCGCATCCGGCTCGCGAGCAGGAATCGGCCGGCGTGCAAGACGATCCGGTCCGCGGCGTGGGGCGCGCCGGGCTGCATCAGGTCGTGCAGCTCGCCGGGTGCGAGCGCGTCGTGGAGCGGACGTCCGGCGTCCTGCAGCGCGGCGCCGAGCAGCACGCGCGCCTGGTCGTTGACCAGCGAGACGCGTCCGGCGGCGTCGAGCGCGACGACCCCCTCGCGGATGCCGTGCAGCGTCGCCTCGCGCTCCTGCACCAGCGCGGCGATCTCGTCCAGCTCGAGCCCGAACGTCTGCCGCTTGAGGCGCCGGGCGAGCAGTACGGCGACGGTCAGCCCGACCGCGATCGCGACCGCGAAGTAGATCGCGAACGAGGTCAGCTCGCCCGTCACCTGGTCGGCGAAGTTGGCCTCCAGCACGCCGACGGAGACCTCGCCGACGACGCGTCCGCCCGGCGCGACCACCGGGGCCTTGCCGTTCGCCGAGTCGCCGAGGCTGCCGTGATCGATGCCCACATGGGTCCGTCCGTCCATGGCGACGACCGGCTCCTCGACACGCTGCCCGATCAGGTTCCGGTTCGGGTGCGAGTAGCGGACACCGTGCGGATCGATCACGACGACGTACGACGCGTGGGTCTTGCGCATGACGGACGTGGCCAGCGCCTGAACCGGGCCGGGCCGCTGCGACTCGAGCGCGTGGATGACGACCGGCATCGCGGCGGTGGAGCTGGCGATGGCCAGCGCCCGCTGCTCGTACTGGCGGTTCAGCTGCCCGTGCACGGTGCGCGCCCACAGCCCGAATCCGACGGCGCCGGCGATGACGAGCACCACGACCTGCCCGACCAGCAACTGCGCGGACAGCCGGCGGGGACGACGGATCCAGCTCACCACGCGGCCAGTGTGCACGCCGCGGACCGTTGCGGCGAGCGGCGGACAGCCACCGGCTCATGAGCTTTATGAGCACAACGGGGTTTACGAGATGTGGCGAGAACAAGCCGCACATGGTTCACCGCCCCGGTCGGGCGCACGTAGACATTGCGGCAGACCGGCTCTGCGGTCCACGTCACATCTCGCCAAGCCCCGAAAGGACCTACCCATGGCCGAGCGAAGCAGCCGCCGACTCGCGGCGGCGCCCGCCGCGGACGACGTGTCCGCGGACGCGGCGCGCATCGAGATCAGCGGCCTGACCAAGCGGTTCCTGACTCCGAAGGGCGAGCCGTTCACCGCGATCCGCGACGTCACGTTCACCGTGGAGCCCGGCCAGTTCTGCGCGATCGTCGGGCCGACCGGCTGCGGCAAGTCGACCACGCTCGGTCAGGTGTCCGGCCTGGAGCGTCCGAGCGCGGGGACGGTGAAGGTCGGCGGACGCGAGGTGCAGGGCATTACGCGCGGCGTCAGCTTCATGTTCCAGGCCGACGCGCTGTTCCCGTGGAAGACGGTGCTCGGCAACGTCGTGATCGGCCCGACGCTGACCGGCACGCCGCGCAAGGACGCGATCGCGCTGGCCCGCGACTGGCTGCGCCGGGTCGGGCTGGCCGGCTTCGAGGACCGCTACCCGCACCAACTCTCCGGCGGAATGCGCAAGCGCGTCGCGATGGCTGCGGCGTTGATCAACCAGCCGAAGATCCTCTTGATGGACGAGCCGTTCGGCGCGCTCGACGTGCAGACGAAGGCGATCATGCAGACCGAGCTGCTCGGGCTGTGGGAGCAGCTGCGCCCGTCGGTCCTGTTCATCACGCACGACCTGGACGAGGCCGTCGCGCTGGCCGACCGGGTGTTCATCATGACCAGCAGCCCCGGGTCGATCAAGCACAGCTTCGACATCGACCTGCCGCGTCCGCGCGGTGAGGTGCAGGAGATCCGGCACGAGCCGCGGTTCCTCGAGCTGCAGAACCAGATCTGGGCCTCGCTCAAGGACGAGGTCGAGCGCGCCTACGCCCAGACGGCGGGTGCCGCATGAGTACCAGCACGCGACTTCCCCTGGAGCGTCCCATGTCGAGCACGATCGCCAACCCCGCGTCGTCGGCCGGAGCCGTCGAGACCGAATCGGACATTCAAATCGCGGCCCGGCGCGCGCGCCGCCGCCGCACCGCGCTGGTCTGGCTGGGCCGGCTGCTCGTGCCGGTGATCATCATCGGCGGCTGGCAGTGGTTCACCTCGGCAGGCATCGTCGACAAGTTCTTCTTCGGCCAACCGACCGGCGTCTATCACGCACTGGTCGATCTGTTCACGAAGGGAACCGCCTTCGGATCCATCTGGCTGAACCTGTGGATCACGATCAAGGAGGCGCTGTACGGCTTCTTGCTCGGCACCGGCGCGGGCATCGTGTTCGGGCTGCTCCTCGGCCAGAACCGTTTCCTCGCCGAGGTGTTCGGGCCGTACATCAAGATCGCCAACTCGATTCCGCGCATCATTCTCGGCTCGATCTTTGTGGTGGCTTTCGGCCTCGGCACGTTCCCGAAGGTGCTGCTCGCGGCCGTCCTGGTGTTCTTCATCGTCTTCTTCAACGCGTTCCAGGGTGTGCGCGAGGTCGACCAGAACCTGGTTGCGAACGTGAAGGTGCTCGGCGCCTCGCCGTTGCAGGTGGCCCGGCACGTCACGATCCCGTCGGCGCTGACCTGGATCATCGCCAGCCTGCACACCGCGTTCGGCTTCTCGATCATCGGCGCGTTGGTCGCCGAGGTGCTCGGTGCGCAGCACGGCATCGGGCTGATCATCGTCCAGGCGCAAGGCCAGTTCGACATGGACACCGTCTTCGCCGCCATGTTGATCATGGCCGTCGTCACGCTCGTCGCCGAATCGTTCCTCGCGCTGCTCGAGAAGCGCGTCCTGTCCTGGCGGCCGCCCAGCCGCTCAGAGGCTCAGGCGATCTGAGCCGGTCCCCGGTAACCCGTCCCACCCGACGAAAGGAACTTCCCCATGTTCAAGCGCGCGATCTGCATCGCCGCGGCCGGGGCAATCGCCCTGGGCGTCACCGCCTGTTCGAGCAGCGGCTCGAGCTCGTCGTCCGACTCCAGCTCGATGCCCACCGTCAAGCTGATGGTCGGCGGCATCGACAAGCAGATCTACCTGCCCTACCAGCTGGCCCAGGACCTCGGCTTCTACAAGAAGTACGGCGTCAAGGTCGAACTCTCTACCGAGCAGAACGGCGGTGTGGGCGCCGAGGACGCGATGGCGTCCGGGCAGGTGGACATGGCCGGCGCGTGGTACATCCACACCATCGACTTCCAGGCCAAGGGCAAGGACGTGATCGACATCGTCCAGCTCTCGGGCGCGCCGGGCGAGCGGGAGATGTGCGGCACGAACAGCGGGGTGAAGTCGGCGGCCGACTTCAAGGGCAAGACCCTCGGCGTCACCGACCTCGGCTCCGGAACCGATGAGCTGACGCAGTTCATGGCTGCGCAGCACGGCATCAGCCGCAGCGAGTACAAGCCGCTCGCCGTGGGGGCTGGTGCCACGGCGATCGCGGCGATCCAGCGCGGCACCGCGGCGTGCGTGATGACGACCCAGCCGACCGTCGGCGCGCTGGAGGCCAAGAAGCTGGCCTACCCGGCGATCGACCTGGCCACCACGAGCGGGGCGACCTCGGCGCTCGGTGGCGCGTGGCCCGCGGCCGGCGTGCTCGCGCAGGCGAGCTGGGTGAAGTCGCACCAGCAGGCCGTGCAGAGTGTGGTCGACGCGCTCGTCGCGACGATGCACTGGATCGCCACGCACTCGGCGGCTCAGATCGCGGACAAGATGCCGTCGCAGTTCGTCTCGAACAGCACGATCACCAAGCAGCAGTACATCGACGGCCTGACCACCGACAAGGGCCAGTTTCTGCCGGACGGGATCATGCCCGCCGGTGGCCCGAAGACGGTCTACGCGATGGAGAAGGTGCTCGGCGTCGACGTCGGCAAGGTGACGCTGGCGAACACGTTCACCAACACGTACGCGGAGAAGGCGAACAAGCTGGAGGGCTTCAGCACGACGACCACCCCGGCCGGAGCCGCCGGCTGATCTGAACAGCACTTGGCCCCGTAGCAGGGAAACACTCCGCGCGAGTGCCTGCTACGGGGCCAAGCTGCGTGTCTAGTGGCGCAGCACGCTCAGGTTGCCGTCCGCCTGGTGGACGGTGATCGTCAGCGGGGCCCCGGTCGCGGTGTCCGGCGGGCGGACGGTGTGCTCGATGTCGTACCCATTCACGCGGTGGATAGAGCCGCCGTGAGTGGAGGCGACGCGGCGGTGGTCGATCTCGATCTGGCCGAGCCGCACGTTCCCGTACACGGTGGCGTTCAGGGTCGGGGGCAGCTTGATCTCCACCTGCCCGGCGGCCAGCGTGATGTCGACGCTGCGCGGGACGTCCAGGCTGGGCAGGTCGCGCAGGTCCAGCACGGCGTCGCCGAACGCGAGCCGGTAGCTGCCGTGCAGCTCGCTCGCGCTCGTCGGCGACCAGGTCTTCTGGCCGACGCCGTCGTGCAGCGACGCCCCGCTGTTGCCGAACGCGATCATGCCGGCGAGGGCCGGGATCAGCAGCGGCGCCATCGACCACGGCGTGCGCCGCAGCACCATCCCGACGAGCAGGCCCGCGGCGACGATCGCGCCGACGCACCAGAAGTAGACCGGGAGCCGGATGCCGCTCGCCGCGTCCGCGATGCCCAGCACGATCAATGTGACGACAAGTGTCAGCAACGTTGCGATGCGGATGGGGAACGCGCGGCGGCGGCGCTCGCGGCTGGCGCGCTTGCTCTCGTCGATCCACTGCCGCGCGCTGGACACCCAGTCCGGCGCGGGCGGCATCGGCGTGCTCGAGGCGACCGGGTCCTTCTCCAGGCTGACGGCGGACGCGGCCGGCGAGCCGGGCTCGTCCGAGGAGGTCGGCGGAACCGGAGCGGTCGGCGGCGCGGGGCTTGTCGGCGGAACCGGGGCGGGATTGCGCCGCCCGAACAGCACGACCAGCAGGACCACGACAACCAGGACCGGGAAGAACGGTCCGGGTGCCCACCAGCTGAACGCGACGCACCAGAGGATGACGCCGGCGATGGCGGCGACCAGCCAGACGGGAATGCGGCGGCGGCGCAGCGCGGCCACCCAGCCGTCCACGGCGGCCCGTTGCGTGCCCTCGTCGGGGATCGCGGCCCAGGCGAGCACGTAGCCGAGCACGCCGGCGCCGCCGAAGAACGCGGACACCGCGAACAGCACGCGGAACAGCACCGGGTCGAGGCCGAAGTACTCGCCGAGCCCGCCCGCGACACCGGCGGCCACGCGGTCGGTGCGGCTGCGGCGCAGCAGGCGAGCCGGTGCCTGCGGCGGCACGGCGGAGGAGTCAGTCGTCGTCATGGCAACGAGAGTGCCCGGCGAGGGGCCTCGTCCGCATCGGGACGCCCCCTGAATCCGACCCTGATTCCGCGCCTCGGTGGTCCTCCTGATGCCGGGACGTGCCACCAGCAGGGATCATTGGGTGCATGACGGCAGTCCAGGCACCCGCGCGGCGGCGGCTGTGCCGTTGGCCGGACGAGGGCCGTCTGGCCGGTGTCGCGGCCGGCATCGCCGAACACGTGCGGGTGAACGTCCGCCTGGTCCGGGCGATCTTCATCGTGCTCAGCTTCGCCGGCGGGCTCGGGCTGGCGCTGTACGGCGCGTACTGGATCGTGCTGCCGACGCGCGAGTCGGTTCATCCGCCGCGTCTGCCGCGGTGGCTCGAGTACGCGCTCGCGGGCGTCGTCGGGCTCGTGGTGATTGTGGCGGTCGGCTGGTGGCTGCCGTTGGGCGGGCTGTTCGTCCCGACGATGCTGGCCTGCCTCGGCGGCGCGTTGATCTGGCGGCAGGCGACGGACACCGAGCGGATGCGGCTTCTCCGGCTGTCGCGCAACTCGTTCGGCGCCGACTACGCCGACCGGACGGGACGGTTGCGGCTTGCGGCCGGGGCGATCCTGGTGATCGCCGGCGCCGCGCTGGTGCTGCGGCGCGCCGACTTCACCGCGCTGCGCGACGGCGCCGTGGCCATGGTCGTCACGGTTGCGGGACTGGCGCTGCTCACCGGGCCGTGGTGGATGCGCCTGGTCGCGCAGCTCGGCGCCGAGCGGACCGAGCGCATCCGCAGCCAGGAGCGTGCGGACATCGCGGCGCACCTGCACGACTCGGTGCTGCAGACGCTGGCGCTCATCCAGCGCAACGCGGGTTCGCCGCGTGAGGTCTCTCGGCTGGCGCGCGGTCAGGAGCGCGAGCTGCGCACGCTGCTGTACGGCGAACGACGCCGCGAGGGTCAGCTCGCCGACGAGCTACGGGTGATCGCGGCCGACGTCGAGGACGACTACGCGATCGAGGTCGAGGCCGTCGTGGTCGGGGACGCGGCGCTGGACGAAGCGCTGGCCGCGCTCGCCGCCGCGGCGCGCGAGGCGCTGGTCAATGCGGCGAAGCATTCCGGTGTCGAGACGGTTTCGCTGTACGCCGAGGTGGAGCCGCACGAGGTGAGCGTGTTCGTCAAGGACCGCGGCGTCGGCTTCGACATCGACGCGGTCGCGGACGACCGCCAGGGTGTGCGCGGTTCGATCGTCGGCCGCATCGAGCGGCACGGTGGGCAGGTCACGGTGCGCAGCAGTCCCGGCGAAGGTACGGAGATACAGATGAGGATGGCGCGGTGACTGAAGGATCTGAGCAGGCTGCACGCCGCAGTGCGCGGGTGTTCCTGGTCGACGACCACGCGATGTTCCGTGCGGGCGTGAAGGCCGAACTCGGCGACCGGGTGGACGTGGTCGGTGAGGCGGGCACGCCTGCTGAGGCGGTGGCCGCGATCCGCGAGCTGCGCCCGGACGTGGTGCTGCTGGACGTCCACATGCCCGACGGCGGCGGCCTGGCGGTGATCGAGGGAGTCGGCAACGACCTGCCGGACACGCGGTTCCTCGCGCTCTCGGTGTCGGACGCGGCCGAGGACGTGATCGCCTTGATCCGTGCGGGGGCGCGTGGCTACGTCACGAAGACGATCTCCGCGGACGACCTCGCCGACGCCGTGCTCCGGGTCGCCGACGGCGATGTCGTGTTCAGTCCGAGGTTGGCCGGCTTCGTGCTCGACGCGTTTCGGGAGGCGCCGCTTGCGCCGTCCACTCCCGGCGACGGCGGGCCCGAGCTGGACCAGCTGACCCCGCGCGAGCGTGAGGTGCTGCGCCTGCTCGCGCGCGGTTACGCGTACAAGGAGATCGCTGCGGAGCTGTTCATCTCGATCAAGACCGTGGAGACACACGCGTCCAACGTGTTGCGCAAGCTGCAGCTGTCGAGCCGCCATCAGCTGACCCGCTGGGCGGCCGACCGCCGCATGCTGTAGCCGCGCCGGCCGGTTAGGCCGGCTCGGCTCAGGCGGCCGGACGGGTATGTGTGCGCCACAGGTGTATGACGATTTCGCGTTCCAGTGGTGAGGGTGTCCGCGTCCTGGGCAGGCTCGGTGGCCGGCTGGTGTAGTGGTGGCCGGTGGGGTGATCAGGTCGATCGCTGTTCCTGGTCCGGGGCGGGCTTGCCAGCCGGGTTCTTCTTTGGCGAGGTTGCAGGCGACGCAGGTTCCTTCGCCGTTGTCCAGGCTGGTCGGCCCGCCTTTCGCGGCGGGGTGCACGTGGTCGGTGTGTCGGATGGGGGCTTCGCACCAGGGTG
>DASRSS010000262.1:0-7288 GCA_035656335.1 Jatrophihabitantaceae bacterium | reverse complement strand
TGACGATGGTGCTGCTCGGCCGCTGGCAGCTGGACGTGTCGGACAGCAAGCACTTCTCGCTGCAGAACTTCGGCTACGCGCTGCAGTGGTGGGCGTTCACCGCGTTCGCGCTCGGGCTGTGGGGACGAGTCCTGCGCGACGCCGCCCGCGCGCGTGCCGCGTCCGCCGACGGCGCCGCGCCGGACGGATCACAGCCGGCTGAGCCCGCGCCGCCTGCGGACGAGCCGGTGGCCTACCGTCGCTACGTCATGCCGCAGAGCTCGGACCGCGTCGCCTCAGCGGGCGATGCCGAGCTGGCGGCCTACAACGACTACCTGGCCAGGCTGGCCGCCGGGGACCCGGCGCGAGAGGAGAACCGGTGAGCGAACCGGTGCGCACCGCGACCGAACCGTCCGCGGCGAAGTCGAAGCTGGACGGTGCGCTGCTGCGCTTCCGGAT
Source organism: Jatrophihabitantaceae bacterium (assembly GCA_035656335.1). Taxonomy (GTDB): domain Bacteria; phylum Actinomycetota; class Actinomycetes; order Mycobacteriales; family Jatrophihabitantaceae; genus DASRSS01. The sequence continues at coordinate 6,850 of DASRSS010000262.1, read as the reverse complement.
CATGGCGTTCGTCACCGGCGTCGTGCTCATCTGCGGCACCGTCGCGTTGATCCTCAAGGACGCCGTCGGCCTGCACCACATGGAGCCGGGCACCGGGCTGCTGTGGGTGCTGCACGGCTACCTGTACCTGATCTACGTGCTCACCGTGCTGAACCTGGGGATCAAGGCGCGCTGGCACCTGGTGCGGATGGTGCTGGTCGCGCTGGCCGGCACCATCCCGACCATGTCGTTCGTGGCCGAGCACGTGATCACCCGGTACGTCCGCCAGCGCGCCTGACCGCGCTCAGACGGCCCGGCGGCGGCCGTCCCCGAACGCCGCGACGAGATCATCCCGGGCACGTGCGACGCGCGAGCGGATCGTCCCGACCGGGCAACCCGCCACGTCCGCGGCCTCCGCGTACGACAGCCCCACCAGCTGGGTGAGCACGAACGCCTCGCGCCGCTGCGGGTCCAGCGCGGCCAGCATCGCATTCAGCGCGACCGACTCGGCCGGGTCCGGCGCGTGCTCGAGCGCCTCGAGCTCGGTGGCCCGCGCGCGGACGGCCGCCCGCACCGCGTCCGCGCACACCCGCCGCGCGATCGACAGCAGCCAGGTGCGCGCCGAGGACCGCCCGGCGAACCGGTGCAGCGACGCGAACGCCCGCGCGTAGGTCTCCTGGGTCAGGTCGTCGGCCGCGCCGTGCGTGCCGAGGTGCGCGCACAGCCGCCACACGTCCGACTGCGTCGCGCGGACGAACGCGGTGGCCGCGGCCGCGTCGCCACGACGAGCCCGCAACGCGTCGGCGGTGACGGCGTCGACGGCGTCGCTGTCGCGCCAGCCGTCGAACGTGCCGTCCATGCGATCCCTTCCGCGCTTTGCCGGACGCGTCCGGCCGTCGGGGTGAGCTGAGCCACGCCGGGAACCGCGCGGCCGTTGCTGCAGACCATTACGGCGTGAGATGTGACCGGTTCCGCGCGGCGGCCTCGGCGCGCCTGGACGGCGAGCCGATCGGGATGTCCGCCGCGACGCTCGATGCCCACCTCGCGACCTGCGTCGATTGTGCCCGATGGGTGGAGCGGGCCACGCAGCTGACCCGGCAGCTGCGGCTCGGCCAGCCCGCGGTGCCCGAGCTGTCCGGCACGATCACGACCGACATCGCGCTGCCCGCCGGGCGGGTGCTGCGCCGGCGGCTCTGGCTGCGCGCCGCGCTCGCGCTGGTCGGCATCGCGCAGCTGGCGATCGCGGTGCCCGCGCTGCCCGGCGACAGCCTGGGCATGAGCATGTCGCTGCACGCCGCGCACGAGACGGCCGCGTGGAACCTGGCGATCGGCGTCGCGCTGCTGGCCTGCGTGCTGAGGCCGCGCCGGGCCACCGGGCTGCTGCCGCTGCTCGGCACGTTCGTGATCACGCTCGGCGTGCTGTGTGTGCGCGACCTGGCCGCCGGCGCGGTGCCGGTCAGCCGGGTGGCGACGCACCTGGTCGCGCTGGCCGGGCTCGTCCTGCTGGTCGCGCTCGATCGCGCCGAGCGCGCGCTGCCGCCGCACCGCGCGGACGCGTCCGGCGAGCGGAACTCGGGCCGCGATTCCGACAGCGGCGGACCCCACCTGCGCGGGGTGGCGTGAATACCCCACAGAGTTCTCTCGCAAAGAACGCTCGACAACTCTGCGGGGACCCCGAGTGAGCACCGTCCGCCGCCGGCTGGGCACGCTGGCGCTGCTGCTCGCTGCCCTGTTCGGGACCGGTCTCGCGCTGGCCGGTGCGGCGTCCGCGCACGCCAGCGTGGTCTCGTCCGATCCGGCGGACGGGTCCCGGCTCAAGGCCGTCCCGCACCAGGTCACGATCACGTTCGACGAGTCCGTCTCGCTCGGCAACCTCGGCTACCTGCACGTCACCGACGCGAAGGGCCGGCGCGTCGACACCGGGACGGCCTCGCATCCCGGCGGCGACGACGCCAAGATCGCGGCGACGCTGCGCGGCGGACTCGGCGACGGGACGTACACCGAGAGCTTCCGGGTGATCTCCGCCGACTCGCACCCGGTCGCGGGCGTGGTGCGCTTCGTCGTCGGCAACGGCGTGCTGAGCGTGACCCCGGCCGGCGGCTCGACGGTCAACCACGGCACCAGCGCGCTGTTCGCGGTCGCGCGCTGGATCTCGTACGCCGGGTTCGCGCTTCTCGGCGGCGCCTGGCTGCTGCTCACCGTGTGGCCGGCCGGGCGCGACGACGTGCGCGCAGAGCGGCTGCTCTGGACCGGCTGGGGCGCGGCCGTCGTGGGCGCGCTCGGCGAGTTGGTGCTGCAGGGGCCGTACGCCGCGGGGCGCGGCCCGTCCGCGGTCGGGCGGTGGTCGCTGCTGGACGACACCCTGCACACCGACTACGGGCAGTTCCACTGCGCGCGGCTGCTGCTGCTCGGCGCGCTGGCGGTGCTGTTCGGCGCGATGCTGCAGCCGCGCCGCCGCGCCCGGTTCGAGGACGCCGCCTGGCCGCTGCTCGTCGGTGTGGCGCTGACGTTCTCGGTGGTCGGGCACGCGGACACGACGAACCCGAACTGGCTGTCGATCACCGCGGACGTCGTGCACCTGTGCGCGATGGCGGTCTGGGTCGGCGGCCTGGCGCTGCTCGTCGCCGCGGTGCTGCCGCGCCGCGAGCCGGCCGAGCTGCGTGCCGTGCTGCCGGCGTTCTCGCGCGTCGCGTTCGTCGCGGTGACCGCGATCGCGGTGACCGGTGCGTACGCGGCGTGGCGGGGGATCGGGGCGTGGCGCGCGATCCTCGGCACGGACTACGGACTGCTCGTGTGCGCGAAGGTGCTGCTGTTCTGCGGCCTGGTCGCGCTCGGGCAGCTGTCCCGCCGCGCGATCCAGCGCCGCGCCGGGCTGGCCGACGGCGGAGACGTGGACGCGGTCACGCACGAACGCATGCGCCGCTCCGTGCTCGTCGAGATCGCGCTGGCCGTCCTCGTGCTGGTGGCCACCGCGGTGCTCGTCGACCAGCCGCGCGGCACCGAGGCGCTGGCCGCGAGCGACCGCGAACCGGTGAGCGCGAGCGCGCAGCTCGGCGGCGGGCGCAGCGTCACGGTCACCGCCGACCCGGGCGTGCACGGACCGGTCAGCCTGAGCGTCGAGCTCACCCCCGGCGCGAAGCCGAGGCAGATCACCGCCACCGCGCTGCAGCCGGCCAAGCAGCTCGGCCCGATCCCGATCCCGCTCAGCCCCAACGGCACGAACCTGTACGGGGCGAGCAACGTGAACCTGCCCGTCAAGGGCACCTGGGTGATCACGCTGGTGGTCACCACGTCCGCGTTCGACGCGGTCACCACCGACGTCAAGATCAGCCTGCATTGAAAGGGCTGTAGTGAAAGGGCACACCATGAGGCGCAAGCTCGCGATCGTCCTGGCACTCGCGGCGGCCACGTTCGCCCTGGCCGGGCCGGCGTCCGCGCACGTCACCGTGCACAGCACCGACGCGGTGCAGGGCGGCTACAGCGTGCTGACGTTCCGCGTGCCGACGGAGAGCGACACGGCCAGCACCACCAAGCTGCTCGTGCACTTCCCGACGGACACCCCGATCGCGTCCGTGCTCGTGCAGCCGAAGCCGGGCTGGACGTTCGCCACCACGAGCAGCAAGCTGCCGAAGCCGATCACCACCGACGACGGCGACACGCTCACCAGCGCGGTTTCGCAGATCGTCTGGACGGCCGACAGCGCGGCGACCGCGATCAAGCCGGGGGAGTTCGACGAGTTCGCGGTCAGCGCCGGGCCGCTGCCGAACGTCAAGACGCTGGCGTTCTCGGCGATCCAGACCTACAGCGACGGCAGCGTCGTGAAGTGGGACGAGACCGCGGCGCCGGGCAGCGACGTCGAGCCGCAGCACCCGAAGCCGGCGCTCACGCTGTCGGCGTCGGCCGCGTCCCCGCAGGCGAACACGGCGTCCAAGTCGGGCGGCGGCGGGGACACCGACGCGCTCGTGCTGGCGATCATCGCGCTGGTGCTCGGCGCGGGCGCGCTCGGGCTGTCGGTCGTGAACCGGGCGAAGGGGGCGAGCACCTGATGCGCCTGCCCCTGCCGGCCGGGGTGGCCGGCCTCGCAGTGGCCGCTTTAGGCGCTGCCGGGCTCGTCCGCGCCGCCGTGCCGTCCGGCTCCGGCGGGACGGCGCCCGCGTCGATCACGGTCACCGGCGCGTTCGTGCGCGCGCCCGCACCGCCGACCAAGGAGGCCGCGGCCTACTTCACGGTGCACAACAACACCGGCACCGCGGACCGGCTGCTCGCGGTCGTGACCGGCGCGGCCCGCGAGTCGATGCTCCACGAGGACGTCGGCGGCCGGATGGTGCCGCTGCCCGGCGGCGCGCGCGTGCCCGCGCACGGCACGCTGGTGCTGACCGCCGGCCAGGACCACGTGATGCTCGAGCAGCTGAACGGCACGATGCGCGCGGGCCAGAGCGTCCACCTGATGCTGACGTTCCAGCACGCGGGGACGGTCGACGTCACCGCCCCGGTGATCGCTCCGGGCGCACCGGCTCCGACCACGTCGGCGGCTGCCGGTGCGAGCCCGTCCGATTGAGGACGAATATGGCGTTCCGGTCCGTGGCGCACGGGCGGTCCCCAGCGCGGTGAGGCACAATCGCTGATCGTGAATTGGAACGCCGCCCGCTCGTGGCTCGGGACCGTTGTCCGTCTGGCGCTCGGCGCCATCTGGATCTGGGCGGCGGTGCCGAAACTGCACTCGCCTCGCACGTTCATCGAGGCCGTCCGCGCCTACGACGCGACGCCCGAGTGGCTGTCCGAGGCGATCGCCTACGGGCTGCCGGTGCTGGAGTTCTGCATCGGCGTTGCGCTGATCGTCGGCATCTCGGTGCGCATCGCGGCGGCCGCGTCCGGCGTGCTGCTCGTGGTGTTCCTGATCGGGATCATCCAGGCGGCCGCGCGCGGGCTGCAGCTGTCCTGCGGCTGCTTCGGGGGCGGCGGCGAGACGCTGTCGACGCAGTACACGCTGGACATCCTGCGCGACATCGGGCTGCTGATCCTGGCCGTGTACCTCGTGCTGTGGTCGTTCACGCAGCTGTCGCTGGAGCAGTACCTGGCACGGCACGACGACGTCGAGCCGCTGTCGGCGAAGAAGATGCGCACGCCCGAGGGACGGCGCAAGTACAACGCGATGCTCGAGACGAAGCGCAAGGCGGCCCGCGACCGGGCGCTGTACGTGAACTCCTCGATCGCGATCGTGGTGCTGCTCGTGTCGTTCATCGGCATCGGCGTGCAGGCCAACCGCGCGAAGATCGCCGGCGACCTGAGCGCCACGCACGCCAGCGTGTCCCACGGCGTCGTGTACGGCAAGAAGGCGGCGGCCACCGTGGACGTGTACGAGGACTTCCAGTGCCCGCACTGCCGCGACTTCGAGCAGAGCGCCGCGTCGACGCTCGACTCGGACGTGAAGGCGAATCTGGCTCAGGTGCGCTTCCACCCGATGGCGTTCCTGGACTCGTCCGCGAACGACGACTACTCGACGCGCGCGGCCAACGCGGCGCTGTGCGCGTCCGACATCAGCGTCGACTTCTTCGTGAAGTACCACAACTACCTGTTCGGCAAGGACTCCTCGGGTAAGGAGATCCAGCCGGACGAGAGCGGTCCGGGGCGCACGAACACCCAGCTGATCAACTACGCGAAGACGCTCGGCCTGCCCAGCAAGCAGAAGACGACGTTCGCCACGTGCGTGCAGAGCGAGCAGCACAAGACGCTGGTGCAGGCGCTGACTGAGGAGGCCAGCAAGCGCGGCGTGTCCTCCACGCCGACCGTTTTCGTCAACGGCAAGAAGCTGGGTTCGGTGGACCTGTCCACGTTGAAGGCTGCGATTGCGGCGGCGGACGCGAAGGGCCCGGCGCCGTCGCCGTCCCCGACAGCTTCGTCGACGGCCCCGTCCTCTGCCACTGCTTCTCCCAGCGGGACCGCGACGCCGTAGCTGCTCGGGCAGCTGCTCCGACGTGACGAAGGGCCGGCTCCCATCGGGAGCCGGCCCTTCGACGTCTGGGTGTTACTTGTTGGCTGCGTCCTTGAGCGCGCTGCCGGCGGTGAACTTCACGGTGTTCGCGGCCGGGATCTGGATGGTCGCGCCGGTTGCCGGGTTGCGGCCCTCGCGGGCGGCACGCTTGCCGACCGACATGGCGAAGAAGCCAGGCACGCTGACCTTGTCGCCCTTGGCGGCGGCGCTTTCGAGGGTGGACTGCAGGCCGCGCAGGACAGCGTCGACCGTCTTCTGCTCCAGGTCTGCGGCGTCTGCGACGGCTGCCACCAGTTCCTTGCGGTTCACGGGGGTCTCCCTTGATCGTCGGTGTGTTGCTGCGTCCAGTATGGGTGAAGGGGCTGGAGGTCCCGTGTTTCGGGGGGTATCCCGGTCGGCGTGTCGCGCGGGACGCGATGCCCGGTGCGGAGCACCCCGAGCCGCCGTGTAGCATTGCGACTCGGTCCTGGCGCCGTCCTCGGACGGCCGCGACGGGCTGGTTTGGGGCTGTGGCGCAGCTGGTAGCGCACCACACTGGCAGTGTGGGGGTCAGGGGTTCGAGTCCCCTCAGCTCCACCCAGAATCATTGGCCTAGAGCCACTCGCAAGATCATCAATCTTCGCGTGGTAGCCATTTTGGTAGCCATTGGTGCCAATCGGCGCTCGCGGCGCCCGCCAGGAACCGAGGCTATCCAGGCCTCTTACCCTCACTTATCCAGTAATTGAGGTTACGCTGGACGCATGCCGTCGCCCGCCGCCTGGCCCCGACTCGGATCGGAAGTTCGGCCGTGGACGCCACGGGTCTCGCCCGATCTGGTAGCGGCGAGCGTGCGCCGCCGCCATTGCGGCGCCTACCGCGCGGCGGTCGTGCCGCTCATCG
>DASRSS010000261.1:0-7667 GCA_035656335.1 Jatrophihabitantaceae bacterium | reverse complement strand
CCGGGTCCACCGCCGGCACGTCCTGCGCCGGCTGCTCGATTCCGCCGACAGCATGCCACGCCGCACCGGCCGCGGTGGCGACATCGGCGTCGTTCGTGCGGACGATCGGTACGTCGGCGACCGCGGTGCCGCGCAACCCGTCGCGCAGCGCCGGTTCGACGAGCGTCCACGACTCGCTCATCGAGCCGCCGACGACCACCGCCTGCGCCGCGAACCGTTCCAGCCACGGCGCGAGCGAGGAACCCAGCGCACGCAGCGGCCCGACGAACGCGTCGCGCGCGTCGGCGTCCCCGGACGCGGCCAGCTCGGCGATCTGGCGGACGTCGACGTTCTGGTTGCACGATCCGGACGCGGACGCGCGGTAGCGCGCGAGCATCGCGCGGCGGCTGACGGTGTCCTCCAGCGGGCGGCCGCCGATCTCGAGCCGGTAGACGTGCCCCTCCGGCGGGACGAGCGGCCAGCTCGACACCAGCGTGCCGGCGTCGACGAACGCGGAGCCGACCCCGGTGCCGAGCGTGATGGCGACGATCCGCTGCCGTCCCGCGCCGCTACCGACCAGCCACTCGCCGAGACCGAAGGCGCCCGCGTCGTTGACGAACGCGATCCGCTCGGGCGGCTCCGGAAGGCGTTCGCGTACTGCGGCCCCGACGTCCACGCCGTTGAGCGCGTCGAACTTGCCGACGCCGCTGAACCGTCCGACGCCCGTGTCGTAGTCGAACGGGCCAGGCATCGCGACGGCGAGCGTGCAGCCTCCGAGCGGGCCGAGTGCGGTCAGGCAGTGCGTGAACGCGGCGAGCAGATCGACGGCGCTGCCGTCGGACGGCAGGGCGAGGCGGCCGCCGGTCGCCGGCTGGACGGTCCAGCTGCCGGGTTCGACCCACGCGGCGGCGGCGTGCGTGCCGCCCACCTCGAGTACCGCGACCCTGTTCACGACACCGGCCTGCTCACGAAACGAAGGCTCGCACGATCCGGACGTCGGTGGCGCCCAGCGCGCTGATCTCGAAGTCGCCGACGGCGGCGGGCACGACCATCGTCTCGGCGTAGGCCAGCTCGTGCTTGCGGCCGGCCCAGCTGATCACCGCGCCGTCGCCCTCGACGACGTTCAGCACCTGGAACCGATCCGCGGTGTGCTGCTGCGCCGTCGTGCCCGGTTCCAGGACGAGGCGGTGCACCTCGAAGAACATCTCCGGCAGCGCGCCGATCAGCTCGTCGCGCCAGCCGGCGCCCTCGCTCGCGGTTCGCGGGTGCTGCACCAGATCGGTGCGTACCGCGTCGCCGCGGCGCTCGCGGTTCAGGTTGCGGAACGCGTGCGCGACATGCACCGGACGCTGTGCCCCGTCGGCGTCGCGGCGCAACCAGTCGTAGAACCGCAACGAGTAGAGGTACGGCGTCGCGCTGACCTCGAGCACGACGTTCCCGACGCCGCTGCCGTGCGGAGTCCCGGCCGGTACCAGGAACAGCTGGTGCTGGTCGGCGGGGAACGTCTGCACGTACTTCTCGATGTCGAACGGGACGGCGTGCTCGTCCGCCTCGTGCGCGCTGTGCTCGAACGCGTCGATGTCGGCGTCCTCGCGCAGGCCGAGGTAGATGACCCGGTCCGGTCCGCCGACCATCACGTAGTACGTTTCGTGCTGCGTGTACGGCCAGCCGAAGACCTCGCGCATCTGGTCGGACTGCGGGTGGCAGTGCACCGACAGGCTGCCGCCGCCAACCGTGTCCAGATAGTCGAACCGCACCGGGAAGGACGTGCCGAACTGCTCGTGCACCTGCGGGCCGAGCACACGCGCCGGCTCGAGCGAGACCAGCAGCTGGAACGGGATCTCCACCCGCGGCCCGTCGCGGTGCCCGAGCAGCACACCGCTCTCCGGCGCGATCAGCTCATAGCCGAGCGCGGTGTTACGCGCCTGCGGGTTGAAGCCGAGCTCCTCCTGCGCCCAGTGCCCGCCCCACGACGTGGTGTTGAACGTCGGACGGGTGCGAAAGGGCTGACTGGTCAGCTCGCGCAGGCTGGCGCGCAGCGACTCGCCGTCCAGCCAGCTGGGCTGCTGCGGTTCCTGCAGGTCGATCCAGTGGTCGATGCGCTCGACGAGTTCGTCGCGGTGCCGGTCCAGCAGTGGCCAGTCGATGTAGAACAGGCGGCGCGTCGTGGCCGGACCGGTTCCGGGCGGCTGGCCGAGGTTGCGCGCGTCGCCGGCGGTGACGGCCGCCTCCGCGAACCGCTTGGGCAGGTCGACGTACCAGAGCAGGTCGTGGCGCACGAGCGCGGCGCCCGGGCCGAGGACGAGGCACAGCTCGCCGTCCGCCGCGGTCGGCTCCGGCAGGCCGGCGAACAGGTCGGCGAGGCTGCCGTTCGCGAGCGTGGCGAAGTCGACGTCGTCGCGCAGCTCCTCGGCCGGCGCGGTGATCTCGACGATGCGCTCCCAGTCGGCGAAGTGCTCGCTCATCGGCAGCACGCGCACGGTGCGGCCGGCCGCCTGCAGCTCCGCGGTGATCGCGGCGGCCACGCCGGACCAGTCCAGGATCGCCGGGCCGTCGACGGCGACGATCCGCACGGCCGGGTCGGCGGCCGGCGCGGCACACAGGGCGGACCAGCCCACGCCGACCTCTCCCGCCACGGCGGGGTAGCAGGGCAAGGGATCGTAGGCGTTGCGGGCCGACACGGTGCCTCCAGTTTCTGCATCCGGTCCCGAACCGTTGATAACGTCACCATCTGGTCACGGTGTCGCCCGTTCGAGCAAGACGCTTGCACAGCTTAGGATTTCTGTCCCGCCAGGGGTATACGTCCAGGCGAATTGACGGTAACGTTACCGCAACAATTGGTCGCAAGGACGCTCGATAGCGATAACGTCTGCAGCCATCGAATCGGCAGCTCTCAACTCCACCGGCGAACACCGACAGCGAGGAGATCACCGCATGGATCGGCGTACCAGGCTCGGCATCCGGATCGGCGCGGCCGGCAGCGCGTTCGCGTGTGTGGCCGCGCTCGGCGTGTTCACCGGTCAGCCCGCGCAGGCGCACCCGGGGCACGGCGCGTCACACTGCGCGAGCACCCCGCAGCCGCAGGTCGTGTCGGCGGTGCCGGCGACGTCGTACGACGACGCGTTCGATCACTACGCGAACACCGGCGGTGCCTGGTCCGGTGCGGACAGCACGTATTCGACGCGGTTGCCCGGCGACCGCGAGCTGTGGTCGTTCTCGGACACGCTGGTCGGCCCGGTGAACGCGGACGGATCGCGTCCGGACACCACGCCGTTCGTGAACAACTCCTTCGTGATCACCTCGCGCGGCCGGTTCAGCTCCGTGATCGGCGGGACGCCGGATGCGCCGGCCTCGGTCGCCGCGCCGTCCGACCCGACCGCCTGGCTGTGGAGCGCCGACCCGACCGTGAGCGGCCGCTACCTGCAGGTGCCGTACCTGCAGTTCCACCGCACCGGTACCGGCCCGTTCGACTTCGCGTGGCAGAAGAACGTGCTCGCGCGGTTTGACGCACACACCCTGAAGCTGATCGACCTGACCGACCTGCCGTCCGCGAGCGGCGTCGAGTGGGGTTCGTACACGCTGCACCAGGGCGGCTACACCTACGTCTACGGCGTCGAGGACCTCGGTGCCCAGAAGTACCTGCACATCGCGCGCGTGCGCGGCACCGACCTGCTGGGGCACTGGCAGTACTTCACCGGCAGCGGCTGGTCGTCCGCCGAGACCGACTCCGCGCGGGTGATGGACGGCGTCAGCAACGAGTTCAGTGTCAGCAAGCTCGGCGCCGGCTACGTGCTGATCACGCAGGACACGACCGAACTGCTGAGCGCGCACGTCGTCGCGTACTTCTCGTGCAGCCCGGCGGGACCGTTCACCGGCAAGACCGCGGTGTACACGACGCCCGAGACCGGCGCGTTCGGCAGCTACGGCAACGGCAACGTCTACACGTACAACCCGCACGCGCACCCGGAGCTGAGCCACGGCAACCAGCTGCTGATCAGCTACAACGTCAACAGCTTCGACGTCGACGACATCTTCGCCGACGCGAGCATCTACCGGCCGCGCTTCATCGTCGCCACCTTCACCGGCGCCGGCATCCCGGCACACGGCAGCGTCGACCCGATCGGCCGACCCTGACGCGTCCAGCAGTTCTGCACACACCGACGGCCCCATCGACAAGGGAGAAGCAAGGATGAGAGTGCGAGGACGGCGGTCGCTGCTCGGCGCCGCACTGGCGGCAGCGCTGCTGGTATCGGCGGCCTGCAGTTCGAGCGGCGGGAGCGCCAACCACGGCGCCCTGTCGCCGAAGAGCAAGACCGGTGGCGAGACGCTGAAGCTCTACAACGACAAGGGCGCGTGGAGCGACTACTTCAAGCAGGTCGGCGCGCTCGCCAAGCAGCAGATCGGCAGCAACCTCGACCCGGTCGGCTACACCGACGAGAACACCTACCAGGCGTTCATCAAGGCCTCGCTGCGGACGAAGGTGAAGCCGGACCTGTTCACGTGGGCCACCGGCGGCCAGCTCAAGAGCCTGGTCGACCAGGGCGCCGTCGCCGACACCTCCAAGGTGTGGCAGGACGCGATCGACAAGGGTTACCTGACCAGGCAGCTCGAGCCGTACTACACGATCAACGGCAAGCAGTACTGCGTCCCGCTGAACGTCGCCTACTGGGGCATGTTCTACAACAAGCACGTCTTCGACCAGTACGGCCTGCAGCCGCCGAAGACGTGGGACGACTTCCAGAACATCCTGACCACGCTGCGTTCCCACAACGTGACGCCGATGTACCAGACGTCGACGCTGTTCTCGTTCGTGTGGTTCGAGCAGCTGCTGGCGGGCTCGGACCCGGACACCTACAACGCGCTGGCCACCGGCAAGGCGAAGTACACCGACAAGCCGGTCGTGGACGCGATGAAGATGTGGGCGCAGGAGGAGAAGGACGGCGACTTCACCGACCCGTCCGTCAAGACGCAGCCGCAGGCGCTGCTCAAGTCCGGTGCCGTGGCGATGGTCCCGTTCGGCACGTGGTTCAACACGAGCATGACCGGCGAGGGCGAGAAGCCCGGCACCGACTACGGATTCTTCGTGATCCCGAACGTCAACCCGTCGCTGGCCAAGACGTCGATGGTGTTCGAGACCGGTCCGCTGTGCGCCCTGTCCAGCGCGCCGCACCTGCAGGACAGCATCAGCGCGCTGAGCTGGTGGCTGACGCCGGACGCCCAGTCGAAGTGGGCGGGCAGCCGTGACGACGTCTCGGCGAACCCGAAGGCGCCGATCACCGACTCCACGCTGGCTGAGGTGACCAAGGCTGCCGGCAGTGGCCAGTACAACCTCATCAACCGCTACTTCGAGGCCGCGCCGCCGCCGGTGCTAACGGCAGCCCTCGACGCGTTCAGCGCCTTCATGGTGCACCCGGACAGCTACATGGATCAGCTCAATACGATCCAGAAGGCCGCCGACCAGTACTGGGCGTCGGCCAACTGACCCGACGTGACCGCGGCGCCTCCCCGCGCCGCGGTCACGTCCGGCGATCGCCGGCGGGAAATGAGGAGCACATCGTGACGCAATTGGCCGACGCGGGGCCGACCCTCCGCACCGCGCCAGCCAAGCCGACCCACCCCGGCCGGCGCCTGCTCGACGGCGTGCAGGCCTGGCTGTACATCTCGCCGGCCGTGCTGCTCGTGGCGGCGCTGCTGTACGCGCCGTTCGTGTGGACGGTCTATCTCAGCTTCACCAGGTACGACGGGCTCGGCAACCCGAGCTGGATCGGCCTGAAGAACTACACGACGTTCTTCCACGACGACGTGCTGTGGGTGACCGTCTCGAACACGCTGATGTGGGTCGGCGGGACGATCGTCCTGCCGGTCGGGCTCGGCCTGTTCGTCGCCACTGTCACCTACCGCTCCAAGCGCGGCTCGCTGTTGCGGCTGCCGTTCCTGATCCCGTACGCGATCTCCGGTGCCGGTGTCGCCGTGGTGTGGGGCTTCATCCTGCAGCCGCACGGCGCGCTCAACGACATCCTGTCCTTCCTGCACCTGCCGGGCGGGCACACGTCTTTGCTGCTCTACCGGCCGGTGAACACGATCGTGATGATCGTGGCCGCGACGTGGCAGGGCGTCGGAGTGAACGCGCTGCTGTTCCTGGTCGGCCTGCAGTCGATGCCCGAGGCGCCGCTGGAGGCCGCCAAGCTCGACGGCGCGTCCGGCTGGTCGATGTTCCGGCACATCATCTGGCCGCTGCTGCGCCCGCTGACCGCGGTCGTGGTCGGGCTGTCCATCGTCGCCAGCCTCAAGACGTTCGACGTGGTGTGGGTGCTGACGCAGGGCGGGCCCGGGCGGTCGTCCGAGACGCTGGCGGTCACGATGTACCGCGACACGTTCGTCGCGAACGAGTACGGCTACGGCTCGGCAGTCGCCGTGCTGCTCACGCTGATCGCGGCGGTCGCCTCTGTGACGTATCTGCGCACGCAGCTCAGCTCCAAACGAAACGTGAGTTGGTGAAGTAGCGACATGGGCAAGATCCTCACCCGGGCCGTCCTGGCCGTCATGTGGGTGCTCTGGCTGATCCCGGTGTACCTGCTGATTGTCAACTCGGTTCGGTCGGCAAACGACTACGCGACGCAGTCGACGTGGGCGATCCCGCACCACTTCGCGCTGTGGTCGAACTTCATGGCGGCGTACCACACGGCCGGTCTCGGCCAGAGCCTGGTGAGCACGTTTCTGTACGCGGTCGTGTCACCTGCCGTCGCGGTGGTGATCGGGGCGCTGGCTGGGTTCTCGATCATCGCGCTGCGGCTCAAGCACGGCTTCGCGTGGTTCATGCTGATCTTCGGCGGCAGCATCTTCCCGATCCAGATGCTGATCATCCCGCTGTTCGTCGGCTACGCGGACGCCAACCTGTACGACCACCGATTGGGACTCATCCTGGTGTACACGGCGGTGAGCGTGCCGCTTGCCGCGTTTATCATGCGCAACTTCTTCACCGGGATCTCGTACTCGATCTACGAGGCCGCGGTGGTGGACGGCGCGAGCGCGTGGCGGATCTTCAGCCGCATCTACCTGCCGCTCGCGACGACCGCGCTGGCCGCGATCTTCATCCTCGAATTCACGTTCATCTGGAACGACCTGCTCTTCGGCCTGACGCTCACCCAGACCGAGACGGTGCGTCCGGTGATGACGGCGCTGTCGTCGCTGCTCAGCGCGTACGCCGGCACCACGTACAACGTGGTGCTTGCCGCGATGCTGTTCGTATCGCTGCCGACGATGCTGGTGTTCCTGTGCGCGCAACGGCTGTTCACGCGCGGCCTGGCGCTGGGCCAGACCGGATGAGCGAGAGCATCCCCACCTGCGCGGACATGGCGAGCGATCCGCTGGTCCACCGCTACGACGACCTGTTCAACCCGCCGGGGCTGACGAACTTCCTCGGATGCGCGCAGGTCGACCACGACGTGCTCGCCCTGCGCAGCGTGAACTTCCCGCCGTACTCGCAGTCCGACACCGTCACCGGCCAGCTCTATGTCGACGGTCGGCTGGCCCGATCGTTCGGCGCGCCGGTGACCGTGACCTGGCGTCCGGACCGGGTGGTGCGCGAGACCGTGCTCGACGAGCTCGAGCTGCGGACGGTCACGGCCTGCCCACCGGGGACGCGCGGCGTGGTCGTCGACCTGCGGGTGCGGAACCGGGGTACGGCC
>DASRSS010000260.1:0-3657 GCA_035656335.1 Jatrophihabitantaceae bacterium | reverse complement strand
CCCCGGCTCCCCCGGCTCCCCCAGCAACGCCCGGACCCGCGCCGCGACTCGCGCCCGCTCGCCGCGGCCGGGCCGCCCTGTCTCACGCACCCGAGCGACGCTCGGCGGGGCGACCGACGCGGCGCGGCGCGTCCGCCCGCGCTGTGGACGACACGCCGTCCTGTGGAAAGCGCGGTCATCGTGTCAGGCTCGCGTGCTAGCGGCGCCGGTAGCGTGACGGCCGATGAGCAGCCAACCGACGGTGATCCGACCGGCACCGCGCACCCTGCTGGCGACGGCTGCCGCCGGGTCGGCGCTGCTGGCCGCGTCCTCGTGGTGGGTCGCGGCGACGCCGGCGCGTTTCGCGCACAAGCGACCCGGCCCGCTGTCGTGGTTCCCCGCCCACGGCGCCGTCCCGTTCGCCGTCAGCTACCTCGGGCTGGCCGCGCTGTGCGTGGCCTGGCTCGCGACCGGGCGCCGGCTCCTCGCGAACGACGAATCGATCACCGCCGCGTTCCCGCGCAGGTTCCTGCTCTGCGCCGCGGCGCCGCTGCTCCTCGCCGCGCCGTACGGACGCGATCTGTGGGCCTACGCCGCGCAGGGCAATCTGGTCGCCCACGGCGTCGACCCCTACGTGCACGGCCCGGCCGCGGTGCCCGGTGCGTTCACGGCAGAGGTCAGCGGCCGTTGGCTGCACAGCCCGGCGCCGTACGGACCGGTGTGGCTGCGGCTGAGCCAGGCGGCGGACTGGCTCAGCGGCGGCCACCCCACCGTCGCGGCACTGCTGCTGCGGCTGCCCGCGCTCGCCGGGCTGCTGCTGTGCGCATGGGCGCTGGGCGAGATCGCCACGCGGCTGCGACTACACGGCCGCCTCGCTCGGGCGCTCTGGTTGGGGATCGCGAGTCCGCTCACGGTCGTGCTCGGCGTGGGCGGCGGGCACAACGACCTGATCATGATGGGGCTGGCCTTCGCCGGGCTGGCGTTGGCCTGCCGGCCCGGCGCGCGGATGCTCGCGGCGGGTGCTGCGGTGGCGGCGGTCGCGGTCCTGGTGAAGTCGCCCGCGGCGATCGCGGTAGCGTTCACGGTGCCCGTCTGGCTGCGCGCGAACGAGCATCCGCGCGGCGCGGACACGTCCGCCTCCGTGCTCACCCGCGTCGTCTCCGCGTGCGCCGTCGCGCTGGGCGGATGCGCCGTGGCGCTCGTGGGCCTCAGCGTGACCGGCGGTCTCGGCACCGGCTGGACGCGCCAGGTGAACTCGGACGCGCAGTGGGTGAGCTGGTTATCGCTCCCGTCCGGGATCGCGATGGGCATCCACGCGGCCTACGGCACGGCCCTGAAGGCGGTGGACGCGACGATGCGGCACTGCCGCACGGCCGGCGAGGTGCTCGCCGTCCTCGCCGTCGTCGCGCTGTGGCTGCTGGCAGTGCGGCCGTCCGCGAGCGCCCGCAGCGTGATCGCCGCGCTCGCCGCGGCCCTGGGCGCGGCCGCGCTGCTCGCGCCGTCCGTCCAGCCCTGGTACTACTGCTGGGCTCTGGCGTTGGCGGGATTCGTGGTCGTCCGGCTGCAGCTGCTCGCCGCCGTCGGGTTGCTGTTCGCGGTCATGATCACGCCCGACGGCTTCGGGCTGGAAAGCGGCCCGTGGGCCCCGGTCGTCGTCGCGGCCGCGCTGCTGGTCTGCTGGCTGGTGCTGCCGAATCGCCTGTCAGTGCCGGACGATCACGGTGCCGATCACGCCCGGACCGAGGTGCGCACCGACGACCGCGCCGAGCTCCACGACGTATAGCTCGCCGAGCTGCGGCACGGCGGCCCGCAGCTGCGCGGCGACGACCTCGGCGCGTTCGAGTGCGTCGAGGTGGTGGACGGCCAGGTCGACCGGACCGGGTCCGGCGGCCGCGGCCGTCAGCTGGACGAGCCGCGCCAGCGCCTTGCTCGGCGTGCGCACCTTCTCCAGCGCGACCACCTGTCCCTCGACCATCTGCAGCAGCGGCTTGACCGCGAGCGAGGTCGCGAGCAGCGCGGTCGCCGTCCCGATGCGCCCGCCGCGGCGCAGGTACTCGAGCGTGTCGACGTAGAACAGCGTGCGGGTGTTGTCGACGGTGTCCGTGGCAGCGCCCTGCACCTGCGCGGCGCTGGCTCCGTCACGTGCGGACCGCGCCGCGGCGAGCACCGCGAAGCCGAGCGCCATCGCCGTGGACCGGGAGTCGACGACGCGGACGACGCCGTGCCCGAAATCCTGCGCGGCCAGCGTCGCGGCCTCCCAGGTTCCCGACAGCGGCGCGGCCAGGTGAATCGACACGACGTGGCTCGCGCCGTCGTCCAGGCAGGCCTGGTAGGTGGCGGCGAAGTCGGCCGGCGAGGGGCGCGAGGTGGTGACGTTCGCCTTTGCGCGCAAGGCTTCCGCGACCTCGTGCGGCGTCACGTCCAGCCCGTCGCGCACGGACCGGCCGTCGATGTTGACGCGCAACGGGACGACGCGGATGTCCAGCTCGGCGACGAGCGCTGCCGGCAGGTCCGCCGTCGAGTCCGTGACGACCGCGATGTGTTCGGTCACGCGCCAGACTCTTTCAGCCGACGACGAAGTTCACCAGGCGCCCGGGCACGGTGATCACCCGCCGCACCTGCTTGTCGCTCAGCGCAGCGATCACCTTCTCGTCCGCGCGCGCCGCCGCCTCCATCGCGGCCGCGTCCGCATCCGCCGGCAGGTGTACGACGGAGCGCAGCTTGCCGTTGACCTGCACCGGGATCTCGACGGTCTCGTCCACCAGCAGCGATTCGTCCGCGACGGGGAAGTCCGTCCAGGCCAGCGAACCGTCGTGGCCCAGCCGCGCCCACAGCTCCTCGGCGATGTGCGGGGCCAGCGGCGCCAGCATCAGCACCAGCGCCTCGGCGACGGCACGCGGCGCGCCGCCCTTCGGGTAGGCCTGGGTCACCGCGTTGTTCAGCTCGGTGATGCGCGCGATCGACGTGTTGAAACGCAGCGTCTCGTAGCCCTCGCGAACCGCGTGAATCGTCTTGTGCAGAAGGCGATTCAGCTCCTCCGGCACCTCGTCGTCCGAGACGTGCAGCTCACCGGACTCCTC
Source organism: Jatrophihabitantaceae bacterium (assembly GCA_035656335.1). Classification (GTDB taxonomy): domain Bacteria; phylum Actinomycetota; class Actinomycetes; order Mycobacteriales; family Jatrophihabitantaceae; genus DASRSS01. The sequence continues at coordinate 598 of DASRSS010000260.1, read as the reverse complement.
GTCGACCAGCACCCGCCAGATGCGCTGCAGCAGCCGGTACGGGCCGACGATCGCCTTGGCGTCCCAGGGCCGGGACTGCTCCAGCGGCCCGCTGAACATCTCGAACAGCCGGAACGTGTCCGCGCCGAACTCGGCGATGAAGTCGTCGGGCGTGACGACGTTCTTGAGGCTCTTGCCGATCTTGCCGAACTCCTGCGTGACCTCCTCGCCGTGGTAATAGAAGCGCCCGTCGCGCTCTTCGACCTCGGCGGCCTCGACGTAGAACCCGTCGGCGTTCGTGTACGCGGGCAGCTGCAGCATGCCCTGGTTCACCAGCCGGTGGAACGGCTCGGACGAGGACAGGTAGCCCAGGTCGTACAGCACCTTGTGCCAGAACCGCGCGTACAGCAGGTGCAGCACGGCGTGCTCGACGCCGCCGACGTACAGCTCGACGCCACCCAGCGGACGGTCGGCGCTCGGGCCCATCCAGTAGTGCTCGATCGCCGGGTCCACGACGCGCTCGGTGTTCGTCGGGTCCAGGTAGCGCAGCTCGTACCAGCACGAGCCAGCCCAGTTGGGCATCGTGTTCGTCTCGCGGCGGTACTTCTTCGGCCCGTCG
>DASRSS010000259.1:0-2528 GCA_035656335.1 Jatrophihabitantaceae bacterium | reverse complement strand
GAACGAGAGCGCGGCCTCCTCGTCGCCGGTGATCACCTCGGGATCGACGCCGAGGGTCGCCCGCACCATGGCCACGAACTCGTCGCGGTTCTGCGCGTCGCGGGTGGCGCTGGTGGCGACCATGCGTATGGCTGTTGCGGCGTGCTCGTCGATGGACGCGGCGTAGTCGGCGAGCGCGACGCGGGTGCGCTCGAGCGCGTCGGGCGCGAGCCGTCCGGTGCGGTCGACACCCTGGCCGAGCCGCACGACGCGCATCTCGCGCACGATGTCGGTGAGGCCGCCGTCGGACGCGTCCGCGATGAGCAGGCGGATGGAGTTCGTCCCGCAGTCGATCGCCGCCACCCGCGTCACTCGGCACTCCTCGGTACGCACGGGCCGGCGGCCCACCACTCGGGCAGCTGCGCCAGCGCCTCGTCGCCCAACGGGTTGACGCCCGGCCCGGCCGCGAGCGCGTGCCCGACCAGCACGTGCAGGCACTTCACCCGGTTGGGCATGCCGCCGGCGCTGATGCCCGCGATCTGCTCGACGTGCCCGATCTGCTCGCGCCGCGCGAGGTACGCCTCGTGGGCAGCCAGGTACGCGGCCGCGAGCTCCTCGTCCGTCCGCAGCCGGTCGGTCATCTCGCGCATCAGGCCGGAGGACTCCAGCGTGCCGATCGCGGACGCGGCCCGCGGGCAGGTCAGGTAGTACAGCGTGGGGAACGGGGTGCCGTCCGCGAGCTGCGGCGAGGTCTCGATGACGTCCGGGTTGCCGCACGGGCAGCGGTGCGCGACCTCGCGGATGGCGCGCGGTTCGCGTCCCAGCTGCGCGGCGACGGCGGCCCGATCGGCGGAGCTGACCATCAGGTGCTGACCATTACTTCGCGGCTTGCTCCACGCTCGACCACAGCCGGGTATTCCACGACCCGGCCGCCTGCTGATCGGTCGGCGCGGACTCGGTCTTCTGGATGTCGGACTTCGCGCCGCGGTCGACGACGACGTACACCGTGTCACCGGGCATCGCGTACTGCAGCCGCTGCCGGGCCTGCTGCTGGATGAAGCCCGGGTCGGACCACTGCTTGTACTGCTTGTTCAGCTCGCGCAGCTGCTGCTTGTCGTTGTGCAGCTGCTGCGCGGCGCCGCTCAGGTCACTGCGGCTGTTGAAGTAACGGTTGAGCGGCGACGCCAGCACCACGAGCAGGACGACGACCAGTGCGCCGAGCACGATCGCGCGGCCGGTGACCGCCCGGCGCGGCCGCACCGTGGCGGTTCCGCGCTGGTCAGGCATGCGCACCCGGCGTGAAGCGGTGGAACGCCCGCGACCCTGCGTAGCGCGCGGCGTCGTCCAGCTCCTCCTCGATGCGCAGCAGCTGGTTGTACTTCGCGACGCGCTCGCTCCGGGCCGGCGCACCGGTCTTGATCTGGCCGCAGTTCACCGCGACGGCCAGGTCTGCGATCGTGGTGTCCTCGGTCTCGCCGGAGCGGTGGCTCATCATGCACTTGTAACCGTGCCGGTGCGCGAGATCGACCGCGTCGAACGTCTCCGACAGCGTGCCGATCTGATTCACCTTTACCAGCAAGGCATTCGCGGCGCCTTCGTCGATCCCGCGGCCGAGCCGCTCGGGGTTCGTGACGAAGATGTCGTCGCCGACGAGCTGCACCTTGTCGTCCAGCTGGTCTGTGAGCGCGACCCAGCCGGCCCAGTCCTCCTCGTCCAGCGGGTCCTCGATCGAGACGATCGGGTAGCTGTCGACCAGGTTCGCGTAGTACTCGACCAGCGCGCCGGACGTGGTCACCTTGCCCTCGAACGTGTAGCCGTTGTCGTCGTGGAACTCGCTCGCGGCGACGTCCAGCGCGAGAGCGATGTCGACGCCGGGCGTGAGGCCGGTGGACCTGATCGCCTCGACGATGAGGTCGAGCGCGGCGCGGTTGGAGTCGAGGTTGGGGGCGAAGCCGCCCTCGTCGCCGAGGCCGGTGGACAGGCCGCGGGTCTTCAGCACGCCCTTGAGGGTGTGGTAGACCTCGGCGCCCCAGCGGACGGCCTCGGAGAAGGACTCGGCGCCGATCGGCGCGATCATGAACTCCTGGATGTCGACGTTGGAGTCCGCGTGCGAGCCGCCGTTGAGGATGTTCATCAACGGGACCGGCAGGACGTGCGCGTTCGGGCCGCCGATGTAGCGGAAGAGCGGCAGGTCGGACGCCTCGGAGGCGGCGTGCGCGACCGCCAGCGACACGCCGAGGATGGCGTTGGCGCCGAGCGAGGACTTGTCGGGGGTGGCGTCCAGGTCGAACATCGCCTGGTCGATCAGCCGCTGCTCGGTGGCGTCGTAGCCGACCAGCTCCGGGCCGATCTGCTCGATCACGGCGAGGACGGCCTTCTCGACGCCCTTGCCCTGGTAGCGGTTCTTGTCGCCGTCGCGCAGTTCGACAGCTTCGTGCGCCCCCGTCGAGGCGCCGGATGGCACCGCGGCCCGCCCACGGGTCCCGTCCTCTAGCACCACGTCGACCTCGAGTGTCGGATTGCCGCGACTGTCGAGAATTTCGCGGCCG
>DASRSS010000258.1:0-18509 GCA_035656335.1 Jatrophihabitantaceae bacterium | reverse complement strand
CTTCGCCCGCTCCGCCGGCCGACAGGGCGATCGTGAGCGTCTCGCTGTGCGCCAGGCTCTTGGCCGCGTCGGCGAGGGTGCGGGCCGGCACCAGGACGGCATTTCCCGCCGCTTCGGCGGCCTGCGGGTTGCTGGGATTCCAGGTGAGCTCACGCACCGCCAGTCGGTACCGGTCGGTGGCGGCCAGGGTGAGCCGGTCCCCGTCGATCTCCAGCCGGACGCCGGTGAGCATCGGCAGGGTGTCGTCCCGCCCGGCCGCGACGGCGACCTGGCCCACGGCGGTCGCGAAGTCGGCGGCCGCGACGGTGCCGGCAGTGCTCGGCATGGTGGGCAGCTTCGGGTAGTCCTCGACGGGCATGCACGGCAGCGTGAACCGGGCGGCGCCGCACTCGATCGTCAGGCGGGATCCGTCCACGGCGACGTCGACCGGGTGCGGCGGCAGCGCCTTGGTGATGTCGGCGAGCAGCCGGCCGGAGACCAGCGCCTGGCCGGGCTCGGCGGCCGCGACGGGCAGGTCGACCTCGGTCGAGGCCTCCAGGTCGAACCCGGACACCGACAGCGAGTCGTTGTCGACGGTCAGCAGCAGGCCGGCCAGCACGGGAACGGTGGGCCGGGTGGAGAGGCTGCGCGCGGCCCACGAGACGGCATCGGCCATGGCGTCGCGCTCGACCCGGAACTTCATCGTGCCTCCATCGGTCCGCCAGGGCGTTGTGGTTCGGCCCTGGGTCGGTACGGGTAGTGATGCTAGGTCTGACTGGTGTCAGTGCTGTCGGTGGCTGTCCCCAGAATCCACCGCGTGGATGCTCTGGGTTTTTTGCCTTGTGAATTACAGATCTTCGTCAATCGTCTTCGCTGCTGTGCACACTGGGGATAACCGCTCGCAGGCTAGCGTTCGCAGGCCCGCGGGCTGTGGACGACCAACCGTAGAACACCCGGCCGACACGAGCGGCGCGGTGGACGGCGGACGGTGTGCACGCTCCGTCCACATGACCACACCGGTTCTCCACATGCGTGCCCACAACTTCCCGCCGTCCGGTCGTCACGCGCGCGCACGGATCTTGATGCGGCTGGTGAGCTCGGCGATCTGGTTGTAGACCGTCAGCTTCTCGGCCATCTGCGCGCGGATCTTGCGCTCGGCGTGCATGACCGTGGTGTGGTCGCGGTTGCCGAACTTCTCGCCGATGCGCGGCAGGGACAGGTCGGTGAGCTCGCGGCACAGGTACATCGCCATCTGCCGGGCGCCGACCAGGACCCGGCTGCGGGAGGTGCCGGTGAGGTCGTCGATCGTCACCGCGAAGTACTCGGCGGTCACGGCCATGATCATCGCCGCGGTGATCTCCGGGGTGTCCGACTCGCTGATCAGGTCCTTGAGCACCATCTCGACCAGCGGCATCTCGACGACCTGACGGTTCAGGCTGGCGAACGCGGTCACCCGGATCAGGGCGCCCTCGAGCTCACGGATGTTGCTCTGGATCTTCGTGGCGATGAACTCGAGCACCTCCGGCGGCAGGTCCATGCCGTCCTGCGCGGCCTTCTTGCGCAGGATCGCGATGCGGGTCTCGAGGTCGGGCGCCTGCACGTCGCTGATCAGTCCCCACTCGAAGCGGGTGCGCAGCCGGTCCTCCAGCGAGTTCAGCTGCCGCGGCGACTTGTCGGAGCTGATGACGATCTGCTTGTTCGCGTTGTGCAGCGTGTTGAAGGTGTGGAAGAACTCCTCCTGCGTCCGCTCGGCGCGCTCCAGGAACTGGATGTCGTCGATGAGTAGCAGGTCCACCGACCGGTAGCGGTTCTGGAACGCCTGCATCTTGTCGTCGCGGACGGAGTTGATGAAGTCGTTGGTGAACTCCTCGCTGGACACGTACCGCGTACGCAAACCGGGCAGCAGCCGCTGGGCGTAGTGCCCGATCGCGTGCAGCAGGTGGGTCTTACCCAGCCCGGAGTCGCCGTAGATGAAAAGCGGGTTGTACGCGCGCGCCGGCGCCTCGGCCACCGCGACCGCGGCGGCGTGCGTGAACCGGTTGCTGGATCCGATGACGAACGTGTCGAACGTGTACTTGGGGTTCAGCCGGGCGTCCCTGTCCGAACCTCCGGTGATCGTGGCGACCGGCGTGCTCGGACGCGGCGACCACGGCTCGGGCGCCGCGTCGTCCAGGTCGGTGTCGCGATCGGCGTCGCGAGTCGTGTCGACGTCCGCGGTGTCCTCGGTGCGCTCGTCGATCGTCACGGCGACCCGCGTCTCGACACCCAGCTCGGCGGTGAGCAGGTTGGTGATCAGCGGCCGCATCCGCTCTTCGAAGAAGTCGCGGGCGAACTCGTTGGGAACGGCGAACAGCGCGGTGTCCTCGACCAGGCCGAGCGGACGGGTCAGGGCGATAAACGCGCGCTGCTGCGGACGGGCCGAACCGTCGTCGAGGCGTGCCTTGATCCGTTCCCAGACGGCAGCGAGGTCAGATTTGTCGTCTCGGTCGTCCACGAGGATCGCGTCCCACTCCCAGGTGTTGCGTCGGCTGCCAGTATCGCTGCGCCGACGATCTCACGTTGTCCTGAGGGTCGCGAAATCCACAGAGTTCTCCACACGCTGTGCATGCACAGAACGAATCGACCTGCCTGAGCCCGCTACGGCTCGTCAGGGGATCGATCCGGCGGTGTCACACGGCGCCGGGCGACACGATCGGGGAACCTAACAGCGGCGGTTCCGTGGCGGCAATAGTCCGCGGCGTGTTCTCGGCGTGTCGTCGCCGGACCCGGCCGGGGGCGCCGTACGGTGGGCGGTTGCGCTTCCGGGGAGCGGGCCGTTCACCGGTGTGCTGGGGGCCGGTTTGACCTGAACCGGACCCGATCCGTACCGTGGACACGTCCATGTGGGTGGCGCAGCTGTGCCCTGCTGCTGTGCGTTGGCGATGCGCGACCCACACGACCGGCTCGTGAAGGCTCCAGGCCACACCCGCGTGACCACCTTCGCCGGCCGTGAAACACCGAGCGAGTCAGCTGCCTTCGAAAGGTCATCGACGTGAGCAAGCGCACCTTCCAGCCGAACAATCGCCGTCGCGCCAAGACGCACGGCTTCCGGCTGCGCATGCGTACCCGCGCCGGCCGCGCGATCATCTCGGCCCGTCGCCGCAAGGGCCGCAGCGAGCTGTCGGCCTGAGCGTCGGACCCCTTTCCTTTCCGTGCTCGCACCGGCGCACCGGATGCGGCGCTCCGACGACTTCAGCGTCGTGGTTCGCTCCGGCTCCCGTAGCCGGCGCGGTGTCCTCGTCGTGCACCAGCGCCGGCAGTTGACCGACGGCCCGGCGCTCGTCGGCCTCGTCGTCGGTCGCTCGGTCGGCGGCAGCGTCGTCCGGCATCGGGTCAGCCGACGGCTGCGCGCGCAGCTCGCGCAGCGGCTCGACCTGCTCGAACCCGGCAGCGGCACCGTGGTGCGGGCGCTGCCCGAGTCCGCCGACGCCGACTCGCTCTCGCTCGGCCGCGATCTGGACGCCGCACTGCGCCGGTTGGCCGGTGTCCGATGACAGATCAGGCATTTCCCGCACGCCGCGCGGCGCGGCTGGTGATGCGCGCGATCGACCTGTACCGGATGGCCATCAGCCCGCTGCGTCCGCCGAGCTGCCGGTACATCCCGACCTGCAGCGCCTACGCGGCCGAGGCGATCGGACGGTTCGGCCTGGCGCGCGGCGGTTGGCTGGCGCTGCGCCGGTTGTTGCGCTGCCACCCGTTCCACGCCGGAGGGCACGACCCGGTTCCGCTGGCCGTTGAACCGCCAGTGCAGACGCTGACCCGGCCGACGGCCGCCTAGGAGTATTCGAGTGCTCGACTTCATCTACACGCCGGTCTCCTGGGTGCTGCTGCAGTGGCATCACCTGTTCAACACGCTCGGTCTGGACCCCAACGGTGGCCTGAACTGGGCGCTGTCGATCGTCTTCCTCGTCATCACCGCGCGACTGCTGCTGTTCCGCCTGTTCGTCAAGCAGGTCAAGTACCAGCGGCACATGCAGAAGCTGCAGCCGGAGATGCAGAAGATCCGCAAGAAGTACAAGGACGACCGGGCGGCCCAGCAGCGCGAGCTGATGAAGCTGCAGCAGGAGCAGGGCTTCAACCCGCTGGCCGGCTGCCTGCCGATGTTCCTGCAGTGGCCGATCTTCCTCGGGCTCTACCACGTGCTGCGGCACCTGGCGAACTCCGTCGCGCTGTGCGAGTCGGACCCGACCGCCCACAAGCTGGCGCTGTACACCTTCGCGCCGCACGAAGCCTGCAGCGCGGCGCGGGCGAAGCTGTTCGGCGCCCCGCTGGCCGGCCGTCTCACCGACAGCACCCACCAGCTCGCCGGCACGCTGTCCACCGGCGGCTTGGACGGCAACGTCACGACCACCCGGATCGTGATCTTGCTGCTGGTGCTGATCAGCGCCTCGGCCACGTTCACCACGCAGCTGCTCGTGCGCGCCGGTAACCCGGTCAAGCCCGAGGGCACCGCGGCCACGGTCCAGCGGCTGATGCTGTACGTGATCCCGCTCGGCACGCTAGGTTCTGGCCTGTTCTTCCCGCTTGGTGTGCTTCTGTACTGGTTTGCCAGCAACACCTGGACGATGCTGCAGCAGCTGTACATCAACAAGTTCCACCCGCACGAGGACACGGTCGCCGCCGAGAAGGTGGGCGTCGTCGGAAAGACACTCGCGCCCAAGCCCGGCCAGCGGCCGGTACGGCCGAGCAAGGGCACATCGGGTCCGTCCCTGGTGAAGGAGAGCGAGCCGACCGAGCCCGCACCCGACGCCGCGGGTACCGCACCGAGCCACAACGCGCCGCGACCGGGCCAGCGCCCGCAGCGCGCGGCCAAACGACCCCCGGCCAAGCGGCCGAGTCAGGCGAAGAAGCGGCGCTGAGCACAGCTCGTCTTCGACGCCCTGCAATTCCCGAGAGGAACCGAGACCGACGTGAGTGAGACCGAGGTTGTGAACGACAACGACGCCGAGAACGGGGCTGACACCCCCGCGGCCAACGAGGAGTCGCTGCTCGTCCAGGAGGGGGACATCGCTGCCGACTACCTCGAGCGATTGCTGGACATCGCTGACTTCGACGGCGACATCGACCTGGACGTGGAGAACGATCGCGCGGTCGTGGCGATCGTCGGTTCCGGGTTGAAGGCACTGATCGGTCCGCGCGGGGAGACGCTCGACGCCCTGCAGGAGCTCACCCGGCTTGCGGTGGCGCAGCGCACCGGAGTGCGCAGCCGGCTCATGCTCGACATCAGCGGTCACCGCCAGGCACGGCGCAACGAGCTGACCGCGCTGGCCAAGGACACCGCGCAGCGCGTGCTGGACTCCGGGGACCCGGCCCGGCTGGCCCCGATGAACCCGTTCGAGCGCAAGGTCGTGCACGACGCGATCGCGGCGATCGACGGGGTGCGCAGCGAGTCCGAGGGCGAGGAGCCCAACCGGCGCGTCGTCGTGCTCAGCGACAAGTAGTCGCCGGTGCCGGCGGGCAGTGCCGCGGCGGCCGGGTCCGGCATGGATCCCGAGCCGTCGATCCAACCCACTCCGGATGCCGCACGCCTGGTGTTCGGCGATCAGCTGCCGCTCGCCGAGGCCTATGCCGCGCTGCTGGCCGGGAGAGGCGTCACGCGCGGGTTGGTCGGTCCCCGCGAGCAGGGACGGATCTGGGACCGGCACCTGCTGAACTGCGCGGCCCTGACGCCGTTACTGCCGGCCAATGCCCGTGTCGTCGACGTCGGCTCCGGCGCGGGCCTGCCGGGGATCGTGCTGGCCCTGCGCCGCCCGGATCTATATGTCGACTTGGTCGAGTCCCTGCGCCGCCGGACCGACTACCTCAGCGAGGTGGTGGCGCAACTCGGTCTGGCGGATCGGGTGCGCGTGGTGCGCGGGCGGGTGGAGGACCCGGAGGTCGTCGCGGCGGTCGGAGGATCGGACTGGGTGACGGCGCGGGCGGTCGCGCCCCTGGACCGATTGGTGGCATGGTGTCTACCGTTGCTCCGGCCGGGCGGCACGCTGCTGGCCCTCAAGGGTGAGCGGGCCGCCGAGGAGTTGGCGGAATCCGCGACGGCAATACGTCGACATGGCGGGACGCGGACGCGGGTGCTTCGGTGCCCGGTGCTCGTAGCCGACAGTGGCACGCCGGGGAGCCAGGTCGCAGCAGCCGGGAAGCAGGCGGCCACCGCCGACGACATCTCGGTGGTGATCGTGCAACGCAGGGCAGCGCCCGATCGGAACGGGAGAGGAACGCGATGACCGAGTCGTATCTGGAGCGTGGCCCAGTGGACGACGTTTCACGTGAAACGAGCTCGGTTGAGGTATCCGCCGTTTCACGTGAAACATCGTCGGGCGAGCCGACCGACGTTTCACGTGAAACCTCGGCGGTCGACGACCACGCCTATGACACGCCGATCGCTCGCGAAGCCGCTCAGGCGGTGCATGTGTTGAACGTCCGGCAGGAGCAGTGGCCGAAGCCGCCGGCACCGCGGATCCTCACCGTTGCGAACCAGAAGGGTGGTGTCGGCAAGACCACCTCGACCGTAAACATCGCGGCAGCGCTCGCGCTGCACGGGCTACGGGTTTTGGTCATCGATCTCGACCCGCAGGGCAACGCGAGCACCGCGCTGGGCATCGAGCACGGCGTCGGCACGCCGTCCGTGTACGACGTGCTGCTGGGTGGACGCCCGCTGCGCGAGGTGACCAGTCAGGCCGAGTTCACTCCGACGCTGAGCTGCGTGCCGGCCACCCTGGACCTGGCGGGCGCCGACATCGAGCTGACCAGTCAAGTAGCCCGGGAGTACCGCCTGCAGCGTGCCGTCAACGAATACCTCGACGGGTTCTCTCCAGCAGACGATGCGGTTCCGCCGGACTACATCCTGATCGACTGCCCGCCGTCACTCGGGCTGTTGACCCTGAACGCCCTGGTCGCGGCGCGCGAGGTGCTGATCCCGATCCAGTGCGAGTACTACGCGCTGGAGGGTCTGGCCCAGCTACTGAACACGGTCGAGCTGGTGAAGGCGCACCTGAACCCACGGCTGGCCGTAAGCACGGTGCTGCTCACCATGTACGACAGCCGCACCAAGCTGGCCGACCAGGTCGCCGCCGAGGTGCGCGACCACTTCGGCGACCTGGTCCTAACGCCGGTCATCCCGCGGAACGTGCGCGTCTCGGAGGCGCCAGGATTCGGCCAGACAGTCATGACGTATGACGCGGGTTCCCGGGGTGCCATCGGCTATCTTCAGGCTGCACACGAGATTGCGGTATCCGGTAACCGGCAGGAGCGTTGATGGCTGACAAGAACCGCCGCGGAGGGCTCGGCCGTGGCTTGGGCGCGCTGATTCCGACGGCCCCGCCCGCCGCGGCGAAGCCGGACGCCGGCGCCACCGCTACCGCGACCGAGGAGCGGCCGAATGTCCCGGCGCCGACCGCCGAGAACGCGGCCTCCGCGTCGGCGACCGGTACGGAGCAGTCGAACGGGGCCGAGCGATCGAACGGTGTGCAGCAGCCCGGCGAGCTGCGTCCGGTGGACGGCGCGCACTTCGCCGAGCTGCCCATCGCTGAGATCCACGCCAACGCCAAGCAGCCGCGCCAGGTCTTCGACGAGGACGCGCTCGCGGAGCTGACGCACTCAGTTCGCGAGTTCGGCGTGTTGCAGCCAGTCGTCGTCCGCACGGATCCGGCCGGTGGCTACGAGCTGGTCATGGGCGAGCGGCGCCTGCGCGCGGCCACGGCGGCCGGCCTGGAGGCCATCCCGGCCATCGTCCGTTCGACCGCCGACGACGCCATGCTGCGCGACGCGCTGCTGGAGAACATCCACCGGGCCCAGCTGAACCCGCTGGAGGAGGCCGCCGCCTACCAGCAGCTGCTGGAGGAGTTCGGCACCACGCACGACGAGCTGGCGCAGCGCATCGGGCGCAGCCGCCCGCAGGTCACCAACACGATCCGGCTGCTCAACCTGTCCATCCCGGTGCAGCGCCGGGTGGCCGCCGGAGTGCTGTCCGCCGGCCATGCCCGTGCGCTGCTCGGCCTGCACGACACCGACGCCCAGGACGACTTGGCCACCCGCATCGTCGCCGAGGGGTTGTCCGTGCGCGCCACCGAAGAGCTGGTCGCGCTGCACAACTCCGGCCACGGGACACGCAAACCCGCCCGCCAGCAGGCCAAGCCACGGATCACCGCCCCTGGTGTCAGCGAGCTCGCCGACAAGCTGTCCGACGCGTTCGAGACCCGGGTGCGGGTCGAGCTGGGCCGGCGTAAGGGCAAGATCACCGTCGAGTTCGCCTCGATCGACGACCTCGAGCGCATCGTCGGGGTGATGGCCCCGCAGGTCATGCCGAGCCGTGAGGGCGCCGCGTCGGCTCAGGACGCTCCGAACGAGCCGTAGCTGACGACCTCCTCCACGCCGCGCCGGCCCCGCCGCAGTGACGGCGAGCGGACGTCGGGCGCCGGGTAGCCGAGGCTGACCACGCCGACCGGGTCGAGCCGGTCCGGGATCGCGAATGCGGCCCGCAGCGCCATCCAGCGATCGCCGGGCACGCCGAAGAAGCAGGCGGCAAGGCCGGCGTCCTGGGCCGCGAGCAGCAAGATCATCGCGGCCATGCCGGTGTCGATGTGCCAGTAGGGGACGGGCCAGCGGGCCTCGTCGCGGTCCGTCCAGCCCTTGTCAGGCTCGGCGTAGCGGTCCAGGTAGGCGGTCTTGTCCGACAGGCACACGACCAGCACGGGTGCCTGCGCCATCCGGGCCCGCCACGGGTCCGGTTCACCGTCCGCGGTCGCACCCCAGAACCGCCCCCGCGACGTTATGTCATGCAGGACGAGGAAATGCCAGCCCTGGGTATGGCCCGCCGAGGGTGCCCTGATCGCGAGCCTGAGCAGGTCGGTGACGGTTTCCCTTGGGACGGGACGGTCGGGGTCGTACGAGCGGGTCATCCGGCGGCCACGGACGACTTCGGCGAACTCCATGCGGTCACTTTCGCACGGAACGACGCCGCCGGAGCGCTCGGACAGCCGCCGAAGCGCCATGTCGACATGTGTGCTGACCGATATCCGGTGCCTACGGAGCCGCGCGTGTGCGATGGTGTCCGCGTGCGCACTCCTGTCGACCTCACCCAGTCACGCAAGCTCGCCGAAGTCTGCTACGACATCCGCGGGCCGGTGCTCGAGGAGGCCAAGCGCCTGGAGGAGGAGGGGCGCCGGATCATCAAGCTCAACATCGGCAACCCGGCACCGTTCGGCTTCGAGGCACCGGACGAGATCCTCGTCGACGTGATCCGCAATCTCCCTACCGCACAAGGGTATTCGGACTCGCAGGGGCTGCTGTCGGCACGTACCGCGATCGTCAACCACTACCAGGAACGCGGCGTCGAAGGCGTCGACGTCGACGACATCTGGCTGGGCAACGGGGTCAGCGAGCTGATCACCATGTCGCTGCAGGCGATGCTCGACAACGGTGACGAGGTGCTCGTCCCGGCGCCGGACTACCCGCTCTGGACGGCGTCGACCTGCCTGGCCGGCGGCAAGCCCGTCCACTACCTGTGCCGCGAGGCCGACGGCTGGCTGCCTGATATCGAGGACCTGCGCGCCAAGATCACCCCGCGCACCAAGGCGATCGTCGTGATCAACCCGAACAACCCGACCGGCGCCGTATACCCCCAGGCGGTACTCGAGCAGATCGCCGACCTGGCCCGCGAGCACGGCCTGGTCGTGCTCGCCGACGAGATCTACGACAAGATCCTGTACGACGACGCGGTGCACGTGCCGTTCGCCCGGGTGGCTCCGGACCTGTTCACGCTCACCTTCAATGGCCTGTCGAAGGCCTATCGCGTCGCGGGATTCCGGTCCGGCTGGCTGATGGTCAGCGGGCCGAAGGGCCACGCGCGCAGCTACCTCGAGGGCATCACGATCCTGGCCAACATGCGGCTGTGCGCGAACGTACCCGCCCAGCACGCCATCCAGATCGCGCTCGGCGGACGCCAGAGCATCCGCGACCTGGTCCTGCCCGGCGGCCGGCTGCGCGAGCAGCGGGACGCGGCGCTCGCGGCGCTGCAGCAGATCCCGGGCGTGACGTGCACCGTCCCGCGCGGAGCGATGTACGTGTTCCCCCGCCTGGACCCGGAGCGCTACGCGATCAAGGACGACCAGCAGTTCGTCCTGCAGTTGCTGCGCGAACAGCACGTGCTGGTCGTGCAGGGCACCGGGTTCAACTGGCCGGAGCCGGACCACCTGCGCATCGTCACCCTGCCGCGGGCGGACGATCTCACCGAGGCGATCGGCCGCCTCGGCACGTTCCTCTCTCAATACGACGGGAGCGCCTAGCCACCGCGCACTCTTCGCGGAAGCGCGTGGTCGGTGCAGAATCGGGGCATGGCGCGTCGGCTGGTGAGCATCACGCTCGACAACCTGGACGACCTGCCCCGGCGCTGCCGAAGCTGCGTGTACTGGGAGCTGGACCCGGTGTCCGGCGAGCGGGCCTGCGCCAACGGCGACGCCGAGCTGGAGAAGGAGGCCTGGGTCTCCGACACCCTGCTGGAGTGGGGCAGCTGCGGCCACCTGCTCTACGTCGACCGGGTGCCCGCGGGCTACGTCCTCTACGCACCGCCGGCGTACGTGCCGCGCTCGGTCGCGTTCGCGACGTCGCCGCCCAGCCCGGACGCGGTGCTGCTGATGACGGCCCGGCTGATGCCCGAGTTCACCGGCGGCGGGCTGGGACGCAGCCTGGTCCAGGCGGTCGCCCGCGATGTCGCCCGGCGCGGCATCCGCGCCATCGAAGCGTTCGGTCGTGTCGACAAATCGACTGATCGACGTAGTGATGAGGAGCCGGACTACGGCTGCCTGCTGCCGGCGGACTACCTGCTCGCGGTCGGCTTCAAGACCGTCCGGCCACATCCGCGCACACCGCGGCTGCGGCTCGACGTGCGCACCACCGCGAGCTGGCGCGAGGACGTCGAGTACGCGCTGGACCGGTTGCTCGCCGGCGTGCAGGTCCCGGCGATGGCCGGACGCTAGCTGGCGATCGCCGGCAGCCGCAGCACGCCGGTGGGCGGATCGTCCGCGCTGGCCAGGTAGAGCCGCTGCACCGCGACCAGCAGCCCCTCGGCCACGATGTCGCGAAACAGCGGGTCCAGCAGCCGGGCCCGGTCGACCGGCGAGGTCAGGTAGCCGACCTCGACGCGCACAGCCGGCATCCGGGTGAGCCGCAGCAGCGACCAGGCCTTGGGGTGGGTGCGCCCGTCCACCATGCCGGTGCGCGCGACCAGTTCGCGGCGCACCAGGTCGGCGAGCCTCTCGCCGATAGACGAGTGCGAGCCGTCGGTGCCGTAGTAGTAGGTGGCCAGCCCGTTGGCGCGTGGCGAGCTGAACCCGTCCACGTGCAAGGACAGCACCAGGTCGGCGCCCACCTCGTTCGCGAAGGCGGCGCGCTCCTCGTCGGTGCGGCCGTTGTGCGCGCCGCGGGTGGGCCAGGTGCGCACGCCGAGCGCGGTGAGCCGCCCGTCCAGCCGGTTGGCGAGGTCCCAGGCCAGCTCGGCCTCGGTGATGCCGTCGTGGGTGGTGCCCGCGTCGTCGCCGCCGTGCCCCGGGTCGATCACGATCCGCTTGCCGAGCAGGTTGGGGCCGGACGCGGCCACCGCGACCATCTCGCGCAGCAGCTGCGGGTTACCGCCGACGACGCGCCGGCCGAGCTGGCGCAGCGCGTGCAGTGTCGCCGGCCCGCACACGCCGTCGGCGACCAGGCCGTAGTCGCGCTGGAACGAGCGCAGCGCCTCGGCGGTCGTGGCGCCGAAGACGCCGTCAGCGCGGATCAGGTTGTAGCCGAGCTCGAGCAGCTGCTGCTGCAGCGAGCTGACGTCGTCCCCGACGAGCAGTTGGCCGGGCTCGTGCGCGAGCACGCGGTCGCCGAGCCGCCAGGTCGCAGCCACCAGCGCCGCGTACGTCTCGCGTCCGACGCAGCCGTCCACCGAGATGGCACGCCGCTGCTGGAAGTGCCGGACGGCGAGCTCGGTGGCCTCGTCGAACTGGTCCTGAGCGGCCTTGTCGGTGTTGTCGAGCAGGCCGAGGGTCGCGAGCATGCGGCGCACCTCGGCGACAGCTTCGCCGAAGGCTCCGCGCCGCAATGGCTCCATGGGCGACACCTTCGACACGAGACAACGGTTGATCTGACTCTAGGACCCGGCCGGTGCCAGAGCCGCTCCCGACTCTAAAGCACAAAAGCGGCCGGCACCGACGGGTGCCAGCCGCTTCTGGGTTGGTTCAGTTGCGAACCGAAGATCTACTTGACGAAATCGGCGAGCTCGTTGAGGATCGCGGCCTTCGGACGGGCGCCCACGATCGTCTTGACCAGCTGGCCCTTGCTGAACACGGCCATCGTCGGGATCGACATGATCTGGTACTCGCGGGCGACGCCCGGGTTCGCGTCGATGTCGACCTTCGCGATCGTCAGCTTGCCCGAGTACTCGCCGGCGATCTCCTCGAGGACAGGGGCGACCTGGCGGCACGGGCCGCACCACGTCGCCCAGAAGTCGACGAGCACCGGCTCCTCGGACTGCAGCACGTCGGCGGCGAAGCTCGCGTCGGTGACCGTCTTGGTGTTCTGGCCCATGGTCTGCATCTCCTGCTGTAGGGGTTGTTCAGCTGTCACAACACCGCTGGGCACGCCCGGATTCCCGCTGCCCCGCGGTAAGGGTCTCACGGCTCGGCGACAGCCGTCCGCGTGTCGGCCAGAGCGGCCAGGTAGCGCTCGGCGTCCAGGGCAGCCTGGCAACCGGTGCCGGCCGCGGTGATCGCCTGCCGGTACGTGTGGTCGACGAGGTCACCGGCCGCGAACACGCCGTCCAGGTTCGTCCGGGTGCCGACGGTGGTGACGACGTAGCCCTCGTCGTCCAGATCGACCTGACCCTTGACCAGCTCGCTGCGCGGCTCGTGGCCGATCGCGATGAACAGGCCGCCGACGGCGAGCTCGCGCTCCTCGCCGGTGACCGTATCGCGCAGCCGGATCGCGTCCACCGCCCCGTCACCGTGGATGTCGACGACCTGCGAGTTCCACGCCCACCGGATCTTGGGGTTGGCCTCGGCGCGCTCGGCCATGATCTTCGAGGCGCGCAGGCTGTCGCGCCGGTGCACAACGGTGACGGACTTGGCGAAGCGGGTGAGGAAGGTGGCCTCCTCCATCGCCGTGTCGCCGCCGCCGACGACCGCGATGTCCTGGTCGCGGAAGAAGAAGCCGTCACAGGTGGCACACCACGACACGCCGTGCCCGGACAGCTCGTCCTCGCGGTCGATGCCGAGCTTGCGGTAGGCCGAGCCCATCGCCAGGATCACGGCGTCGGCGGTGTACTCGCCGGACAGGGTGCGGACGGTCTTGACCGGGCCGGCCAGGTCGACGGCGATGACGTCGTCGCTGACCAGTTCGGCGCCGAACCGCTCGGCCTGGGCGCGGATCTGGTGCATCAGGTCGGGGCCGATGATGCCGTCCGGGAAGCCGGGGAAGTTCTCCACCTCGGTGGTGTTCATCAGCGCGCCGCCGTACTGCGAACCCTCGAACACCAGCGGGGCGAGGTCGGCGCGGGCGGTGTACAGCGCTGCGGTGTAACCGGCCGGGCCCGACCCGACGACGATCACGTTGCGGTGTGAACTCACAGTGCCTCTTCTCTAGAAGTGCCAGCTTGAACAATCCCAGACGGCGCCGGATTCCACGCCGCGTCCGGCATGGATACCCGTACCGCCACACTATGGCGTGGCTCAGCGGGTAGTCACGAAGCGTCCGGTCAGCGGCGGATCATCGCGCGCAGGTCGCGGACCTCCGGGAACCGTAGCGCGACGCACACCGCGCCGGTGACGGCCAGCCCGACGACGCCGCCGAACACCAGCCCGGTGGCCGCGCCCGCGAAACCGGAGCCGAACAGGCCGTGGCAGCCGGCGACGATCGCCCAGGCCGCCAGCGCGCCCACCGCCGAGGCGAGCAGTATTCGTCCGGCCGTGATCGCGACCGACCGGTAGCCGAGGTGGCCGAGCCGCCGGCTCAGCAGCACGTGCCCGACCAGGGCGCCGACCACGAACGAGACCGACGTGGCGATGTTCAGCCACTCGACGGCGGCGACCGACGGCAGCGGGTCGGTACGCGTGCTGCGCGGGAAGCCGTACGCCGCGTTGGTGATCAGCACGAGCGCGACCTTGGTGCCGACCATGAACACGTTGATGTAGGTGGGCGTGCGGCCGTCGCGCATCGCGTAGAACACGCGCAGTTGGAGCATGACGATCGCGAAGAACACCAGCCCGAACGCCGACAGCGCGAGCGCCGAACCGAGCACCCGGGCCTCGTGGACGGACGCCTGGCCGTGCCCGAACAGCGCGATGCCGAGGTCCGGGCCGAGCACGACCAGCAGCACGGTGATCGGGACCATCGCGAGGACTGACAGCCGCGAGCCGAGCGTCAGGTCGCCCACCACGGCCGCGTGGTCGCCGTCGACGGCGGCGCGGGACATGCGCGGCATGATCGCCGTCAGCAGTGAGACGACGAGAATGCCGTAAGGCACCTGGAACAGCAGGTCGGCCTGCGTGAAGATCGTCAGGCCGCCGTCCTTGAAGCCGATCTTCTGAATCACGGTCACGCCGACCTGGCTGGCGACCACATAGCCGAACACCCAGCCGGCGAGCGTGCCGACCTCGCGCATGCGGCCGACCTCGTTCGGACGGGCCCGGAAGCGCCACCGCCAGTGGAACCCCACGGCTCGCAGCGCCGGGATCAGCACCAGCGCCTGCGCGGCGATGCCCAGCGTGGTGCCGATGCCGATCACGAGGATCTGGGCCGTGGTGATGGACGACGGGGTCAGCGTCGTCGGGCCGGGCAGCACCCAGAACACCAGCACCGTGACGATCATGATCACGTTGTTGAGCACCGGCGCCCACGCGCCCGGGCCGTAGCTGTGCCGGATGTTCAGCACGGCCATGAACATCGCGCCGAGGCCGTAGAAGAAGATCTCGGGCAGCAGCAGCGACGCGAACACCGTGGTGAGCGACCGCTCGTTTGGTTCGGCGAAGTAGCCGGCGATCAGCGGCGCGCACGCGACGGCGACGATCGTGAGCACGCCGAGCGCCGCGGTTGCGATCGACAGCAGCCGCTGGGTGTACGCGGTGCCGCCGTCGTCGTCCTCGGCCTGTGCCTTGACCAGCAACGGGATCAGCACGCTGGACAACACGCCGCCGAGCAGCAGCTCGTAGACCATGTTCGGGAACGTGTTGCCGCCGCTGTACGAGTTGCCGACGCCGGCGGCACCGAGCGCGGCGACGAGCAGGATGCTGCGCAGGAATCCGGTGATCCGGCTGATCAGGCTGGCGATCGCCATCGTCCGGCTGTTCGCCATCAACCCGCGGTTGTCCCGCTCGGCCTCGCGGGGCGCAGCCTCGGGCGCGGCGGCGGACGGCGCCTGCTGGACCTTGGTGGCGGCGATCGTCTCGGCGGCCCGGGTGGTACCCGGCCGCAGCCGCCGGGGGCCGATGTAGGTGGTGGGGCTCCACTGGTCCGCGGTGCCCGCGCCGGCGGACCAGTCCGAGGCCAGCATGGAGCCGATCGGATCGGCACCGACCATCGTCGGCGGGGTGAAGATCGGCTGGCCGCCGGCGTACAGCGAGGGTGCGCTCCAGCCCTCGTCGTCCGGGGTGCTCATCGCGCGATCACGAGGGCTCGGGCGTTCATGCGTCCACTTCCACCGGGGCGCGGCGGGGCGCGGTGCCGTTGTGCCGGCGCCACCACTGCCGTCCGAACCGGAACAGCAGCGCGGCGGCCAGAATCGCGCCGGCGCCGTACGTGATGATCTTGCCGATGTTGCCCAGGGCGGTGCTGCGGACCGAGAGTTGGATCCCGGCTCCCAGTGCCTGCTTGCTGGGCGTGGTCAGCGCGACGTTGACCGGGATCCGGCCGGCGCGGTCGACGCGAGCGGGCAGGCGCATCACCAGCTTGCTGCGGGGCGCGACCTGCTGGACGCCGAGGTCCGTGGTGGAGAAGCCCGGCAGGCCGCCGACCGTGGCCGCCTTCAGCCGCACGTAGACCGGGACGGTGAGCGTGTTGTCGATCGTGACCGGGAGCAGGGAATCGTTGGAACCCAGCGTGTAGCTGCCCTGCGCGGGCTTGACCAGCTGGACGCCGTTGACGACACCGCGCACCTGGTCGGCGAGCGACTGCGCGAGCGTCCCGCTGGTGGCCGGGGCATCGGACCACTCGGCCGACTCGGCCCGCTGGATGCCCAGCGGCAGGCCGGAGACCAGCGTCGTGGCCGCGGTCACGGCGTCGGGAGCGATGCCGTCCACCTCCCGGGCGTGCGGCGGCGGCGTGAGCAGGCTGTCGACCGTGGGCAGCGTGATCGCCAGGTACTGCGCCGCCGTGATCGTCTCGTCCGGCAGGCCGTTCTTCAGCGCCCGCGGGTGTAGCCCGCCCTGGTGGACGGGATCGACCTGCGCGGCCGCGGCACCGAGCGAGAGGGAGCTGGACCAGGACGTGTCCGCCGTCGCGAGGATGGCCGCGCTGGCCGCAGTCGGGTCCGGGTCGACGGAGCGGTCCGGCGCGATCACCACGTAGTGCCCGTGGCTGCCGTCCTGCTCCGCGCGGACCGCGACCTGGGCGACGAGATCGGGCAGCGTGCTCACGCCCGTGCCGTCGACCGACACGACCGCGTCGGCGTAGCTGTCCAGCTGGGACGAGGCGATCGCGAGCTTCGCGCTGCCGGCCGGGGTGGAGACCGGGGCGAGCGCGTCGGGCTGGGGCACCTCGCGCGTGCTGCCCGGCACGCTCTGGTCGTCCACGACGACGGTGCGGACGCCGCTGCGGACGAGCGCGTCGAGCGTCTGCCGGTTCAGCGAGTTGCCCAGCGGCCAGCTGATGTCGGAGTCTGCGGCGCGTCCGCCGAGGGCCTCGGTCACGCGCTGCTGCATCGTCGAGTCCAGCGCGGTCGCCCAGCCCACCCCGTGCGTCGCGAGCGAGCGGACGTCCGGGTCGGCGAGCGGCGTGAATGCCAGCTGCAGGTTCGGGTCCTCGTCCAGGCAGGTGCGCAGCCGGGCCAGCCAGGACTTGGCCGCCGCCGTGCCGGTACCGGCCGTGGTGCTCGTGGCGCTGGTCTGCACCTGGTAGCTGCCGGCCGCCATCACGGCCAGCTCGTCGATCAGATCCGGGTCGACGAGCAGCGTCATGGACAGCGACGGGTCCTGGGTGAGCGCGAGTTGGACGGTCTGCAGCAGCCGGTCCAGCCGCCCGCCGGCGATCGAGGTGGCCAGCCCGTCGTCGGTGAACACGGTCTCGCCGGTGCTGCGGTGCGGCCGGTCCAGCAGCGGCCACACCCAGCTCACCTGCATCGGCTTCGGCTGGCTCGTCCCGAACGACGGCAGGAACGTCTGCGCGCTGCCGAGCACGACCGTGCCCTTGGCCGCGCTGTCGGCCGTGGCCTCCAGGAACAGCGGATAGATGCGGTTCTCGCACAGGCAGATCCCGGCCGACGAGGGCGGCGTCGCCGTGGACGTGACGAAGCTGACCGTGGTCGTCTCGTGCGGCCCCAGGTTTGCGCGCACTGGATGGGTGGGCGTGATGGTGGCGACGAGCGGGTCGCCGGCCGAGGGCGGGACCGGGTTCGCCAGGGCGTCGTCCAGCGCCTGCTGGTTGCTGATCGGGTCGCCGCGCACGCCGACGACGGTGAGCTTGCGGAACGTGGACGCGGTCGTGTTGGTCAGCTGCAGCTGGATGGTCAGCGGGGTCGGCGTGTTGGTGACGTCCGGGGTGGTCGGCGACATCGAGACGACCTTGACCTCGACGCGGTCGACGTCGGGCGCGGGGGACGGAGCGGCCGCGGGAGCGGCGGCGAACCCGCTCGCGGCCGCGGAGTGGGCGGTGGGCAGCCAGCCGAGCCCGCTGGCGAGGACGGCGAGGACGAACAGCGCGGCCACGGCACCGGCGCGGCGGGCAGCGGTCACGCCGAGTCCCGCAGCAGCCGGCCGGCGGCGTCCACCAGGCCGCGCTCGTCGGGGTAGGCGAGCTGGGCGGTGATGTCCGGCAGCGGCACCCAGGCCACCGCGGTCACCTCGACGTCCGCGTCGGACAGCTCGCCGCCGGTGGCGCGCATCAGGAAGTGGCGCACGGTCTTGTGCACCCGCTTGCCCTCGGCCATGAACCAGAAGTCGACGCTGCCGAGCTCGGCCATGATCTCGCCGGCGATGCCGGTTTCCTCGGCGACCTCGCGGATCGCGGCCTGCTCGGCGGTCTCGCCGCGCTCGATGTGGCCCTTCGGCAGCGACCAGAGCAGTCGGCCGCGGCGGTCCGTCCGGCCGATGAGTGCGCCGCGCGGGACGTCGCCGGCGAGGTCGAGGACCAGCCCGCCGGCGCTGAACTCGTTCACCTGCCGCGGCCGGGGCGAACGACGGCGGCGCGCGCGCTGCGCCTTGCGCCCTGACCGTCCCTCCGCCCGTCCCTCCGAGCTGCGCGACATGGCCCCGATGGTAACGGCCCGGTCAGTAGGCTGGCCGCTCGTGAGACCTCCCCACGAAATTGCT
>DASRSS010000257.1:0-30192 GCA_035656335.1 Jatrophihabitantaceae bacterium | reverse complement strand
GATCGACCCGTCCACGCTGATCACCGACCGGACACCGATCGAGAACGAGCCCGCCGACATCGCCGCGACCGCCGCGACACCGCGCTGGGACGGCACCCGCATGAACCACGACTGGGCCATCACCACCGCCGCCGGACACCTCAACCTCCCGGCGTCGGCGTAACCGCGTTCCGCGGAACGCGTCAGGCAGGCGTTTCAGCGAGCTCGCGGCCGAGGCGGCGCAGCTGCTCGGTCGCGCCGCCGAGCGTGAACTCGTTGCGCTTGGCCGCGACGAAGTACCGGTGCAGCGCGCCGTCCGTGTCGATGCCGGTTCCGCCGTGGACGTGCACCGCGGTGTGCGCGACACGGTGACCGGCGTCCGCGGCCCAGAACTTCGCCGTAGCGATCTCGGTCGGGCACGGCAGGCCGGAGGCGATGCGCCAGGCGGCCTCCCACGTCGTCAGGCGCGCCGCCTCCACGTCGATGTAGCCGTCCGCGAGCCGCTGCGCCACCGCCTGGAAGCTGCCGATCGGACGGCCGAACTGCTGGCGCTGGCGGGCGTACTCCGCCGTCAGCTCCAGGGCACGCTCGAGCACGCCGAGCTGCAAGGCGCACTGGCCCACCGTGCACCGCGCGACCAGCCAGTGCACGACGTCCGCGCCGGGCACCAGCCGGTCCTCGCCGAGCTGCACTCCGGCCAGGTCCAAGGTGGCCTCGAGGTCACCGTCCACGATGCGTTGCGCTTCGAGCAGCACGCCGCCGTCGGACGGCAGCACGACGAACAGCTTGACGCCTTCGGCGGTCGTGGCCGGGACGAGGAACGCGTCGGCCACGGTCGCGAACGGCACGACAGCCTTCGATCCGGTCAGCTGCCATCCCGCATCGGTCCGCTGCGCGCGGGTAACCGGGTGCTCCGGGTCGTCGTTGAGGTCCTCGGTCAGCGCGACGGTCAGGACCAGCTCCCCGGACGCGGCCGGCACCGTCCATGCGGCGCGCTGCGCATCGGTGCCGAAGTAGGCGAGCGCCGCGGCGGCGGCCGAGCTGGTCAGGTACGGAACCGGCGCAACCGTCCGACCCAGCTCGATCAGGACGCTGCACTGCTCGAGGAAGTCCAGGCCCCCGCCGCCGACCGTCTCGGGCAGCGCGGCGGCGAGCACCCCCGCGTCCGCCAACGCGCGCCAGAGTTCGCGGTCGAAGTGGGCGCCGTCGGCCTCGACCTGCTTGAGGCGCTCCTGGGTGAGCCGGTCGGTCGCGATGCGGCGCACCAGCCCGGCCAGCTCCTGCTGCTCCTCGGAAAGGGTGAAGTCCACTGTCGTCTCCTTCAGCGTCCGCTCGCAGGCAGGCGCAGGCCGACGCCCGCGATGATGTCGCGCTGCACCTCGTTCGTCCCGCCGCCGAAGGTGAGGATCAGCGAGGCGCGGGCCATCCGTTCGATCCGCCCGGCGAGCACCGCTGCTGGCGAGCCCATCCGGACGTAACCGTTGGCACCGAGCACCTCGCCAAGCAGCCGGTACGCCTCGGTCGCGAACTCGGTGCCGAAGACCTTCGTCGCGGACGCGTCGGCGGGACCGAACGCGGAGCCGGAGGCGATCTGCCAGTTCTTCAGCCGCAGGAACTGCACCTTCGCGTGCACGCGCGCCAGATGGATCTGCACCCACTCCTGGTCGATGACGCGCCGGCCGTCCGCAAGCTTGGTCTGCTGCGCCCACTCGCGGACCTCACGCAGCGCGCTCATGACCGGGGCCGCGGACGTGAGCGCGACCCGCTCGTGGTTCAGCTGGTTCGTGATCAGCGCCCAGCCCTTGTGCTCCTCGCCGACCAGGTTCGCGACCGGTACGCGCACGTCCGAGTAGTAGGTGGCGCTGGTGGACGGCCCGGACACGGTGTGCACCGGGGTGTACGAGAAGCCCTCGGCGTCGGTCGGGACGATCAGGATCGACAAGCCCTTGTGCCGCACGGCATCGGGATCGGTGCGACAGGCCAGCCAGACGTAGTCGGCGTACTGGATCAGGCTGGTCCACATCTTCTGGCCGTTGACCACGTACTCGTCGCCGTCGCGAACCGCGCGCGTACGCAGTGATGCGAGGTCGGTGCCGGCGTCGGGCTCGGAGTAGCCGATCGAGAAGTGCAGCTCGCCGGACGCGATCTTCGGCAGGTAGAACGCCTTCTGCTCCGGCGTGCCGTACCGCATGATCGTCGGCCCGACAGTGTTGATCGTCAGGAAGGGCACGGGCGCGCCCGCGATCGCCGCCTCGTCGGTGAAGATCAGCTGGTCGAGGGCCGAGCCTCCCCCGCCGGCTACGCCCTCCCTGGCGGGGGTACCCCTACTGCGTCCGCCGAACTCCTCCGGCCAGCCGAGCGTGAGCCAGCCGTCCTGGCCCATCTGCCGGACGACCTGCTTGTAGACCTCGCCGTCGCCGTAGTCGCCACCGGTGGCCAGCGCCGCCCGTCGCTCGGGTGTCATCAGGGTGCTGAAATAGCTGCGCAGCTCGCGGCGCAGCTGCTCGTGCTCGGGGGAGTAGCCGATGAACATTCCCGCTCCTGGATCATGACACTTACCGGGTGGAACGCGTTCTAGTGACTGTAGCGGCGGGACGGTGCGGACGTCGATAGGTCGGGCATGAAATCGGGGTTCGGTGCCTCGCGTGTGGTGATTGCCACGATCTAGAACCCGTTCTATCATCGCTCCTCAACGTGGCGAATCGGGCATGCCTGGCCGAGTGTCAGCCAGTGACCTGGCCGCGGCTGGATCGTTGTCCCTTTGTTAGATCTGCGTCACACCTACCGGGAGTTCCCGGCGGTAGCGCGGACCGGCGGTTGGAGGCAGGCGCAGATGGAGATCAGGGTCGACCGGGTCCTATGCGAGGCGAACGCGGTGTGCTGCGGCCTGGCGCCGCAGGTGTTCGAACTGGACGACGACGAGAACCTGATGGTCCTGATCCCGGACACCGCGGACCTCGCGCCCGAGCAGCTGCAGCGGGTGGAGAAGGCGGTCGAGCGCTGCCCGAAGAACGCGTTGAGCCTGGTGGACGTCGATGGCTGAGCAGGCTCCGCTGGACGGCAAGGTCGCCGTCGTCACCGGCGCTGCCGCCGGCCTGGGACGCGCCGAGGCGCTCGCGCTGGCCCGCGCCGGCGCGTCCGTCGTCGTCAACGACATGGTGCCCGGCGACGTGATCGACGAGATCGAGAGCGTCGGCGGCAAGGGGCTGTTCGTCGCGGGCGACATCGCCGAGCGGTCCACCGCGGACGCGCTCACGAACGCAGCCGTCGAGCACTTCGGCGGGCTGCACGTCGTCGTCAACAACGCCGGCGTCACGCGCGACCGGATGTTGTTCAACATGACCGACGAGGAGTGGGACACCGTCATCCGCGTCCACCTGCGCGGTCACTTCCTGCTCTCGCGCAACGCAGCCGCGTACTGGCGCGCACAGTTCAAGGCCACCGGCGAGCCGGTGTACGCCCGGATCGTCAACACGTCGTCCGAGGCCGGCCTCACCGGTTCGGAGGGGCAGCCCAACTACGCCTCGGCGAAGGCGGGCATCGCCGCGCTGACCGTCTCGACCGCCCGCGCGCTCGGACGGATGGGCGTGCGCGCGAACGCGATCTGCCCGCGTGCCCGCACGGCGATGACGCAGGGCGTGTTCGGCGACGCGCCCGAGGGCGCCGCCGACCCGCTGTCCGTCGAGCACGTGGCGCCCTTGGTCGCCTACCTCGCCTCGCCGGCGGCCGAATCGATCAGCGGCCAGGTCTTCGTGGTGTACGGCGGCATGGTCGCGTTGATGGCTCCGCCGCGCGTCGAGCAGCGCTTCGACACCGGCGCGGGCACCTGGACTCTCGCCGAGCTCGATGGAACGCTCGGCAAGTACTTCGAACACCGCGACCCAGATAGCACGTTTGCCTGCACCGAGGTGCTCTCGCTGTCATGAGCACCGCAATCAAGGAGTCTCACGTGATCCGTCGTCGTCGGCCGATAGTCATCGCCACCGCCGCAGCGTGTGCACTGCTGCTCGCCGCGTGCGGCTCCGCGGTTCCGCCCAAGCAGTTCGTCGACGCGCAGGGCGTCCTCGCCGGTGGCCAGGTCGACGGCGTCCAGACCGGCGGCGGCACGGGAACCGGGACGGGGACGGGGACCGGCACCGACGGCGGCGGGACGGGAACCGGAACGGGCACGGGAACCGGCACCGGGACGGGAACGGGCACCGGCACCGGAACCGGGACTGGAACCGGCACCGGGACTGGAACCGGCACGGGCGGCGGGGGCACCGGTGGCGGCTCCGGCTCCGGTGGGGGATCCGGCAGCGGCGGCGGCTCGCACTCCGGTGGCGGCGGCTCGTCCAAGCCGGGTGGCCCGGTCTCGAACGTGAAGGCCGGCAGCTGTGCCGGGTTCAAGAACACGACCGGCATCACCGACACCACGATCACCTTGGCCAACGTCGCCGACATCAGCGGCCCGGTGCCGAACCTGTTCAAGTCGGTGCAGAACGCGTCGGCCGCGTACGCGGCGTACTTCAACTCCACGTCCAGCATCTGCGGCCGCAAGCTGAAGATCCTGCCCCTGGACAGCGGCACCAGCGAGAACGTCGATCAGCAGGCGGACACCACCGCGTGCAACAGCGCGTTCGCCGAGGTCGGCTCGATGGGGGCCTTCGACGCCGGTGGCGCGGACACCGTCGCCAAGTGCGGCATCCCCGATCTGCGCACCGCGTCCACCGAGACCGCGCGCTGGAAGTCGCCCGTCTCGTACGGCGTCTACTCGCTCGCCATTCCCGAGGTGCCGACCGTCCCGTTCGTGACGTACTTCAAGAAGCAGGGGGACGCGTACAAGAACGCCGCGTTCGTGTACCTCAGCGCCGGCGCCTCGACGCTGAACGCGAACAGCTTCAGCGCGGCCGAGTCCAAGATGGGCTTCAACTTCAAGGACAAGATCGGCATCGACGTCACGTCCGTCCCGAACTACGGCAGCATCGTCACGAAGCTGAAGAGCGACGGCATCAAGTACGTCCAGTACATCGGCGCGTACCAGTACGCGGTGCAGCTCAAGAGCGCGATGTACCAGCAGAACTACAACCCGATGTTCGTGATGGACCCGACCGGCTACGACGCGAACTACGTGGCCGCCGGCAAGCCCGTCGACGGCACCTACTCGTTCGTGCCCGGCCCGCTGTTCGAGGAGGCCGGCAAGAACCCAGGCCTGCAGCAGTACCTGACATGGCTCAGGCGCACGTCCGGCGGTGAGCCGACGTTCTTCGGCGTGTACGCGTGGGCGGCGATGGACCTGTTCACGCAGCTGGCGATCCAGCTCGGCGGCAAGCTCACCCGGGCCTCGCTGCTGAACGCGGTCAAGGGCATCCACAACTACACGGACAACGGCATGGTGCCCGCGCAGGACGTCGGCGGTAAGCACACCGGCCACTGCGCCTCGCTGGTCAAGCTGGAGAACGGGAAGTGGGTGCGGCTGACGCCCTACCCGTACACCTGTGCCGCGACCGTCAACAGCGGAGTGGGCGACTGACGCATGGAGGAGTTCGTCGCCTATTCGGTCACCGGGCTGTTCCTCGGCGCGGCGTACGCCATCGCGGCCTCCGGGCTGGTGCTGACGTACACCACCACCCGGGTGTTCAACCTGGCGCACGGCGCGATCAGCATGGTGATGGCGTTCGCGTACTGGCAGCTGCACGTGCAGGACAAGTTGCCGACGGCGCTGTCCGCGGTGCTCGTGCTGTTCGTCATCGCCCCGCTGTTCGGCCTCGCCCTCGAGCGACTCGTGATGCGCGGGCTCGGTGAGGCGCCGGTCAGTGTGAGCCTGGTGGTGACCGTCGGGCTGTTCGTGTTCCTCGTCGGGCTCGCGCAACAGTTCTGGCCGACGGACCAGTTCCGCAGTGTGCCGCCGTTCTTCGGGTACGACTCGTTCCCGCTGTTCGGCGTCCGCATCAGCTACCACTTCGTCCTCACGATCGGGCTGTCCGCCGTGGTGGCGGCCGGCCTGTACGTGCTGCTCAACCGCACCCGCGTCGGCACCGCGATGCGCGCGGCCGTCGACAACCGCGAGCTGCTCGAACTGTTCGGCGCCAAGTCGACCCGGGTATCGATGATGAGCTGGGCGCTGGGCTCCGCGCTGGCCGCGCTCGGCGGCATCCTGCTCGTGTCCTACACCGGCCTGGACTACTACACGCTGACGTTCCTGGTGATCAGCGCGTTCGCGGCCGCGATGCTCGGACGGCTGCGCAGCCTGCCGTTGACGTATCTCGGCGCGATCGCGCTCGGGTTGGTGACGGCTTACTGCCAGGGCTACATCGCGCCGCACGGCGGGCAGCTCATCCAGACCGGGCTGCAGAGCTCGCTGCCGACGTTCATGCTGTTCGCGATCCTGATCTTCGTGCCGCAGGTGCGGCTGCGCGTCGGCCAGGTCAAGGGCATCCTGGCGGCGAACGTCCCCGGCACGCCGCGCACGCTGCTGTTCTCCGGCGTCCTGATCGTGGCCTGCCTGGTCGCGCTGCCGATGCTGAACCAGACGAACATGCTGCGCTTCGGCACGGCCATCGGCTACGCGATGATCATGCTGTCGCTGGTGCTGCTGACCGGCTACGGCGGTTACGTCTCGCTCGGGCAGTTCGCGTTCGTCGGTGTCGGCGCGGCGGTCGTGGCGAAGATGAACACCACGTCGATCTGGGCGATCCTGGTCGCGGTCGCGATCGCGGCGGCGGTCGGTGCGATCGTGGCGATCCCGGTGCTGCGGCTGACCGGGCTGTACCTCGCGCTGGCGACGCTCGCGTTCGCCGAGCTGATGGACAAGCTGGTGTTCCAGGCCGACTTCATGTTCGGCTGGGGCGGCAGTCTGCACGCGAAGCGGTTGTCGATCTTCGGCTACGACTTCGCGAGCACCGGCACGTACGTGTTCATGATGACCGTCGTGTTCGTGCTCATGGGGATCGGTCTGCTGGCGCTGCGGCGCGGCCCGGTCGGCCGGCTGCTGATCGCGCTGCGCGACAGCCCGGCGGCGTGCGGCACGCTCGGCCTGAACCAGCGGTGGTTCCGGGTCGCCGTGTTCAGCCTCTCCGCGGCGATGGCCGGTCTGGCCGGTGCGCTCATCGCCGGCCTAGAGGGGACGATCTCCCCGACGGACTTCCAAACGCTGCAGAGCCTGCCGCTGCTGTTGATCGCAGTCGTCGCCGGCGTCACCTCCGTGACCGGCGCGCTGTTCGGCGGCATCCTGCTGATGCTGTTGCCGGTCGTGCAGGCCACCATCCCGTCGCTGTCCGGACTGGTGTTCCTGGTCATCGGCGTCGGCGCGATCCTGCTCGGCCGCGACCCGAACGGCCTGGTCAACGTGTTGTTCCGCGCGATGCGCGGCGCGCAGCCGCACATGCCGCTGCCACCGCGGCTGCGGCGCCAGCGGTCCACGGGCGCGCACGCGATCGAAGACGGCGAGATCGAATCCGTCCCGGAAGCGCAGGTGGCCGGCCATGGCGTTGCTTGAGGTCAACGACGTCAGCGTCCGGTTCGGCGGCATCGTCGCCGTCGACGGCGCGTCGTTCACCACCGACGCGTACACGATCACCGGCCTGATCGGTCCGAACGGCGCGGGCAAGACCACGCTGTTCAACGTGATCACCGGCCTGCAGCCGCCGACGTCCGGGCGGGTGCGGTTCAAGGGCCGGGACGTGACGAAGGCGCCGCCGGATCACCGCGCGAAGATGGGCATGGCCCGCACGTTCCAGCGCCTGGAAGCGTTCGGATCGCTGAGCGTGCGCGAGAACATCCAGGTGGCGCGCGAGATCCGCGGCGGCGTGGGCAGCTGGTTCCGCCAGCACCGCGACCCGAAGGTCGACGAGCTGATCGAGACCGTCGGCCTGCAGCGGTACGCGAACCACCGTGCCGACGCGGTCCCGACGGGTGTGGCCCGGCTGGTCGAGATCGCCCGGGCGCTCGCGATCGAGCCGGAGCTGCTGCTGTTGGACGAGCCGTCCTCCGGGCTGGACGAGGCCGAGACGGAGAGCTTCGGCGAACTGCTGCGCCGGCTCGCGCAGAGCGGACGGGCGGTGTTGATGGTCGAGCACGACATGGACCTGGTGATGAGCGTGTGCGACCTGATCCACGTCCTCGAGTTCGGCAAGGTGATCGCCACGGGCACCGCGGGCGAGATCCGGGCGGACCGCAGGGTGCAGGCCGCGTACCTCGGCTTCGCGCAGGGCGAGGAGGTGCGCTCGTGACGCGCGCGCCCATTCTGGAGCTGATCGACGTCCACGCCGCGTACGGGCGCATCGAGGTGCTGCGCGGCGTCGACCTGCTCGTCCCGCGGGGAGCGGTCATGGCACTGCTCGGCGCGAACGGCGCGGGCAAGACCACGCTGCTGCGCGTGATCAGCGGCCTGATGCCGCACACGTCCGGCGACGTCCACATCGGCGGCATGCACATCGGGGGTGCCTCGCCGGACGAGCTCAACCGCGCCGGCGTGTGCATGGTGCCGGAAGGGCGGGGCATCTTCCCGAACCTGACCGTCGAGGAGAACCTCTGGCTCGCGTCGTATTCGGGCACACCGGTCGAAAAGATCCTGACCGAGTCGTACCTGCGCTTCCCGCGGTTGAAGGAGCGGCGCCGCCAGCTGGCCGGGAGCCTGTCCGGCGGCGAGCAGCAGATGCTGTCGCTGGCTCGCGCGCTGTCCTCCGACCCCGCGCTGTTGCTGCTGGACGAGCTGTCGATGGGCCTCGCGCCGCTGATCGTGGAGAGCCTTTACGAAACCGTTGCGGAGATCGCGCGTGACGGGGTGTCCATATTGGTCGTTGAACAATTCGCGTCAAGCGCTCTGCGGGTGGCCGACTACGCCGCGGTGATGCAGGGCGGGCGGATTATCGAGACCGGTGAACCGCGCGAGATCGAAAGCAAGCTCAACGAGCTCTATTTCGGAGGTGCCGCATGAACCGGCGTTCCAAGCAGGTGGTGGCGCTGTTCGCCACCGCCACGGTCGTGACGCTGATGTGGCCCGGCCCTTCGTCCGCCGACGACTCCGGCACGCAGACCACGCTCAGCGGCTTCGACGCCAGCCTGACGGCCTCGCCGGTCCGCATCCAGATCTTCGACCAGGGCATCCCCGGCCCGCCCGACCCGAACAAGCCGCAGCTGGACATGGGCATCGCCTACAGCCACTCCGAGGGCTCGGCGGGACGGATGTCCTCGACGGCCAGCTACTTCTGGCCCGGTGACCTGATCGGCAACGGGCTCGGGCAGCTCGTCCCGAACGCCAACTACACCGTGCGCGCGGACTCGTCCTACCCGGCGACCGAGTCGACGCCGGCGAGCGACAAGGTGCAGATCACCGACGGCAACGGCATGCAGACGTCGGCGGACTCCGGCACCACGACCGCGACCACGACTGGTCTTGGCATCGAGGGCACCAACGTGCTGTCCGGGCTGTTCGAGAACATCGGCAAGATCTTCGGGCAGAAGCCGTCCGCGAACGCGCCGAAGCCGTTGGTGGTCCCGAACCCGCTCGCGGGCCTCGTCTCGCTGAAGAACGTCACCAGCGACACGAACATCACGGTCGGCAAGGACTCGGTGACCGCCACCGCGCACGCGGCGATGTCGTCGCTGGACCTGCTCGGCGGGTTGATCTCGCTGAACGGTTTCGACGTCAAGTCCACGACGGTCAGCGACGGCAAGAAGGCGACCGTCGACGGCGTGGCCACCGTCGGCGGCCTGTCCGTGCTCGGCCAGACGATCGCGCTGGACACCAAGGGCGTCGACCTGGCCGGGAACGCGACGCCGCTGCCGCAGCTGCCCGACCTGCTGTCCACGCTCGGACTGAGCATCAAGTGGCTGCACAGCGACAAGAAGGTCACGAGCGACGACAGCAGCGCCGGCGGCACGTTCGACGCCTACGGCATGGAGCTGACCGTCGACATGACCAAGCTCTGGACGATGTTCCACGTCGACAAGCTGATGGCGCCCATCGCCGACCTGCTGTCGAAGATCCCGCAGTTCGGCAGCATCCTCGGGGCGATCGTCACCTACGCGCCGAAGATCGTCATCGACGTGGGGTCGGTGCAGAGCAGTCTCACCGCGTCGCCCGCGTTCAACTTCACCAGCCCTGGCGGCTCGACCGGCGGCGGTGGCGGCGTTCCGGTGACGAACACCGGCGGCGGCAGTGGCGTCGGCGGCGTGAGCACCGGCGGCGGCTTCGGCGGCGGGACGACGCCGGTCGGCGGTCTCGGGACCGGGCTTGGGAACACCGGTGGTGGTTCGTCGCTGCCGAACTCGAACCCGGGCACGAACATGACGCCGTCGCTCGGCACGCCGCAGTCCGCCGGGTTCGAGTTCCCGGCGCTGGGCAAGGTGCCCCGGATGCTGATCCTCGGCGCGCTCGTGCTGGCCGCCGCGCTGGGCTGGCTGCTGCGAGCCGCGGCACTGACCCTGTTCGGGGCGGGCGGCAACTGCGAGTTCGGGCTGGCCCGGGGCGTGCCGGACCTACGAAAGGGATGAGTCGATGACGAGTGTGACGACCACGGGCACGAACACGAGCCAGCTCGCGGTGCCGCGGCTGAACCAGACGCGGGCGGTGCCTGCGTCCAACGCCGCGGTCAACCAGGACAGCAGGTACCGCACGCTGCAACTGGTGCTCTTCGCGGCGGGGGCGGTGCTGATGCCGCTGGGCATCCTGGCCATCTGCCTGGGCTGGTACGGCACAGCGCACTCGCACTACACCTACGACCAGAACACCTATCTGATCTCCGGTGGGCTGCTCGGGCTCGGGCTGACGTTCCTCGGCGGCTTCCTGTACTTCGGGGCGTGGCTGGCCAAGGTGGGTGCCGACCAGCGCGCGAGCGCACGTCAGCTCGCCGACACGATGCTGGTGCTCGCGGACCTGGTGTCGCGGCAGAGCGCGGGCGGCGCGGCGACCGCGGAGGCCACGATCGCCGACCCCGGCGCGGTGCCCGTCCTCGCCGGTGACGGTTCCACCGTCCACCGCCGTGACTGCCAGCTGATCGCGCACCGTGAAGACCTGCACGTGCTCACCGGGCACGAGCGGGACATCACGACCTGCCGCGTCTGCCAGCCGACGCTGGTCTGAACACATGGGGATTCTCGAGGGCAAGATCGCGATCATCACCGGCGCGGCACGCGGCCAGGGCGCCGCCGCCGCGCGCCGCTTCGTCGAGGAGGGCGCGCAGGTCGTCATCGCGGACGTGATCGACGACCTGGGCAAGCAGCTCGCCGAGGAACTCGGCGCCGCAGCGGTGTTCCGGCACCTGGACGTGTCGTCGGAGCAGGACTGGGACACCGTCGTCGGCGAGGTGATGCAGACGCACCAGCGGCTGGACGTCCTGGTGAACAACGCGGGCGTGTTGCACTTCTCGGCACTGCCGGACACCACGCTGGCCGACTTCGAGCGGCTGGTGCGCGTGAACCAGGTCGGGACGTTCCTCGGCATGCGGGCCGCGTCCCGCGTGATGGGCAGGGGGGGCTCGATCGTGAACCTGTCGTCGGTCGAGGGCATCGCCGGCATGCCGTTCGTGGTGGCGTACACGAGCACGAAGTTCGCGATCCGCGGCATGACGAAGGTGGCCGCGCTGGAGCTCGGGCCTAAGGGCATCCGGGTGAACTCCGTGCACCCGGGAATGATCGACACCAAGATGGTGCAGGAGGCGATCGGCGGGCCGGACGTCGACCTGAGCCAGATCGATCTCAGCCCGGTCACCAACAAGCTGCCGCTGCAGCGTGTCGGGCGGCCGGAGGAGATCGCGGAGCTGGTGCTGTTCCTGGCCAGCGACCGCAGCTCCTACTCGACCGGTTCGGAGTTCATCGCCGACGGCGGGTCGCTGGCGACGCACGCGCTAAACGTCGGCGCGGGCGGCTGACGGGCGGTCGGTCAGGGCAGCTGGGGCAGGCCGCGTGCGTCCAGCGGCCAGAACGGGTTGTGCGCGACCTCCCAGAGGTGGCCGTCGGGGTCGGCGAAGTAGCCCGAGTAGCCGCCCCACTCGGTCGCGGTGGCGGGCTTCGGGATGCTCGCACCGGCCGCCGCGGCGTCGGCGAGCGCGGCATCGACCGCGGCGCGCGAGTCGAGGTTGATCGCGAGCGCCGTGCCGCCGGGGTTCGCGGCGGGCTCCGGCTGGTTCGCGTCCGCGGCCAGCTCGGCGCGTCCCCACACGGCGAGGATGGCCCCAGCCGTGCGGAAGAAGCTGACCTCGCCTTCCACGGAGGCGCTCGAAAGCTCGAAGCCGAGCGTGCTGTAGAACCGGGTCGACGTGCGGACGTCACGCACGCCGAGGGTGACCAGGCTGATCGCAGCGGGTATCGCCATGAGGGTCACCATAACGATCGTCACCGACACCGTGTTGGGACGAGAAACCGTGATCGGGCCGGGCTAGGGTGAAGTTTCGCAAGCACGAGAGGGAGTGGTCTTTCATGCCGACCCACGACAGCGGCCAGAGCCGCCCCCAGCGCCAGCACGAGGACGAGGTCGAGGTCGAGGAGACCGCCGAGTCGAACACTGACGTCGCGGAGCGGCACGAGAAGCTCACCGAGGACGTCGACGCGATCCTCGACGACATCGACGACGTGCTCGAGACGAACGCGGAGGACTTCGTCCGCGCGTTCGTCCAGAAGGGCGGCGAGTGAGGGCGCTGGACGGCTCCGGAGCCGTCCACGGGATCCTTCGCTATGCCACCTCGCCGGGCTCGTCGTCGTTCACCGAGTTCCTGTCGGCCGCGGCGCCCGATCTGATGCCGTCCGCGCCGCCCGCCGGGACCGTGGTGCCGCACGGCACGACTATCGTCGCCGCCACGTTCGACGGCGGCGTGGTGATGGCGGGGGACCGGCGTGCCACGGCCGGCAACCTCATCGCGCAGCGTGACATCGAGAAGGTGTTCGCGTCCGACGACTACTCGCTCGTGGGGATCGCGGGCACGGCCGGGCTGGCCGTCGAGATGGTGCGGCTGTACCAGGTCGAGCTCGAGCACTACGAGAAGATCGAGGGCACCCAGCTGACCCTGGACGGCAAGGCGAACCGGCTCGCGACGATGATCCGCGGAAACCTCGGCGCGGCCATGCAGGGGCTGGCGGTCGTGCCGCTGTTCGCCGGCTTCGACATCGACGCCGCCGACCCCGCTCAGGGCGGGAAGATCTACAGCTACGACGTCACCGGTGGGCGGTACCCGGAGCAGTACTACCACTCGGTCGGTTCCGGTTCGCTGTTCGCGAAGGGCGCTCTGAAGAAGCTCTGGCGGGCCGGGATGAACCGTGACGAGATCGTGCGCGTGGCCGTCGAGTCGCTGTACGACGCTGCCGACGACGACTCCGCGACCGGTGGTCCCGACATCACGCGCGGCATCTTCCCTGTCGTCATGCTGGCGACCGCGAGCGGAACCGAGCGGGTCGGGGACGACGAGCTGAGCGCCGTGGTGCGCACGATCCTGGCCGAGCGCGAAGCGCGTCCGGGCGCCTGAGGGGGAACTGACGATGAGCATGCCGTTCTACGCCTCGGCCGAGCAGATCATGCGCGACCGTTCCGAGTACGCGCGCAAGGGCATCGCGCGCGGGCGGAGCGTGGTGGTCTCCACGTATGCCGACGGCGTCCTGTTCGTCGCCGAGAACGCCAGCTCGGCGCTGCACAAGGTGAGCGAGATCTACGACCGCATCGGCTTCGCCGCGGTCGGCAAGTACAACGAGTACGAGAACTTGCGCGTCGCCGGCATCCGGCTGGCTGATCTGCGCGGGTATTCCTATGACCGCCGCGACGTCACGGCGCGCGCGCTGGCCAATGCCTATGCGCAGACGCTGGGCACGATCTTCACCGAGCAGCAGAAGCCATACGAGGTGGAGCTGTGCGTCGCCGAGGTCGGGCACGACGCCGAGGGCGACCAGCTGTACCGGCTGTCGTATGACGGCACGATCGTGGACGAGCCGCAGTTCCTGGTGATGGGTGGCGGGCAGGCGGACGCGATCACCGACGAGATGAAGCGCACCTACACGGCCGGCCAGCCGCTGGCCGCCGCGCTGGCGACTGCCGTCGCGGCGCTGGGTTCGGCGGGCGGCACGGACGGCTCACGGCGTGCGCTCCCGGCCGAGCAGCTCGAGGTTGCGGTGCTCGATCGCACCCGCGGCAAGCGCAAGTTCCGCCGGATCGCCGGCTCGGCGCTCACTGCGTTGTTGCCTGCCGGCCACGGTGAGCCGGCCGGTGAACCTGCACCCGCGGACACCCCGCCGCACGACCGCGACGACTCCGGCGGCGAGGGCAACTAAGCCACTGGGCAGGGCTCGTTCAGGCCGCTCGGGCGTCTCGGCTCAGGCGGCGGGACGGGTATGTGTGCGCCAGAGGTGTATGACGATTTCGCGTTCCAGCGGTGAGGGCTGTCGTGTTCGGGGCAGGCTCGGTGGCCGGCTGCGGTAGTGGTGGCCGGTGGGGGTGATGAGGTCGATGTGTCCGCCGGGTCCGGGGCGGGCGTGCCAGCCGGGCTCTTCTTTGGCCAGGTTGCAGGCGACGCAGGTTCCTTCGCAGTCGCGTCTCCCCCGCCGGCTACGCCCTCACTGGCGGGGGGGACCCCCAATACTCGCTGGTCTTGCCGGCTTCCAACACCGCGAAGGTGCCGGGCAGTTCCGACGTCAGGATCTTGGCCCAGCCGACATACCGCAGCGCCTGATGCGGCGAGATCCGCCGCGCGAGCCCGACCTGGTGCGCGACGCCCCGGTCGGCCCGCTCGGCTGGTATCCCGGCGTCCAGCTGCGCCTGCCGCTGCGTTGCGGCGAACCGGACGGTCAAGCGGGCTTGGGTCGCGGCCGCTGCGGACTTGAGTTCTTCCAGGGCGCGGATCTGGTCGATCAGCACTGCAGCATCGGTCTCGGCCGGTAGATCGCGCAGGGCATGGATCAGCCCCGTGAGTGCGGCAGCGCCGCGTCGGGTTCGGAGACTGATTCGTGCATACATCCGATTGTAGTCCCGACCCGTCGAAAGTCAAGGGTTTACCGAGAAGATTTCCCTTATTTCGTATGCAGATTCCGTCATCATCAAGACCACGTTGTGGCCGCGCCGGCGACCACAACGTGCTCTTGATCAACGAGGGGGAGGGGCCGACTGAGGAACGCTGGGACGCAAGCCGGCAGCGCAAGCCGACCGAAACCCAGCTCCCGCCGTCGCCGCCGAGAGAACGCAACCGGCGCTGGAACGGAAACCCGGCAGCGCAACCCGAGCCGCGAACCGGTCCGCCAGCCCGTGGCTCACTCAACCCCGGTACTGGAACAGCTCGACGGGATTCCCGGACGGGTCGTCCAGCAGGATCTGGTCCCCGCCGACTCCGTTGATGATGTCGGTCCGGAAGTGCACTCGCGCCGCGCGGAGCGCCGCAACCTCACCGGCCAGGTCGTCGACCACGAGCGAGATGCGGTTCCATCCGCCGGGCGTCGGCGTCCCGGCCTCGGTCACCTGCCCACCTCCGGCGGCGCCGGACGGTGCGGACAGCAGGAGCTGCAGCGCGTCGCGGGCGAGGATGGCGAACTGCGGCGCGGGGTGCATCCGCACTTCGAAGCCGAGCCGGGTGGTGTAGAACTCGAAGGCCGCGTCGACGTCGTCGACGATGTAACGCACGTTGACCGTGGACATGCCACCTCCCGGTTATTCAGCCAGCAACTCGTCCACGAACGGGCCGACCAGTCGGGTGATCGCGGCGGCCGTCGCGGACGCGTCCTCGGTGGGCAGCAGCGCGTGGCTGATTGCCAGCCGGGCCAGCGTCTCGGCGAGCAGTCGCGCGTCCGGCACGGACACCTGCGGCCACACCTCGACGATCAGCGCGCCGATGCGTTCGGTGGCGACGGAGCGGCCCAGCCCGGTGAGCAGCCGGGTGAGCTCGCCGTCGTCGGACGGCCGCTCGCTGGCCACGATCACCTGCACGAGCGGTTCGTCGGACGCGAGCTTGAGGAAGAGCGCGAACGCGGCCTGGACGGCGCCGCGGGCGTCGTCCGCACGTGGACGCACCTCGGTTTCGACCTCGCCGATCAGCGTCTCGACCTCGCGGCGGACGTACGCCTCGACCAGCGCCTGCCGCGAACCGAACTCGTTGTACACGGTCTGCCGGCTGACACCGGCGGCGGTCGCGACGTCCGACATGCTCGCCGCCGCCCAGCCGCGCGTCCGGGCCAAGTGGTCGACCGCGTCGACAATCGTGTCGCGCAGCAGGGCGCGGGACGCCTCGGGGTAGGGGGTCGGCACGGTCACTCCTGCCCGTCGTCCGCGACGAAGTCGACCTTCTCGCGCACGCCGCAGTCGGGGCAGCACCAGTCGTCGGGGATCTCGGCGAACGGCGTGCCGGCCGGGAACCCCTCGCGCGGCTCGCCCTGCTGCTCGTCGTAGACGTAGTCGCAGACCGGGCAGCTGTAGCGCGTCACCCAGCTAGTCTCTCAGCCGCCGGCTCGGGAGCGGCGCCGTACCGCGTGAGCACCTTCGCCCGCTTGCGCGGGTGGATGTTCGCGCGCGTCACGTCGCCGCCGTAGTGCGCGAGCACCCGCGGGTCCATCACGCGCCGCCACAGCGGCGGGAAGTAGCAGAGCAGGATCATCGTCGCGTAACCGCTCGGCAGCTGCGGCGAGGCGTCGAAATGCCGCAGCGCCTGGTACCGCCGGGTCGGGTTGGCGTGATGATCACTGTGCCGCTGCAGCTGGTACAGGAACAGGTTGGTCACCACGTGGTTGTTGTTCCAGCTGTGCCGCGGATCGACCCGCTCGTAGCGCCCGTTCGGCAACTCCTCGCGCAGCAACCCGTAGTGCTCCAGGTAGTTGACGGCCTCGAGCAGGCTGAACGCGAACACCGCCTGGAGCACCAGGTACGGCACGGTGCCGAAGCCGAACAGCGCGACGATCGCCGCCCACAGCACGAGCGTCATCGCCCAGGCGTTGAGCACGTCGTTGCGCAGCGAGAACGTCCGCTTGCCCATGCGGCGCAGGCGCGCGCGCTCCAGCCGCCAACCGTTGCGGACGCTGCCGCTGACCGTCCGCGGCCAGAACCGCCAGAACGACTCGCCCAACCGGCTGGACGCGGGATCGTCCGGCGTCGCGACCCGCACGTGGTGGCCGCGGTTGTGCTCGATGAAGAAATGCCCGTACCCGGACGGCGCCAGCGCGATGCGCGCGAGCCACCGCTCGAGATGCTCCTTCTTGTGGCCGAGTTCGTGCGCGGTGTTGATCGCGATGCCGTTCAGCGACCCGAGCGTGAAGGCGATGCCCAACCGGTCGACGACGGCCATGTCCGCAGACCGGGTCATCAGCCAGAAGCCGACGAAGAACGCGACGAACTGCAGCGGCAGGAACGCCCAGGTGATGAACTTGTAGTACCGGTCGCGTTCCAGCCAGGCGATGATCTCCTCCGGCGGGTTGCTGCTGTCGTCGCCGAAGAAGACGTCCAGGATCGGGATGATCACGTACACGAAGAT
This sequence comes from Jatrophihabitantaceae bacterium, assembly GCA_035656335.1. Lineage (GTDB taxonomy): Bacteria > Actinomycetota > Actinomycetes > Mycobacteriales > Jatrophihabitantaceae > DASRSS01. The sequence goes on along the minus strand of DASRSS010000257.1, from coordinate 12,802 downwards.
CGGACCGAGCCACCAGAACACCGGCGAGCCGGTGACGTTGACCAGGCCCCAGCCGGCAAACAGGAACATCGGCACGACGGCGCCGAGCAGCCACAGGTACCGCTTGCGGTCGCGCCAGTCCGGCCGCTCGTCGGTGCTGATCACCGCTCGTCCGGACAGAGATCCTGTGCGCATCGCAACCACCTCGGTCGATTGACAGCTCGCGGGGACGTGCTCACGAGCTTTACAGCAGGGTGGCAGATGTAAAGCGCCCTGGCAAGCATCGATCCGGCCCGGCGATGCGCGTTGAGCCGGTACACGCGGCGCAACCGGCCTAAGCTGAACGGGTGCACAAGCGCATCTTCGGGATCGAGAACGAGTACGGCGTCACGTGCACGTTCCACGGCCAGCGGCGGCTCTCGCCCGACGAGGTGGCGCGCTACCTGTTCCGTCGTGTGGTCTCGTGGGGGCGTTCGTCCAACGTGTTCCTGCGCAACGGCGCGCGGCTGTACCTGGACGTCGGCAGCCATCCCGAGTACGCGACACCGGAGTGCGACGCGCTGTCCACGCTGGTCGCACACGACAAGGCGGGGGAGCGGATCCTCGAGGGCCTGGTCGCCGACGCCGAGAAGCGGCTGCACGACGAGGGCATCGCCGGCGACATCTACCTGTTCAAGAACAACACCGACTCGGCCGGCAACTCCTACGGCTGCCACGAGAACTTCCTGGTCGGCCGGCACGGCGAGTTCAGCAAGCTCGCGGACGTGCTCATCCCGTTCCTGGTCACCCGCCAGCTGATCTGCGGCGCCGGCAAGGTGCTGCAGACGCCGCGCGGTGCCGTCTACTGCGTCAGCCAGCGCGCCGAGCACATCTGGGAGGGCGTGTCCTCGGCCACCACCCGCAGCCGGCCGATCATCAACACCCGCGACGAGCCGCACGCGGACGCCGAGCGGTACCGCCGGCTGCACGTGATCGTCGGCGACTCGAACATGAACGAGTGCACGACGATGCTCAAGGTCGGGTCCGCCGACCTGGTGCTGCGCATGATCGAGCACGGCGTGACGTTCCGCGACCTGACGCTGGAGAACCCGATCCGGGCGATCCGCGAGATCAGCCACGACATGACAGGCGGCCGGCCGGTGCGCCTCGTCGCCGGACGGAGCGCGTCGGCGCTGCAGATCCAGCGCGAGTACTACGAGCGGGCCGTGGACTTCGTCGAGCGCGGTGGCGAGGACCCGATGGCCAAGCGCGTGCTCGAGCTGTGGGGACGGACACTGGACGCGATCGAGCAGCAGGACCTGTCGCTGATCGACCGCGAGATCGACTGGGCCACCAAGTACCAGCTCATCGAGCGGTACCGCGCCAAGCACGACCTGCCGCTGTCGTCGCCGCGCGTCGCGCAGCTGGACCTGGCCTACCACGACATCTCGCGCACCCGAGGCCTGTACTACCTGCTGCAGCGCAAGGGCGCGATCGACCGGGTCACCAGCGACCTGGCCGTGTTCGAGGCCAAGAACGTCCCGCCGCAGACCACCCGTGCCAAGCTGCGGGGCGACTTCATCAAGCGGGCGCAGGAGAAGCGGCGCGACTTCACCGTCGATTGGGTGCATCTGAAGCTGAACGACCAGGCGCAGCGCACCGTCCTGTGCAAGGACCCGTACCGCAGCGTGGACGAGCGGGTCGAGAAGCTCATCGCGTCCATGTAGGACACCCCACCGAATTTTTCTCGCAAACTACACTCGAAAAATTCGTCGGGGACCCCATATCCGGTTGCAGCTAGGTCATAATCAAACCCATGAGCAATTCGGGTTCCGCAGCGCGCGCCGTCACGCAGCGGCGGCGGACGGGCATTAGTTTCGAGGACATGGCAGCGCGAAGAGCCGAACGGCTGGTCAACCTCGTCTTCTGCCTGCTCTCCACGCGGCAGTACCTGACCGCCGAGCGGATCCGCGACGCCGTGCCCGGCTACGAACCCGCCGACGGCACCCGCGAGACGGACGAGGCGTTCAAGCGCATGTTCGAGCGGGACAAGGCCGAGCTCCGCGACCTCGGTGTCCCGCTGGAGACCGGTCGCAACAGCGGGTTCGACGCCGAGGACGGCTACCGCATCAGCCGGCGCGACTACGAGCTGCCGCCGATCGAGTTCGACGCCGCCGAGGCCGCGGTCGTCGGCCTGGCCGGGCGCCTCTGGCAGTCGGCGACGCTGGGCGCCGCGGCCCGCTCGGCGCTGCTGAAGCTGCGCGCGGCGGGAACCGACATCCGCACCGACGACCCGCCGGGATCCGTCCCGCACCTGGACGCGAGCGACCCGAGCCTGCCCGCGCTGCTCGAAGCGGCCCGCACGTCCCGTCCGGTCCACTTCGGCTACCGCAAGCAGACCGACCCGCAGCCGCAGCGGCGCACCCTCGAGCCCTGGGGCGTGCTGTCCTGGCGCGGCCGCTGGTACGTCGCCGGATTCGACCGCGACCGCGGCGAGCCGCGCAGCTTCCGGCTCTCGCGCATCACCGGCAAGGTCGAACCGTTCGGCACGCCCGGCGAGTTCGAGCGGCCGGAGAAGGTCGACCTGCTCGAGCTCGTCGCGGGCCGGCAGGAGGACTCGCACATCGCGCGCATCAAAGTGACCGGGCCCGGCGCGGGCGCGCTGCGCCGGCTGGCCGAGTCGGACAAGGACGGCGAGCTGATCGTCGGTTTCAACGACGTCGAGTGGTTGGCGCGCCGGGTCGCGTCCGCCGGATCGAGCGTCCAAGTGCTCTCGCCGCCCGAACTCGCCGAGGCCGTCGTGGCCCGGCTGCGCGCCGCCGCGGGAGTCGAGGCGTGAGCGCGTACGTATCGCGGCTGGCCCGGCTGCTGGCGATGGTGCCGTACTTCCAGTCGCGTCCCGGCATCGCGCTGGCGGACGCGGCGGCGGACCTGGGCATCAGCGAGTCCCAGCTGCTCAAGGACCTCGACCTGCTGTGGATGTGCGGGCTGCCCGGTCACGGCCCGGGCGACCTGATCGACCTCAGCTACGAGGGCGGCACGGTCACGATCATCGACGACCAGGGCCTGCGCAAGCCGCTGCGGCTGACCGCCGAGGAGGCGCTCGCGCTCGTCGTCGCGCTGCGGACACTGGCCGAAACGCCCGGTGTCGCCGACAACGACGCGGTGCAGCGCGCGCTGGCGAAGGTGGAGAGCGCGTCCGGCGGTGCGGTCGACGACGCCACGGTGGCGATCGCGCTCGACCGGGACAGCCGGGTCGCGCCGGTGCTGCATCGCGCCGTCGAGGAGAAGCGGGCGCTGCAGCTGCGCTACTACACGGCGGCGCGGGACGAGACCACCGAGCGTGTCGTGGACCCGCTGCAGGTGTTCACCGCCGACGGCCACACTTATTTGGAGGCGTGGTGCCGGCGGGCCGAGGGCGTGCGCATCTTCCGCGCCGACCGGATCGACGACCTGCACCTGCTGGACGAGCCCGCGAGCCCGCCGCCGGACGTCCAGCAGCGCGAGGTCACCGAGGGCGTCTTCCAGCCCGCGCCGGAACACCTGCTGGTCGTGCTGCGCCTGGGTGCGGCGTACGCCTGGGTGGCCGACTTCTACCCGGTCGAGGAGGCCACCGAGCTGCCGGACGGCGAGCTGCAGGTCAGCCTGCGCGTCTCCGAACCGGCCTGGGTCCGGGCCCTGGTGCTCGGCTCGGGCGGCCAGGTCGAGGTGCTCTCGCCGGGCTGGCTGACCGACTCGATCCGCGCCGACGCCGCGCGGGCGCTCGCCGCCTACGCCGCCTCGTAACTCCCAAGTAGGCTGGGCGACGTGTTCGAGGTGCCCATCATCGCGTGGATCGCGGCCGCCGTGCTGGCGGCGATCGTCCTCGCGTTCTGCGGCTACGAACTGTGGTGGAAGGCGCGCCGCCTGCAGGACGACCTGACCCGGCTGCAGGCGCTGAACGAGCGCGTCGCCGAGTTGCAGTCCGACATCGCGGAAGCGCAGGCCCGCATCGCCGCCGCGACGTCCGCCGCGACGGATTGACCACGCCGCCGTGACCGCGCCGTTCCGCCGCCTGCGCGCCCGCCGAGCCAACCCCGAGGGGCGGATGTCCGTCCTCGACCACCTGCGCGAGCTGCGCCGCCGGCTGATCGTCGCGGTGCTGGTGATTGCCGCCGGCGCCGTGCTCGGCTGGATCTTCTACACGCCGATCCTGGACTTCCTCAAGCACCCGTACTGCAACGTGCCGCCGAAGTACCGGTTCACGCCGACGAACGGGCAGAGCTGCACGCTGATCTACCACGGCGTGCTGGACGGCTTCACCGCGCGGCTGAAGATCTCGGTGATCGCCGGCGCCGTCGTCACCGCGCCGTTCTGGCTGTACCAGATCTGGGGCTTCATCACGCCCGGCCTGCACAAGAACGAGCGCAAGTACACCCGGCGCTTCATCGTCGCGTCCACGCTGCTGTTCGCCGCGGGCATGGCGCTGGCCTACGCCGTGCTGTCCAAGGGCCTCAACGTGGTGCTCCGTGCGGCCGGCCCCGGCACGCAGGCGCTGCTCACCGTGAACGACTACATCTCGTTCGTCACGCTGATGCTGGTCGTGTTCGGCGCGGCGTTCGAGCTGCCGCTGCTGATCGTCATGGCGAACCTCGCCGGCATCCTGCCCGGTCGGCTGCTGAAGAAGTCGCAGCGCGTCGGCGTGTTCCTGATCTTCCTGTTCGCGGCCATCGCGACGCCGAGCACCGACCCGTTCACGATGTGCGCGATGGCGATCCCGATGACGTTGCTGTTCGAGGCCTCGGTGCTGTTCGCCGTCGTGCACGACCGTCGCAAGGCGCGGCGCAAGGCCGCCGAACGCGAGGACGAGCAGTTGGACGACGACGTCGCCTCGCACGTGAACCCGATCCCCGAATCGGTGGATTCGTGGTCGGAGACCACCTGAACTGCCCACTCACTAACCTGAAGGCATGACCACGCCGAGCGAGCGGTACGCGGCGGCCCGGCGTCGGTCCCGGTACCCCGCGCTGAGCGACTTCACCGGCCAGTACCCGTTCACCCTCGACGACTTCCAGCTGGACGCGTGCCGCGCGCTTGAGGACGGCAACGCCGTGCTCGTCTGCGCCCCGACCGGCGCCGGCAAGACCGTGGTGGGGGAGTTCGCCGTCCACCTGGCGCTCGCGGCCGGCCAGAAGTGCTTCTACACGACACCGATCAAGGCGCTGTCCAACCAGAAGTACAACGACCTCGTCGCCCGCTACGGTTCGGAGCGGGTCGGGCTGCTGACCGGCGACAACGCGGTGAACGGCGACGCGCCGATCGTGGTCATGACGACCGAGGTGCTGCGCAACATGCTCTATGTCGGCAGCACCTCACTGGCCGACCTCGGCTACGTCGTGATGGACGAGGTCCACTACCTCGGCGACCGGTTCCGCGGCGCGGTGTGGGAAGAGGTGATCATCCACCTGGCCGCGTCGGTGCGGCTGGTGTCGCTGTCGGCGACCGTGTCGAACGCCGAGGAGTTCGGCGAGTGGCTGGTCTCGGTCCGCGGCCACACCCAGGTGATCGTGCACGAGGAGCGTCCCGTCCCGCTGTGGCAGCACATGCTCGTCGGCAATCGATTGTTCGACCTCTTCGGCTCCGCCGAAATCAGGAATAGTGACTCCGCCGAGATCGGGCATAGCGGTGCGGACGGCGAGTCACAGGTCGTCGACCCGGCGCTGACGCGGTACCTCAACGAGCGGATGCGCTACCTCGATCCCGGCGCCGCCCGCCGCGGCGGCCGTCCCCTGCGCGGCTGGCGCCCGCCGTACCGTCCGGACGTCATCGCCCGGCTGGACACCGAGGGGCTGCTGCCCGCGATCACGTTCATCTTCAGCCGCGCGGGCTGTGACGCCGCCGTGCGCCAGTGCGTGCAGGCCGGCATCTGGCTGACCCACGAGGACGAGCGCGGGCAGATCGACGAGCTGATCGACGAGCGCACCGCGTCGCTGTCGAGCGAGGACCTGGAGGTGCTCGGCTACTGGGACTGGCGCGAGGGGCTGCGCCGCGGGGTCGCCGCGCACCACGCCGGAATGGTGCCGGCGTTCAAGGAGACCGTGGAGGAGCTGTTCGTGCGCGGTCTCGTCCGCGCGGTCTTCGCGACCGAGACGCTCGCGCTCGGCATCAACATGCCGGCGCGGACGGTCGTGCTCGAGCGGCTGAACAAGTTCAACGGCGAGGCGCACGTCGACATCACGCCTGGCGAGTACACCCAGCTGACCGGGCGCGCCGGCCGGCGCGGCATCGACATCGAGGGCCACGCGGTCGTGCTGTGGGCGCCCGAGGTGGATCCTGGCCGGGTCGCGGGGCTGGCCTCGACGCGGACCTATCCGCTGCGCTCGTCGTTCCGTCCGTCCTACAACATGGCGGTGAACCTGGTCGGTCAGCTGGGGCGCGCGTCGGCGCGGGGCCTGCTCGACTCGTCGTTCGCGCAGTTCCAGGCCGACCGCGGGGTGGCCGGGCTGCTCGCCCAGATCCGCCGCAACGAGCGTGCGCAGAGCGAGCTGGCCGGGCAGATGCAGTGCCACCTCGGCGACTTCGCCGAGTACGCCCGGCTGCGGCGCGACCTGTCCGACCGCGAGGCGCAGCTGTCCCGCGAGGGCGCGCGCAACCGCAAGGCCGCCGTCGTGCAGTCGCTGGAACGGCTGCGCCGCGGCGACGTGATCCGGGTGCCGTCGGGACGGCGCGCGGGCCTGGCGGTCGTGCTCGATCCGGGTACCCACCCGCACGACGACCCGCGGCCGCTGGTGGTGACCGAGGGGCGCTGGGGCGGCCGGCTCTCGCCCGTCGACTTCCCGGTCGCCGCCGAAGTGCTCGGTCAGGTGCGAGTGCCCAAGCACGTGAACTTCCGCTCGCCGCAGCAGCGCCGCGACCTCGCGTCCAGCCTGCACGTGCTGGACCTGCCGCCCGCGGACGGCAAGCGCCGGCGCGGCGGTGGCGCGGCGGCGGAGGACGACGAGGTGCTGTGGCTGCGCACCCAGCTGCGGGCGCATCCGTGCCACGCCTGCGCCGACCGCGAGCAGCACGCGCGCGTCGCCGAGCGGCACGCCCGGCTCGCCCGCGAGAACGCGGAGCTGCGGCGGCGCGCCGAGGGACGGACCGGGTCGCTGGGCCGCACCTTCGACCGGATCTGCGCGCTGCTGGACGAGCGCGGCTACCTGGCCGGTGACGAGACGACGCCCGCCGGGCGGATGCTGGCCCGCATCTGGTCCGAGTCGGACCTGCTGGTGGCCGAGTGCCTGCGCGACGGCGCGTGGGACCGGCTCTCGCCCGCCGATCTCGCCGCCGTCGTGTCCGCACTGGTGTACGAGGCGCGCCGCGACGAGCAGCCGGTCGACCGGATGCCGAACGAGACCGTGCGCGACGCGCTCGCGCTCACCGTCCGGATCTGGGCCGACCTGGTCGAGGACGAGACCAGGCTCGGGCTGCCCGCGACCAGCGAGCCGGACATCGGGCTGGTCCGCGCGATCCACCGGTGGGCGAGCGGGCAGTCGCTGGCGCGGGCCCTGGAGGCGGCGAGCGCGGGCGGCTCGGAACTCGCCGCGGGCGACTTCATCCGCTGGTGCAAGCAACTGCTGGACCTGCTCGACCAGATCGCGGCCGCCCCGTCGTCCACCGGGGCGGCGCCGCTGGCCGGGACGGCTCGGGCCGCCATCGCCGCGGTCCGGCGCGGCGTGGTGGCGCAGAGCATGCAGCCGTGAGCGGCACAGCCATTCCCAGGGTGGCGCGCAGCCACGACCCAGCTGGCGGCAGTAGCGTGGCAGCCGGACTCAGCGAACGAGGGATGCGCGATGACCGAGCACGGCGACGGTAACGGCCAGGACGAGCACGGCGAGCGGGCCGAGCAGGTCGGGCAGGGCGGGGACCAGCCGACCCAGCAGTTCGCGCCACCGACGGCTCCGACGTACCCACCGGCCTACGGCCCGCCGACGTACCCGCCGCCGTCGTATCCGCAGCAGCCGCATCCGCAGGCCTCCTACCCGGACACGCCGCACGGCCAGCCGCAATACGGCCAGCAGCCGTACGGGCAGCCGCAGTACGGGCAGCCGCAGTACGGGCAGCAGCCGTATCCGGGATACGACCCGAACCAGGGCTACGGGACGCCGACCTTTCCCGGCTACGACCCGAACCAGCCGAACGGGTACCCGCAACAGCCGGGCTATCCCTTCGGCTACCCGCAGCAGGGCTACGGCCAGCCCGGCTACGAGCAGCAGAGCTATGCGCAGCCGGGCTACCAACCCGCACCGGCGAAGGCGAACCGCACCCCGCTCTGGATCGCGGCAGGTGGCGCCGTCCTCGTGGTGGTCGCGCTGGTGCTGCTGTTCTGGGAGCCCGGCTTCGCCGTCACCAAGAAGCTCAGCCACACCGCCGTCGAGAACTACATCGAGCAGAACCTCGGCTCCAGCAACGTGGTGTGCAACGGCGGGCAGAACATCGCCATCGAGAAGGGAAAGACATTCACCTGCACCGGCAGCGACGGCGCGCGCTTCTCGGTGACGATCACCCAGACCGACGGCGCGCACTACACCGCCGTGCCCGACGGCAACTGAGTCCGCCTAGGGAAGCTCCCGCAGTTCGCTCGGCGCCCAGCGGGGCCAGGTCGCCGCGCCGACCGGCTGCCCCGCCGCGTAGCGCGCAACCTCGCGTGGACCGTCGATGTGCGCGTTGTCGTAGACCACCGAGGTGTCGGCGACGGCTGTCGCGGCCACGACGTTGCGCCACAGTCGGTGGTAGCGCTGCCGGATCTTCTCCTCGGGGACGTCGTGCCCGCCGGCCGCGACACGGCTCCGCACGCGTGCCACGCTCAGCTGTTCGGGAACGAGCAGGACGTGCAGCGCCACCACGAAGCCGGCGGCGTGGGCGGCGTGGACGAGGTCGAGCTTCGCCGGATGCGAGAAGACGGTCTCCGCGATGAACGGCCGGCGCTGTGCGATGAGTTGTGACCGGGTCTGTTCGGCGATCCGGGCCGCGTCGTAGGCATGCTCGGCCGCGTGGCCGGGCCAACGCTGCGCGGCGATCACGTCCGCGTCGACGACCACGTTCCACGGCATGACGGCCATGAGGGTCGTTTCGATGAAGGTGGACTTTCCCGCGCCGTTCGGGCCGACAACCAGGTCGAGACGCACCTAGCCGGCGTCCGCGTCCCGGACGGTGCTGCTGCCGTCCGGGCGGTACTCGACCAGGTTGCCGTCGTCGTCGAGCGCCACCGTGGTGATTCCGCGTGCCGCGAGCACCGAGCCGTAGTGCGTGCGGTGCAGGCTCTCCTGGATCGCCGCGTCCAGCTCCGCGTTGAGGACGACCCGCTCGGGGCCGGTGAGCTCGGTCAACTCGAGTTCGCCGGCCAGGGCCGCTTCGACGCGCCGCCGTGCCGCCGAGTGGTGCTCGGACACCGCGCGGCCCACGCGCGCCCAGTGGTCCAGCTGCTGCTTGCTGGATCGACTTTGCCGCGCCCCCTCGACCGTCGCGCTCTCCACGAGATCAGCGGCGAATCGGGTGACGCGGTCCGGCGCCAGGGTCATGACGGGCCTCCCGGGAGAAACCGTGGTCACCCCAATGTAGCAGATTGCTACAGGCTAGTTGCTGCGGGCTGCGGCGGCGAGGGCGATCGCGGCCTCGACGCGCTGCACGGACGAGGCGATGCCGAGCTCCTCGACGAGCGCGGTGAGCGCGTCCAGGTCCGCCGGCTCGCTGGGCAGCTGATCGTCCAGGTCGTCGATCTCGACGTCCGTGCGCACCCGGACCGCCGCCGGAGCCACCGCCAGGTAGTCGCGGGCCGCCAGGATCCGGTTCGCGGCCCCGGCCGGGAAGCCGTCGCTGCCCGCCTCGGCCGCGGCGACGATCGCCTCGATCGAGCCGAAGCGCGAGACCACGGCCGCGGCGGTCTTCTCACCGACGCCGGCCACACCGGGCAGGCCGTCACTCGGGTCGCCGCGCAGTACCGCGAAGTCGGGGTAGTGCTCGGGCGGGATGCCGTACTTGGCGCGCACCTCGTCCGGCCCCATGTCCTCCATGTTCGCCAGGCCCTTGCCCGTGTAAAGCAGCCGGACCCGGTCGTTGACGAGGGCGAGCATGTCCCGGTCGCCGCTGACCACCTCGACCGGTTCGTTGTCCCGTCCGGCGAGCGTCGCCATCACGTCGTCCGCCTCGAAGCCGCGCGCGCCGACGGCGCACAGCCCGAGCGCGGCGAGCGTGTCGAGCAGCAGCGGCACCTGGGCGGCGAGCGCGGGGGGCACCTCCTCACCGCCGTCGGCAGCGACCCGGTGCGCCTTGTACGACGGGACGAGCGCGACGCGGAACGCCGGCCGCCAGTCGAGGTCGAGGCAGGCGACCCACCGGGTGGGCCGGCGCCGCTCGATCAGCGTGGCCGCCATGTCCAGGAAGCCGCGGATGGCGTTCACCGGCCGTCCGTCCGGGGCGGTGATCGAATCCGGCAGCGCGTAGAACGCGCGGAAGTACAGGTTCGCCGCGTCGATCAGCATCAGGCTCATGCGACCACCGCCGACGGGTCGGTGGAGCCGCGGACGATCAGTTCGGTCGGCAGCACCACCTCGTTGGCGCCGTCGTCGTCCGGTGCCGCGATCCGCGACAGCAGCCGCGTGGTGATGTCCACGGCCTGCTCGGCGACCGGCTGGCGGATCGTCGACAGGTCCATCAGTTCGGCGGTTACGTGGTCGTCGAAGCCGATGATCGCGACATCCTCGGGCACCCGCAGCCCGGCGCGGCGAGCCGCGCGCATCGCGCCGTACGCCATCTCGTCGCTCTCGGCGAACAGCGCGGTGGGACGGTCCGGGATCGCGAGCAGCCGGGACGCGGCCTCGCCGCCGCCGTCGATGGTGAAGTAGCCGAGCACCTCCAGGTCCGGGTCCGGCTCGATCCCGGCCTCGCGCAGCGCGTCGCGGTAGCCGTCGCGGCGGCGCAGCGGCGGGGTGAACCGCATCGGGTCGTCGGTGTCGCCGCCGATCAGGCCGATCCGGCGGTGGCCAAGGTCCAGCAGGTGCCGGACGGCCGTCCGCGCGCCGGCGACGTCGTCGATGCGGGTGGACAGGAAGCCGGGACGCTCCAGGCCGAGCAGCCCGACCGGGCAGCTCAGCGCGCCGAGCGCCTCGAACTCCGCGTCGTCGAGCACCAGGCTGGCGATGAGCACCGCGTCCACGCGCTTGCGGATCGGCATCACGTCGAAGAACCGCGCGCGGCCCTCCTCGTCGCCGAGGTTGTAGAGCAGCAGGTCGAAGCCGGACTTGCGCAGCGCCGCCTCGACGCCGTCGATCACCTCGGCGAAGAACCAGCGGTTGACGAACGGCACGACCACGCCGACGGTCGCCGTGCGCCCGCTGGCCAGCCGGGCCGCGAACGGGGAGGCCACGTAGTCGAGCTCGGCCGCCGCCTCCAGCACGCGGTCCCGGGTCGCGGCCGCGACGTCGGGCAGGCCGCGTAAGGCGCGCGAGACGGTCGCGATGGACACGCCCGCGCGGCGTGCGACGTCCTCGATGCTCACTGCCATGATCCGGTGCACCCCCCGTGCTGACCTGCAAACGCTACCGTCAGCGGCGCTGGCAAACTCTGCGACGTGCGCATTCTCTTTCGGAACGGCCGGATCCACAGCACCGCGGTGCGGGACGCGACGGCGCTGCTGGTGGACGGTGACCAGCTCGCGTGGCTGGGCCAGGAGGACGGCGCGGCGCTGCAGACCGCGGACCGGACGGTGGATCTCGGCGGCGCGTTCGTCACGCCCGCGTTCGTCGACGCGCACGTGCACGCCACCGCGACCGGGCTGAGCCTGACCGGCCTGGACCTGTCCGGAGCCACCACGCTGGCGGCCGCCCTGGACCTCGTCGAGCGCGCCGCGCGGACCGGGCGGGGCCGGCCGATCCTGGGCGCCGGCTGGGACGAGACCCGCTGGCCCGAGCAGCGGCCGCCGACGCGCACCGAGCTGGATCGCGCGTCCTACGGCGGAGCCGTCTACCTGGCCCGGGTGGATGCGCACGGCGCCGCGGTCTCGTCCGCGCTGGCCGCCGCCGTGCCCGGGCTCGCGGGCCTGGCCGGGTACTCGCTGGACGGTCCGCTGACCGGCCCCGCGCACGACGCCGCACGCACGTCCGCCCTGGCCACCCTCACCGCTGGGCAGGTGCGCGAGGCGCAGCGGGCGGCGCTGCGGCACGCCGCGTCGCTCGGCATCGCGTGCGTGCACGAGATGGCCGGCCCGGCGATCTCCAGCGCGGACGACCTGCGCGGTCTGCTCGAGCTCGCCCGCGACGAGCCGCTGCCGGAGGTGATCGGCTACTGGGGCGAGTTGCACGGCATCGAGACGGCTCGCGAGCTCGGCGCGATCGGGGCGGCCGGCGACCTGTTCTGCGACGGCTCGCTCGGCTCGCACACGGCGGCGCTGCACGAGCCGTACGCCGACCGGCCGGACACCAGCGGCACGCTGCGGTTCGACACCGCCGAGCTGGCCGAGCACATCGTGCGGTGCACCGAAGCCGGCCTGCAGGCGGGCTTCCACGCGATCGGCGACGCCGCGATCGACCAGGTGCTGGACGCGTTCGCCCTGGCCGGCGAGCGGCTGGGACGCAGCGGGGGAGCAGGACACCGGATCGAGCACGCGGAGTTCGTCCGCGACCCGGCCCGACTGGCCGCGTCCGGGCTGATCGCGTCCGTGCAGCCCGGCTTCGACGCGGCCTGGGGCGGGCCGGACCGCATGTACGCGCAACGGCTCGGCCCGGCCCGCGCCCTCGACCTGAACCGGTTCAGCGAGCTCGCCGCGGCCGGTGTGCCGCTCGCGTTCGGCTCGGACGCGCCGGTGACCGAGCTGGGGCCGTGGCAGGCG
>DASRSS010000256.1:0-7460 GCA_035656335.1 Jatrophihabitantaceae bacterium | reverse complement strand
CCCGCGAGCACGGCGTCGCGGACTCCGTCGTGCTCACCGGCGGCGTGCCGCACGACGAGCTGCCGGCGCACTACGCCGCGGGCGACGTCTTCGCGATGCCGTGCCGCACCCGGCGCCTGGGCATGGACGTCGAGGGGCTCGGCATCGTCTACCTGGAGGCGTCCGCCGTGGGGCTGCCGGTGCTGGCCGGCAACTCCGGCGGCGCGCCGGACGCGGTGCGGCACGGCGAGACCGGGTACGTGGTCGACGGCCGCTCGGTGCCCGGTGTCGCGGCGCGGCTGTTGGAGCTGCTGCGCGACGACGCCCTGCGCTCACGCCTGGGCGCCGCCGGGCGCGCCTGGGTCGAGCGCGACTGGACGTGGACCGGCGCCGCCGACCGGCTCGGCGAGCTGCTTCAGGCCTGAACCTTCGCCCCGTACAGCTCGTCGATCTGCGGCGCGCACTCCTTCAGCACAACGTTGCGCTTGAGCTTGAGCGACGGCGTGATCTGCCCGCCGGCCTCGGACCAGTCGGTGTCCAGGATGGTGAACTTGCGGATCGACTCGGCCTTGGAGACGGCCTTGTTCGCCTCGTCCACGGCGGCCTGGATCTCGGCGCGCAGGTCGGGGTCGTGGACGGCCTCGGCGATCGTGGTCGACGCCGGCTTGCCGTTGCGCTCCAGCCAGGTCGGGAACGACTCGGGGTCGATCGTGATCAGTGCCGCGATGAACGGCTGTTGGTCGCCGACGACCAGGCACTGGCTGACCAGCCAGTTCGCGCGGACGCGGTCCTCGAGCACCGCCGGGGCGACGTTCTTGCCGCCCGCGGTGACGATCAGCTCCTTCTTGCGGCCGGTGATGCGCACGAAGCCGTCCGCGTCGATCTCGCCGATGTCGCCGGTGTGGAACCAGCCGTCGGCGTCGATCGCCTCGTTGGTGGCGTCCGGGTTCTTCCAGTAGCCGTGGAACACGACCGGGGACTTGAACAGCAGCTCGCCGTCCTCGGCGATCTGCACCGACGCCCCGCCGATCGGACGGCCCACCGTGCCGATCTTGAGCGCGTCCGGGCGGTTGACGGTGATCCCGGCCGTGGTCTCGGTCAGCCCGTAGCCCTCGTAGATCGTGATGCCGACGCCGCGGAAGAAGTGGCCGAGCCGCGAGCCCAGCGGCGCGCCGCCGGACACGGCCGCGATGCAGTTGCCGCCGAGCGCGGCCCGCAGCTTGCTGTACACCAGCTTGTCGAACACGGTGTGCACGATCTTGAGCCCGAGCGGCGCGCGTCCGGATTCGGTGGCCTGCGAGTACGCGATCGCGACGGACTCGGCCTTGTCGAAGATCTTGCCCTTGCCATCGCCGTGCGCCCGCTGCTTCGCGGTGTTGTAGACCTTCTCGAACACGCGCGGCACGGCGAGCACGAATGTGGGCTTGAAGCCGGCGAGATCGTCCAGCAGGTTCTTGATGTCCGAGCTGTGCCCGAGGGTGCAGCCGGCGGCCAGCGAACCGATCTCGATGGCGCGGCCGAAGACGTGCGCGATCGGCAGGAACAGCAGCGTCGACGTGTTCTCGTTGAAGAACGAGGACAGCCCGTCCAGCAGCTCGTTGACCTCGCTGACGAAGCAGTGGTGGGTCAGCTGACAGCCCTTCGGCCGCCCGGTGGTGCCCGAGGTGTAGATGATCGAGGCGAGGTCGTCCAGGCGGACGGCGGCGCGGCGCGCCTGCACGTCCTCGACCGGGACGTCCTTGCCGGACGCGGCAAGCTCCTCCAGCGCGCCGCTGTCGAACTGCCACACGTGCGCGAGGTCCGGTGTGTCGGCGCGCACCGAGGCGACGATCTGCGCGTGCGTGTCGGTCTCGACGAAGGCGGCCTTCGCGCCCGAGTCGGCGAGGATCCACTGCACCTGCTCGGCGCTGGACGTCTCGTAGATCGGGACGACGATCGCGCCGACCGTAAACAGCGCGATGTCGGCGACTGTCCACTCGTAACGGGTCTTGCTCATCACCACGACCCGGTCGCCCGGCGCGATGCCGGCGCCGACGAGGCCCTGTGCGACGGCGGTCACTTCCGCGGCGAACTGCGCGGCCGTGACGTCCCGCCAGGTCGCGCCCTCGCGGCGGCGCAGCGCCACGTGATTCGGCCGGTTCGCGGCGTTGTCGAACACGAAATCGGCGGTGTTGTTCTGGCTCAGCGTGGTGATGGTGCTGGCGACATGGAGCTCGCGCACGCGTCGTCGTCCTTTCCCGGCGTCCCTGACCGCGCGATGCCGCGGCCGACGCCGCCGGCGCCGTTGCCGAGCGGCATGCGCCCGCCACCGTAACTCCTTGCCCAGCCCGGCGCGACTGCGCAGGCGTCTTCTGGGATCGTGGGTGACGTGCCCGACATCGACGTCCTGGATTCGACCTGGATCTGCGCGCGTCCTGTGGAGGTCGCCACGATCGTCGCCGAGCCGTCCAACTGGCGGCGCTGGTGGCCCCGGCTGGACGTCGTGGTGGACGAGTGGCGCGGCGACAAGGGGGTTCGGTGGCTGGTCCGCCCGAGCGAGCGCGGGAGGCTGGCCGGGTCGATGGAGCTCTGGCTGGAGCAGGTGTTCGACGGCGTCGTCGTGCACTTCTTCCTGCGCCTGGACGGGGCGGACGGCCGGCCGGTGCCGCGCCGGCGCGCCCGGCGGATCGAGCACCGGTACCGCACCGAGATGAAGGCGCTGTTCTGGTCGATCGGCGACCAGCTGGACCCCGGCCGGTTGGCGCGGGTGTCGGGCCCGCGCCGGTAGCGTGTGCAGGGTGCCCGAGCAGTCGACCCAGTCGATCGTGATCGACGCCGAACCGGCCGCCGGCATGGCCGTGATCGCGGACTTCGATCACTACCCGGCGTGGGCGGGTTCGGTGAAGAAGGCCGAGGTGCTCGAGTCCGGGCCCGACGGCCGCGCCCGGCGGGTCGCGTTCACCCTGGACGCCGGCATCCTGCGCGACCAGTACGAGCTCGCCTACGTCTGGACGGGTGACGAGAAGGTCGAGTGGACGCTGGTGTCCGGGCAGCTGATGCGCGCGCAACAGGGCTCGTACACCCTGGCCGCCCGGGGCGGAGCGACGCACGTCACGTACTCGCTCGCGGTCGACCTGGCGATCCCGATGCTCGGCATGCTCAAGCGCAAGGGCGAGCGGATGGTCATGGACCAGGCGCTCAACGAGTTGAAGAAGCGTGTCGAGTCGACTGGATGAGAATCGTCCTGTTCACCGGCAAGGGCGGCGTCGGCAAGACGACGACCGCGTCGGCGACCGCGCTGCGGTTGGCCGACCGCGGGGTGAAGACGCTGCTGCTGTCCACGGACGCCGCGCACTCGCTGGCCGACGCGCTGGACGTCCCGCTTACGGGTGAGCCCGCCGAGATCACGCCCGGGCTGTGGGCGGTGCAGCTGGACGCGCAGCGCCGGTTCGAGGACGCGTGGCAGCAGGTGCAGGGCTACTTCGCCGAGCTGCTCTCGCACGGCGGGGCCGACCCGATCACCGCCGACGAGCTGACCTTGCTGCCGGGCCTGGAGGAGGTGCTCGCGCTGCTCGCGGTGCGCGACCTGGCCCGCACCGGCGACTGGGACACGCTGGTCGTCGACTGCGCACCGACCGCGGAGACGCTGCGGCTGCTCGCGCTGCCCGAGGCGCTGGGTTGGTACCTGCAGAAGGTGTTCCCCGCGCAGCGTCGGCTGGCGCGCGGGATCCGTCCGATCGCGGCGCTGCTGGGACGCGGCGACGCGGTCCCGGCCGATCCGGTGTTCGCCGCGCTGGCCCGGCTCGCCGACGAGCTCGCGGACGTGCGCGGGCTGCTCGCCGACCCGGCCACCACGTCCGTCCGCCTCGTGCTCACGCCGGAGGCGGTGGTGATCGCGGAGGCGCGCCGCACGTTCACCGCGCTCGCGCTGTATGGATATGCCGTCGACATGGTGATCGCGAACCGGGTGTTCCCGGCGGGGGAGGACGCCTGGCGGCAGGCGTGGGCGGACGCGCAGCGGCGGCAGCTGGCCGCGGTGCGGGACTCGTTCGCGGGCATCGCGATGCGCGAGCTGGGCTACCGGACCGGCGAGCCGGTGGGTGCGCAGGCGCTGCGTGCGGTCGCCGATGAGTTGTACGGCGAGCTGCCGGGAGCCGATCCGGTGCCGGTCGTTGCGACGGCGCAGTTGCTGCGCGTGGACGCCGACGGCGCGGACTTCGTGCTGTCGTTGCCGTTGCCGCTGGCCGAACCGGGCGCTGTCGAGGCGGCACGCGTGGGCGACGACGTGGTGGTGACTGTCGGCGGGGCCCGGCGCGTGATCACGCTGCCGAACGCGCTGCGCCGCTGCAGCGTCGTCGGCGGCGAGTTCGACGGAACACGGCTGCAGGTACGCTTCCGGCCTGATCCGGAAGGCGGGACAGCGCAGCGCGATGAGTGAGCAGTTCAACCAGCGATCCGACGAAGGTCGCTTCGGCGACGAGACCGCGCGGGTGCTGTCCGCGGTGCAGGACTGGGCCACGCGCACGTTCCCGGAGTCGGCCGAGCAGCACGCGAACGGTACGTGTCAGTGGTGCCCGATCTGCCAGTTCGTCGCAGTGTTACGCGGGGAGCGCCCGGACGTCACCGATCGGGTGGTGGAGGCAGGGACGGCGCTGCTGTCGGCCTTCCGCGCGTTCATGGACGCGACCGTGCCGCATCCGGACAGCCCTGCGGCGCATGGCGATTCCGCGCCGCACGGCGATCCCGCGGCGCGCCGCGATTCCGCGCCGCCGCCGCGCGTGCAGCGCATCGATCTCGGCAAGCCGGACGCGTCCCGTCCGCGGCCGAAGCCGTATCCGGATGCCGGCGCCTGAGGTGAGTGCGTCGCTGGCGATCGGCGTGGACATCGGCGGGACGAAGATCTCCGCCGGGGTCGTGGACGATTCCGGTGCGGTGATCGACCGCGAGCGCCGACCGACGCCCGGATCGGACGTGGCGCAGACCGAGGCCGCGATCGTCGACGTCGTCACGGCTCTCGCCGCTCGGCACTCGGTCACGTGTGTCGGGATCGGCGCGGCCGGATGGATCGGCGCCGACCGCGCGACCGTGCTGTTCTCGCCGCACCTGGCCTGGCGTAACGAGCCGCTGCGCGACGCTCTCGCCGAACGCATCGGGCTGCCGCTGGTCGTCGAGAACGACGGGAACGCGTCCGCGTGGGCGGAGTACCGGTTCGGCGCGGCGCGCGGACACACCTCGCTGGTGTGCGTCACGCTCGGCACCGGCATCGGCGGGGGACTGGTGCTGGACGGTTCGCTGTACCGCGGCGCGAGCGGGATCGCCTGCGAGTACGGGCACATGACCATCGTCCCGGACGGGCGGGCGTGCGCGTGCGGCAACCGCGGTTGCTGGGAGATGTACGCGTCCGGGCGGGCGCTCGCCCGCGATGCGCGGGAGCTGGCCGCCGAGTCGCCTGCCGTCGCGGCGCGGTTGATCGAGTTGGCCGGCAGCGTAGACGCGATCACCGGGCCGATCGTCACCCAGGCGGCCGCGGAGGGCGATCCGGCCGCCGAGTCGACCTGCACCACGATGGGTCGCTGGCTCGGGCGCGGGTTGGCGAACCTGGCCGCCGCGCTGGACCCGTCCATGTTCGTGATCGGCGGCGGTGTGTCCGAGGCGGGCGAGCTGCTGCTTGCGCCGGCCCGTCAGGAGTTCGCGCACACGTTGACCGGGCGGGGGTTCCGTCCGGTCGCGGCGATCGAGGCTGCGGCGTTCGGTGCGGACGCCGGCCTCGTCGGTGCCGCCGACCTGGCTCGCGGCCTGTGCTGATCGCGGCTAGCTGAAGGCGCTGTTGATGGCTTCGCGTCCGGTCCGCGCGAGCGCGCTGTACGAGTAGGTGCCTTGCTCTCGCAGTTCCCGCGCGGCGTCGACCAGCGCGCCGAGCGCGGTGAACGCGAAGGACCCGCCGACCGACACGCGGGCGACTCCCGCTTCGGCGAGTTCGGCCACCGTCGGTGCGGTCGGCATCGCGAGAACGTTCACGGGACGGTCGACCTCGGCGAGGACGGTGCGGATGTCGGCGATCGTGGTCAGCCCTGGTGCGTACAGGACGTCGGCGCCGGCCTCCTGGTAGGCCTGCAGTCGCCCGATCGTATCGGCCAGATCCTCTTTTCCGTGCAGGTGATTCTCGGCGCGCGCGGTCACCACCAGATTGCCGTTCGCGGCTTCGGCGGCTGCTTCGACCCGCTCGGCCGCGAGTTCGACCGGGTAGATGTCGGTGCCGCTCCAGTCCTCGACCGAGCAGCCGGCCAGGCCCGTCCGCGCCGCCGCGCGGATCGTTTCGGCGACGCCCGCCGGTTCGTCGGCGAAGCAGTTCTCCAGATCCGCGGACACCGGGACCTCGACCGCGTCGACGATCGTCGCGGCGTGCTCGAGGGCTTCGTCGCGGGTTACCGACCCGTCGAACCTGCCGAGCGTCATGGCGAAGCCGCTGCTGGTCGTGGCCAGCGCGTCGAAGCCCAGCGAGACCAGCAGCTTCGCCGACCCGACGTCCCAGGGGTTGGGGATGAGCAGCGGCTTGCCGGGCACGTGCAGGGCGCGGAACTGCTCGACTTTCGAGGTCATGCCCGCACCGTATCGCCGCCCGCCGACTGTGCTTCACCCGCGCCGCGCGAACCTCGCATCCCGCCGCCGATAGCCTCAGCAGCCATGACGGCCGAGACCTTGTTGATCACCGGGACGGTCGGTGTCGGCAAGACGACTGTCCCCGAGGCCGTCGGTCGCATGCTCGCGGAGCGGGCGGTTCCGCATGCGGTCGTCGACCTGGATCAGATCCGGTTGCTGTGGCCGAGCCCGGACGCGGATCGGTTCAACCTCGCGATCGAGCTGCGCAACCTGGCGTCTCTCGCGGGGAACTATCGCGAGGCCGGCGCGCAGCGGTTGGTTCTGGCCGGTGTAATCGAGCGGCGCTCGGACCTGGCCGCGTTCGAGCGTGCTTGTGGTGGCTCGGTGGTCGTCGTGCGTCTTCTCGGTGCGCCTTCGACGGTCGAGCCGCGGCTCCGGGCGCGGCATCGGGACTCGCCGGAAGACCTGGCCTGGCACCTTGCGCGGCGCGCTGAACTCGACTCGATCCTCGACGCTGCCCACGTCTCTGACGCGGACGTCGCCATAGCCGACCGCACGCCGGTCGAGGTCGCGGCCGAGGTGCTCCAGCTTGCCGGGTGGTGATGTCAGCCCACGGACTCATCCGGCAGTTGGCGCCTCTTCTGTGGTGTTTGGTCGGTCGGTTCAGCTTCCGTCGCGTCCTTTTTGATCTTCATCGTCTCGTCGATGGGGTAGCTGGCGGGCGGGACGCGGTAGACGTGTCCGGTGGGCGATGTCCAGTTGGTGGTGCCGTCCGGCTCGCGGGTGAGGGTCCAGCCGCCTCGGTGGATGCCGTAGTGGATGCGTTCGCATGCCGGGACGAGGTTGGCGGCGTTGGTGTGGCCGCCGCGGCTCCACCACTGGACGTGGTGCAGGTCTGCTTG
>DASRSS010000255.1:0-1983 GCA_035656335.1 Jatrophihabitantaceae bacterium | reverse complement strand
CCGCCGCGAGCACTCCTGGCACGCCACGCTCCGGCGGCGAGCGGTCCGCGGCCAGCACCGGCACGCCGTACCAGCGCGGCAGCGCCCCGAGCAGCAACCCGGACTCGAGCCGGCCGCCGTCCAGCCGCAGGTCCGACCAGCGCGGACCGGGCACCCGCTCGATCCCGAGCAGCACGTCGATCCCGCCGCCCGACGCGTCCAGGTCGAGCAGCACCGCGCCGGATGCCCGCGCCGCCCAGGCGAGGACGGCGGCGAACGTCGACGCGCCGACGCCGCCGCTGCCCCCGAGCACCGCGATGCGAACTCCCACCCGGCGAAGGCTGCGCCCGCGCAGCGGCTCGGCCAAGGCCGTTCGGCGATCTGTGGACGACACGCCGTCCTGTGGACAACTGCCGCGTGCCGCGCGAAACGAGTCGGAGCCGGTCCGTATCCTCGCGGCGTGGTTTCGCATCCGGGCGGCGCAGGCACGCGCACCGCCGCGTTCTTCGACCTGGACAAGACGATCATCGCCAAGTCCAGCGTCCTGGCGTTCGGCAGGCCGTTCTACCAGGGCGGCCTGCTCAACCGCCGGGCCGTGCTGCGCAGCGCCTACGCGCAGTTCGTGTTCGCGCTCGCCGGCGCCGACGCCGACCAGATGGAGCGGATGCGCCAGTACCTCACCGCCATGTGCACCGGGTGGGAGGTCAGCCAGGTCCGCGAGATCGTCTCCGAGACGCTGCACGAGATCATCGACCCGATCGTCTACAACGAGGCCGTCGACCTGATCGGCATGCACAAGGCGGCCGGACGCGACGTGGTGATCGTGAGCTCGTCCGGCGAGGAGGTCGTCGCACCGATCGGCGCGATGCTCGGTGCCGACCACGCCATCGGCACGCGCATGGTCGTCGAGGACGGCAAGTACACCGGCGAGATCAGCCTGTACGCGTACGGGCCCGGAAAGGCCGAGGCGATAAGGGAATTGGCCGCCGAGCGCGGCTACGACCTGTCCGCCTGCTACGCGTACTCGGACTCGGCGACGGACCTGCCGATGCTCGAAGTGGTCGGGCACCCGTTCGCGGTGAACGCCGACCGCGCGCTGCGCAAGATCGCCACCGAGCGGGACTGGCCGATGCTGACGTTCTCCAACGCGGTGCCGCTGCGCGAGCGGATCTCGGGGCTGCGCCCGGAACACCCGAGCATCACCGCCGGCGCGGTCGGCATCAGCCTCGCCGTGGGTGGCGCGCTCTGGTACGCGGCCCGCAAGCGGCGCGAGCAGGCCTGAGCCGGGAACGCCGCCGAGCGACACTCCGACGAGGGGTTGCGCACCCGCCGGGTGCGGCGTCCAATACAAGTACGGACGGGGTGCACGCCCTGGCGGTCCAGCCCCCAGCGTTCCCCGTCCCGCACGGACGATCGGGCACCCACGCGGCGAACCCACCACGCAACAGGTGCGTCGACGCGGACCACGACTGACTGCGGCCCGCGCCGGACGATTTTCCTTCGGGCACGACTGGTAACCCGCTTCGTCCGCGTGTGTGACGGCGTCGAGGTCGCGACGATCCCGGCGCCGTCGCCGTGTCCGGCAGAATCCGCGCGCGAACGCCTCAGCGGCGCGAGATCGCCTCGCAGATGGCCGTCGTCTCGCGCACCCCGGTGACGATCGCCTCCGAGCAGTGGTTGATCCAGCGCGCGATCCCGTCCGGCGTGCCCTCCCGGTACGCGGCGAGCGCGGCCTCGTACTGCGCGCCGAGATCGCGGTGCCCGGCCTCGACGACGACCAGCGACTTCGGGTCCAGGCCGCGGTCGATGAGGGTGAGCCGGACCGCTGCGCGGGCGACGACGCCGGTCGCCGGGGCGAAGGCGTCCAGCGACAGGAGCTCGCCGTGCACGATCGCCGCCACGACGGTGGCCGGCGCCTGCGTCGCGTCGAGCACGGCGGCCAGGGCGTCCAGCCGCTGCGCGGATCCGGCGGCGGGACGGCCCAGCGCCTCGCGGTCCGCGACA
>DASRSS010000254.1:0-12407 GCA_035656335.1 Jatrophihabitantaceae bacterium | reverse complement strand
GCGAGCGTGGCGCCGAACGGGTCGCCGATCTCGTCCGCGCCGGGCTCGGGCGCGTCCGCCCAGCCGCGCCGCGCAGCCACCTCGGCCACGCGCTGCCGCAGCGCGGCCTCGCTCGGCTCCGGCAGCGACCCGAGCCCGGCGCCGAGCCGCGCGAACTCGCGCAGCGTGAACGTCCTGCGGAACGCGAGCGGAACGGCCTGGAGGACCTGCTCGCGGTGCCCGGACTCGGCGGTCAGGACGAGGTCGGCGTCCTCGGCCAACGCGCCCGTGAGCATCCGCGCGACGTGGCCCGAACTGTCACCGCCCAGCTCGCGCAGCGCGATCAGCGACGGGGTATCCATGCCATGCCCGACGACGGCGCCCGTCCCCGCACTCGATGCGACGACGTCCAGGCCGGCGGGCAGCACGTCGCGCAGTCGCGCGGTCAGCAGCCGTTCGGCCATAGGGGAGCGGCAGATGTTCCCGGTGCACACGAACAGCACCTCGAACGCCACGGCGCGACTATGCCAGATCGCCGGCGCGCCCCGTCCACGCGCGTCAGCGGCACGGACGGCCGAGCGCGCGGAGCCTGCTCAGCCGGCGAGCGCCTCGCGCGGAAACTGGACGCCGGTAGTGGCGTGGCAGCGGTAGCCGTTCGGGTTCTTCGCCAGATACTGCTGGTGGTAACCCTCGGCGTAGAAGAACGGGCCGAGCGGCGCCACCTCGGTGGTGACGGTCCCGAAGCCGAGCTGCTGCAGGTGCGCGCCGAACGCGGCGGTGGCCCGTTCGGCGACCGCGCGCTGTGACTCGTCCGTGTAGTAGATCGCCGAGCGGTACTGGGTGCCGATGTCGTTGCCCTGCCGCATGCCCTGGGTGGGGTCGTGCACCTCGAAGAACCGCGCGACCAGTTCGGCGTAGCTGACGACCGCGGGGTCGAACGCGACGAGCACCGCCTCGGCGTGCCCGGTGAGCCCGGAGCACACCTCCTCGTAGGTCGGGTGTGCCGTGCTGCCGCCCGCGTAGCCGACCGCGGTGGTCCAGACGCCCTCGGTCTGCCAGAAGATCTCCTCGGCGCCCCAGAAGCAACCCAGGCCGAAGACGGCGACCTGCAGGTTCTCCGGGAACGGCGGACGGATCGGGTGACCGTTCACGTAGTGCGTGTCCGGAACGGCGAACGGGTAGTCCTCGCGTCCGGGCAGGGCCCGCTCCGGCGTGGGCAGCTCGGTCTTGGTGCGCGAGAACATCAGGACTCGGGATCCTCGGCCGGCTCGGTCTGGACGTCCTCGGTGTGGACGGCCTCGGACGCGGCGTCGGCCCGGCCGTCCACCGCGACGGCGACGCTGTCGGCGTCGTCCGCGGGCTCGGCCGTCTCGGCCTCGTCGGATTCGGGCGCCTTCGGGCCGCGGCTGATGCGCACCTTGCCCGAGGCCAGGTCGATGCGCCGGCCACCGGAGTTGTCGCCGACCTCGGCCCGCGTCGCCTGCAGACGCCGCTTCTCCTCGTCCATGTGCCGTTTGGCCGGATTGAAGAGGGTGTCCACGCCCCATTGCGTCATGCCGCCAGGGTACGTCGTCGCGGCGGTCGGCGCATGGGCCGCTGAGCGAAGCCTGGGGACGGATCCGGACGCCGCTGTGCAGGGTCCGGACGCACTTGAGCCCCGATGGGCGGGGGATTCCATCGGGGCTCAAGTGAGATCTTGATCTTTCCGACAAGCGGGGGGTTCGTCGGGTGGATCGCGATCGGTTGTCCGTTGTGGTCGGCAAGCGGGGGGTTCGCCGACTACGCGGACTGTGTAGTTGTGTTGCTCCGGATCGGGCCCGACCCGGTGTTGCCCTCTCATCATGGCGTGAGATCGCCGTGAAGTCAAATCCCTGTCTAGTCGATCTCGAATCAGTCGGTTCCGGTGCCCAGGGTCAGGGTCGCCGTGTGCTGATCGCCGCCGCGCAGGTAGGTGACGCTGACCTTCTGGCCGGGCGCGTGGGAACGGACGGCGGCCACCAGGGCGTCGGCCTCGTCGATGCGCTGGTCGTCCAGCCGGATGACGACGTCGCCGGTCTGCAGTCCGGCCTGATCCGCCGGGCTGCCGGACACCACGCTGTGAATCAGCGCGCCGGACGTGCCGGACTGGGTGTCCTGCACGCTCACGCCCATCACCGCGTGGGTGGCCTTGCCGTTCTTGATCAGCTCGCCGGCGATGCGGCTGGCCTCGTCGGACGGGATCGCGAACCCGATGCCGATGTTGCCCGCCTGCGCCTCCTGCCCGGGCACCTGCAGCCCGCCCTGGGACTGGTCCGTGGCGATCGCCGCGTTGACGCCGACCACGTCCCCGTTCAGGTTCACCAGCGGCCCGCCGGAGTTGCCCGGGTTGATCGCCGCGTCGGTCTGGATCGCGTCGAAGGACGCCTGGTCGTTGTTGCTGTCGCTGGTGGTCACCGGGCGCGCCAGGTTGCTGACGATGCCGGACGTCACGGTGTCCGACAGGCCCAGCGGCGCGCCGATCGCCACCACGGTCTGCCCCACCTGCAGCGCGGACGAACTGGCGAACGTGGCCGCGGTCAGCCCGCTCGCGTTGACCTTGATCACCGCGAGGTCGTCGGACGGGTCCGTCCCGACGACCTTGGCCGACTGGGACTTGCCGTCGGAGAATGTGACCTCGATCTGCCCGCCCCCGTTGGCCGCGGTGGAGATCACGTGGTTGTTGGTCAGGATGTACCCGTCCTGGCGGATGATGACGCCGGAGCCGGTGTCCTGCTCCTGCGAGGACGTCACGTTGATGGTCACCACGCTCGGGCCGATCTTGCGGGCGGCCGCGGTCACCGTCCCGTCCGTCTTGGCCGCCGGGGCCTGCTGGGTGCTGTAGGCCAGGCCGGCCGAGGAGCCGCTGCTGCCGTTGTCGGTGAGCGCGACCGTTCCGGCACCGATGCCGCCACCCACGATCGCGGCGACGACCGCCGCGAGCAGCACCATGCGCCGCGGGCTGCCGCCGTACGCCCCGCCGTGCCCGCCGTGCCCACCGCCAGGGGGAGCCGGTGGCGGCGGCGGGGCGCCGTACAGCGGGAACGTGGGGTAGCCCTGCTGCGGCGGCTGGGGCTGCTGGGGCTGCTGCGGCTGCTGGCCGACGCCGGGACCCTGCGCCCAGTACTCGGGCCGGTACTGGGGGTGTTCGTCGCTCATGCACCCAGGGTGCGGGAGTTCTCTGTGCCGATCCTGTGTGAGTTCCGTGCATTGGCGATGTTCGTCGGTGACGGTCCGACCGGCCGGGGGACGCCGGAGCCCGCGGGCGGGGACGTACCGTGACGGTGATGAACGTCGTGCTGATCGGCCCGCCCGGATCCGGCAAGGGCACTCAGGGTGAGCTGCTCGCGGCCCGGCTGGGCATCGAGCACATCGCGGTCGGCGACCTGCTGCGCGCCGAGGTGGCGGCGGGTTCGGCGGTCGGGCAGGAGGCCGCGTCCTACATGAACCGGGGCGAGCTCGTCCCGGACGAGGTGATCCTGCGGCTGTTGCTGCCGCGGGTGTTCGCGGCGGCCGCGAAGGCGGGGTACCTGCTGGACGGGTTCCCGCGCTCGGTGGAGCAGGCCGAATCGGTGCGCGCCGAGGCTAGCCGGCGCGGTGCCGGGCCGGACGCGGTCATCTACCTGGACGTGCCGCGCCCGGAGTTGATGCGCCGCATCCTGGGCCGCGCCGCGCGCGAGGGCCGTGCCGACGACAACGAGGCCACGGTCGCCACCCGGCTGCAGGTGTTCGAGGAGGAGACGCGCCCGCTGGTCGACTACTACCGCGGGCGCCGGCTGCTCAAGGTGATCGACGCCGACCGTCCCGAGGCGGACGTCACCGCGTCGCTGCTGGCGGCGCTGGGCGTTGCCGGCTGAGCGCGCCCGCGGGTCGCGGCGTCCGGCTCACTCCGGCAGCAGCCGCTTGACCACCTTGCCCGCGGGGTTGCGCGGCAACTCGTCCAGGAACACCACGTCGCGGGGCACCTTGTACCGGGCCAGGTTCGCGCGCACGTAGTCGCGCACCGCGTCCTCGTCCAACGTGACACCGGGCTCGCGCACCACGTAGGCGCGCAGTCGGTGCCCGAAGTCCGGATCCGCGACCCCGGCGACCGCCGCCTCGACGATGTCCTCGTGCGCCGCGAGCAGTTCCTCCACCTCGCGCGGGAAGACGTTCTCGCCGCCGGAAACGATCATGTCGTCGTCGCGTCCGTCGACGAAGAGCCGGCCGTCCGCGTCGAAGTGCCCGATGTCGCCAGTGGACATCAGGCCGTCGACGATCTCCTTGTTGCCGCCGCCGGTGTAGCCCTCGAACTGGATCGAGCTGCCCACGAAGATGCGACCGGCGACGCCGGCGCCGGAGACCGGCCGGCCCGCGTCGTCCAGCAGCCGGACCGTCGTGCCGAACGGTGGGCGGCCCACCGTGCCCGGCGCGGCGCGCAGGTCCGCCGGCGTCGCGATCGTGGCGTAGGCGACCTCGGTGGAGCCGTAGAGGTTGTAGACGACGTCGCCGAGCAGGTCCATCGCGTGCGTGGCCAGGTCCGGCGGCAGTGCCGAGCCGGAGCACGCCACGATGCGCAGCGCGGACAGGTCGCGCGCGCGGATCGCGTCGTCGCCGACGGCCAGCAGCCGCGACAGCAGCACCGGCACCGTGATCAACGCGTCGGCGCGGTGCGACTCGAGCGCGTCTAGCACCGCGTTGGGATCGAACCGGCGCGCCAGGATCAGGGTGTTGCCGAGGCCCAGCGCCAGCATGGAGCTCAGCAGCCCCCACGCGTGGAAGCCCGGCGCGGCCAGCACGACCTTGCGGCCCGAGCGCAACGGGATCTTGGACAGGTACCCGCCCGGGATCACCAGAGACAGCGCGAGATCGCGCGGCGCCCCCTTGGGCGTTCCGGTGGTGCCGCTGGTCAGCAGCACGATCCGTTGCTTGCGCGCCGGGCGCGGCGGCGTGTCCGGCGACGCGCCCGCGGCCAGCGACTCGAGCGTCGGCAGGCCCGCGCCGTCCGGGTCGTCGGCGCTGACCCGTCCGAGCGGCGCGTCGTAGCCGGCGGCGACGGACCCGAACTCGCTGTCGTGGACGAGGACGGTGACCTGCTCGCGCGCGCACACGTCCACGAGCTGCGGCCCGGCGAAGTCGGTGTTGAGCAGCAGCGTGCGCGCTCCGAGCTTGGCGCCCGCCAGGATGGCGACGTACAGCCCGCGGTGGTTACGGGCGAGCACGCCGATGCTGTCGCCGGACTGGAACCCCAGCTTCCGCAGCGCGTTCGCGAACCGGTTCACGAGCGCGTCCAGCTCGCGGAACGTGATCTGGCCGCGGTCGTCGAGGATCGCCACGTTCTTCGCCTGCCCGGCGGACGCGAGCGACACCGCCGCGCCGGACGGACCGTAGACCAGCACGTCGCGGGCCATGCCGACCAGCCGGTGCGGCGGGATCAGCGCGGCACCCGGCCCTCGCGCATGCAGCAGGGTGGCCGCGAACCGGGCCTCGGTGCGGGCGCGCCCGAGCAGCCGCCGGGCGTCCTGGCGGGCTGCCGCAGGGGGGCGAAGGTGCATGACTTCGTCCTACCAGACCCCGCCGCGCGCCGCCCGCCGGTGAACCGCTGTGGTCGCCCGCGGGCCGATCGCGGCGGCCCGTGCGTACGCCGGCGCGGGAACAAAGCCGCGTAACGGTGCTTACCCGCGAGTAGATCCGCGGCGCGCGCGGGTAGTCGACAGCTACGGCGGAATTCGGTGCAAGGATCGCGGCGACAGCTCAGGTAGTCCGCTGATGCGTCGATCCTTCAGGGGAAGGAGGCGTCACGTGGCAATGCTGACCCAGACCGCGCGTCCCATGGCGGCCGCGTCCGTGACCCAACACGAGCTCGGCGCACTCAGCTGGTTCGCGTCGATGTGCGCGGCCTTCGGCCTGCTCGGCGCGGCGCTCGTCCGCGACCGTGTCGCCGTCCGGGCCCGTCCGCCCCGCCCGCTCATGACTGCCGAGCCGCAGCGCCCGGCCAATGGCCGGCGCGACCGCCTGCCGTACGTCACTCGTTGCGGGCGGCCTCCGGCCCGGTGATCCGGCTCAGCACCGGCAGCATGGACGCGATGATCGCGAGCGACGCGACCAACCCCGCCGCGACCACGGCGTAGTAGCTCAGCCCGGGTGCCTGCAGCGTCTCATCCAGCTGCGAGCGCAGGAACAGGTACGCGGCCAGGAAGCCCGTGCCCACCGACACAACCGCCGTCGCGAGCAGCGGCACCGTACTCTCCAGCGCCACGACCCGGCGCAGGGTGGCCAGCGGCGCTCCGGCCAGGCGCAGCAGGCTGAACGGGCGCTTGCGATCGTTCAGCCCGGTCGCGACGCCGATCGCCAGCGTGCACCCGGCGATCGGCAGGCTGGTCAGCACGACCACGTCCGCGAGCCGCTCATATCCCGCGGTGCGTTGCGCGCTCTGGTTCTGCGCGTCGAACTCCGCCTCGGTCATCGCGACCGGGGCGTCCGGGAAGGCCCGCTCCAGCGCGCCGCGCACCAGCTCGATCGCGGACTGCGACCCACTCGTCCGGATGCTGAGGTTCTGGTCGTCGACGGTGAACCGCCTGCCCTTGTTCGTGACCTCGCGGCGGTCGGACCGGGTGACCGTCTTTACGCCGGGGATCGCCAGCAGCGTCGCGCGCAGGCTCGCCGGCACGGTCACCGGCGGCGCGGACGGGTCGGGTGGGCCGGGATGACCGAGATCCTGCACCACCGTCGCGCGTTCGTCGGCGGTGGCCTGGCCGCCGCCGTCGTAGGCCTTGATGGTGGTGAGGATCCCGACCGCGATGCTGGTGACGAACAGCGCCAGCGCCAGGCCACTGACCGCGCGGAACCCGGCCGACGGGTTGTCCGCCAACCGCCGCCCGGCGATCAGCGTGGCTGGACGGCTCGCCCGGCGCACCAGCAGCCGCGAGCCGATCATGGTCAGCCACGGCCCGGCGAGCACGAGGCCGAACATGGTCACCAGGATTCCGGTCAGGTACGCCCAGATCTGGCCGGTCGTCGTGGCCGGGCGGCCGGCGAGGACGAACCAGCCGAGCTCACCGAGGCCGGCGGCGATCGGCAGCAGCCGCCAGGCGCGGGGCGCGGGCGGCGTGACGCGCCGCGTGACGCCGAGCGGCGAGATCGTCACCCGGCGCAGTGCCAGCCGTGCCGCGACCGCCGCCGCGACCGGGACACCCAGCGCGACCAGCAGCACGTCCGGCAGGTTCAGCGCCAGGTCGTGCACGTAGAACGGATGGCCGGTGAACGGGATCGGTGCCAGTGCCGGCCGCAGCGCGTAGAACACGCCGAACCCGAGCGCGGTTCCCAGGGCCGCCGCAACGGCCGACTCGACCGTGGAGATCACGCTGATCTGCCGCGGCGTCGCGCCGACCAGGCGCATGGCCGCGAAGCGCTGCTCGCGGCGCGCGGCGGACAGCCGGGTGGCCGTCCCGATGAAGATCAGCACCGGGAAGAGCAGCGCGGCAGCGACGACTGAGAGCACCAGGTCCATGCCCTGCGCGTCGATGCCGATGAAGTAGCAGTCGCCGCTGCACTGGTTCGGCGTGGTCGTGCTGATCGAGTTGACCTCGGTCGCCCCGGGCACCTTCGAGAGCTGTTGCGGCGAGTAGCCGATCAGGATGGCCAGCGTGTCCGGCGACGGCAGTCCGGCTGGCCCGATGGTGCCGGCCAGCCGCCCGGGATAGCGGTCCGCCAGCTGGGTGCGGGGAACCGAGCGCAGCAGTTTCGCCATCGCCGGCGAGGCGTAGTACTCGCCCGGCTCGGGCAGCTGCGTCACGCCGGGCGGTACCGGCTCGTCCGGCCCGGTCGGCGCGACCTCCACGCGCCCGATCACCTTGCCCTGGAACATGTCGGCGCGGAGCAGCCACCATGCGGGGTCGTGCGCGGCGGGGCTCGCGGCCGGGACGCGTCCGTGGGCGCCGGCGTCGGTCTCGAACCACGCGTAGCGCGCGTTCTGCGAGTTGACCGCGTTGATGCCGGCCAGCGCGGTGAGCAGCAACCCGACACCCAGTGCGACGGCGGCCACGATGACCACCAGGCGGGCCGCGGCCTCGCGTCCGCCGCGCAGCGTGAGGCGCAGTCCGAAGGCGATCACCGCGTCGCCGCCAGTGCGCTGACCCGTCCGTCGCGGACGACGACCTCGCGGTCGGCGTAGGCCGCGATGCGCGGCTCGTGCGTGACGAGGACGACCGTGGTGCCGTGCTCGCGTGCCGCGCCGACCAGCAGGTCCATCACCTGCTCGCCGGTGAGCGAGTCGAGGGCGCCGGTCGGCTCGTCCGCGAACAGCACCTCGGGACCGGTCACCAGGCCGCGGGCCAGCGCCACGCGCGGCGCCGGCCCGCCGGACAGCTCGCCGGAGCGGCGCCGGCCGAGCCCGTCCAGGCCGAGCCGCGCGAGCCACTCGGCGGCGGTGCGCAGCGCGGCCGGCCGCTTGGTGCCGCCGAGCAGCAGCGGCAGCGCGATGTTCTCCGCGGCCGTGAGCTCCGGCACCAGCTGGCCGAACTGGAACACGAACCCGAACCGGTCGCGCCGTAGCGCGCTGCGCGCCGGTTCGGGCAGCGTGTCCAGCCGCTCGCCGGCGAAGTGGATCTCGCCGGCGTCCGGGACAAGGATGCCGGCCAGGCAGTGCAGCAGCGTGGACTTGCCGGACCCGCTCGGGCCCATTACGGCAAGGATCTCGCCCTGCTCGACGGCGACCGAGGCGCCGCGCAGCGCGGGCGTGGTGCCGAAGGACATCTCGACGTCGTCCGCCTGGAGGATCATGACTTCACCTCCGCGGCCAGGTTGGCGAGCCGCGCCGACGTCAGTTCGATCCAGCGCAGGTCCGCCTCAAGGTGGAACAGCCCGTGGTCGGCGAGCAATGCGTCGACGCTGTTGCCCGAACGCTTGAGCTCGGTCAGCTCGCGCATGCGTTGCAGGTGCGCGGCGCGCTGGGCGTCCAGGTACCGCTCGGCGTCGCGTCCGGACATGAGCGCGAGCACGACCTTCGCGAACAGCACGGTCTGCAGGTGCGGTTCGGGTTCGACCGGCTCGCGCAGCCAGGTCTCCACCTCGCTGACGCCCTGCTCGGTGATCACGTACCGCTTGCGGTCCGGCCCGGCGCCCGGCTCGGTCTCGCCGACGATCACCTTGCCGTCGCGCGCCAGCCGGCCGAGCGTCGCGTAGACCTGGCCGAACGGCAGCGGCTTACCGCGCCCGAACCAGGCGTCGTAGTCGCGCTTGAGGTCGTAGCCGTGGCTCGGCTCGCGCTCGAGCAGGCCCAACAAGGTGAGGGGAACGGTCATGACGCGCACACTACACCACGCGTATACGCTCAGTGAATACCCGCGTGAATCCCAAATTCACCGCGCTGGGGGAGGGTGAATGCAGGATTCAGCGGGCGGCAGGGGACGATGGTGCCCGTGCATCCCAGCAGGCGCTCGTCGCTGAAGGCGGGCGCGGCGCTCGCTGCTCTCGGCGTCGTCTTCGGCGACATCGGCACCAGTCCGCTCTACGCGTTGCAGACGGTGTTCTCCATCGACAACGGCGCGGTCGAACCGTCCGCCGCCGACGTGTACGGCGTCATCTCGATGGTGTTCTGGTCGGTCACCCTGATCGTGTCGATCAAGTACGTCTCGGTGATCATGCGCGCGGACAACGACGGCGAGGGCGGCGTGATGGCGCTGGCCGGGCTGCTGCAGCGCGCGTTCCGCGACCGCGGCCGGCGGCTGCAGGTGATTCTCGTCCTCGCGATCGTCGGCGCCAGCCTGTTCTTCGGCGACTCGGTGATCACGCCGGCCATCTCGGTGCTGTCGGCCGTCGAGGGCGTCACCGTCGTCGCGCCGGGCATGCACGAGCTGGTGCTGCCGATCGCGGCCACGATCCTCGTCCTGCTGTTCGCGGTGCAGCGCTACGGCACGCACCGGGTCGGCTCGTTCTTCGGGCCGGTCATGCTGCTGTGGTTCACCGTTCTCGCGCTGGCCGGAGTGCGCGAGATCGCGCACCGTCCCGCGGTCTTCCGCGCGCTGCTGCCGACGTACGGCCTGGAGTTCGTCGGCCGGCACCCGGGGACGACGTTCATCGCGATGGGCGCGATCGTCCTGTGCATCACCGGCGCCGAGGCGCTGTACGCGGACATGGGCCACTTCGGGCGTCCGCCGATCCGCCGGGCCTGGTTCTGGGTCGTCTTCCCCGCGCTGACACTGCAATACATGGGGCAGGCTGCACTGATCCTGCGCAACCC
Organism: Jatrophihabitantaceae bacterium; assembly: GCA_035656335.1. Classification (GTDB taxonomy): domain Bacteria; phylum Actinomycetota; class Actinomycetes; order Mycobacteriales; family Jatrophihabitantaceae; genus DASRSS01. Next base: position 2,194 of record DASRSS010000254.1, on the reverse strand, counting down.
GTCGACGATCAGCAATCCGTTCTACCTGCTGCTGCCGGGCTGGGGACGGATCCCGATGGTCGTGCTCGCGACGGCCGCGACGGTGATCGCGTCGCAGGCGGTGATCTCCGGTGCGTTCTCGGTGTCCCGGCAGGCCAGCCAGCTCGGACTGCTGCCCCCGCTGACCGTGCGGCAGACCTCGGACGAATCAGCCGGCCAGGTGTACCTGCCGGCCATCAACACGGCGCTGTTCGTCGGCGTGCTGGCGCTGATGCTGATCTTCCGCAGCTCCGCGCGGCTGGCCACCGCGTACGGCGTCTCGGTGACCGGCGCGCTGATCGTCGACACCGTCCTGCTCATGGTCGTCGCGCGGTCGCGCTGGAACTGGGGAACCGGGCGGCTCGCCCTGCTCGCCGTCGCGTTCGCCCTGGTGGAGCTGACGTTCTTCGCCGCGAACATCACCAAGATCCTGCACGGCGGCTGGCTGCCCGTCCTCATCGCGATTCTGGTGTTCACGCTGATGTCGACATGGCGACGCGGACGAGACATCGTCACCGCGAACCGCGTCAAGCAGGAGGGTTCGCTCGCGGACTTCGTGGAGCACGTGCACAGCAGCCAGATCCTGCGCGTCCCGGGCACCGCCGTCTTCCCGCACCCGAACAAGGAGTCCGCGCCGCTCGCCCTGCGCGCGAACGTCGAGCACAACGGCGTTCTGCACGAACACGTGGTGATCTTCTCCGCGGTGCCGAAGACCGTGCCGCACGTGGCGCCCGAGGACCAGGTGAGCATCGACAACCTGGGCTACTCCGACGACGGCATCATCCACGTCACGCTGCGCTACGGGTTCTTCGACCGCCCGAACATCCCGTGGGCGCTGGCCCGGCACGGCGACGAGGTGCGCGCCGAACTGCACTGCGCGGAGCTCTCGGACGTCTCGTACTTCCTGTCGCGGGCCACCCTGCGCCGCCGGCGCCACGGCCCGATGCGCCGGTGGCGCAAGGCGTTGTTCGTCGCGATGGCCCGCAACGCGGCCAACCCCGCCGCGTACTTCGGCCTGCCCGCCGACCGGACGGTCGTGATGGGCACCCAGGTCGATCTCTGACCGCGAGCGCCGACCGGACGCGGCGCGAAACGATCCGTTGACGCGGGCGCAGCTACGATCGGCGAGGTAGCAGCTGGGCCCGAGTCCCGTCCACCAATCCGCACGAAGACCGCCCAAGGAGGCGTTGATGGCGCGCAGCCGGCCGCGGCCCCGGGGCAGCCTGGAGGCGGAGGTCTTGGCCTGCCTGGCGGCCGCCGGACGCGGCCTGACCCCGGCCGAGGTGCAGGCCGACCTGGGTGACGACCTCGCGTACACGACCGTGATGACCACGCTGTCCCGGCTGCACGGCAAGGGCGCGCTCGAGCGGAATCCCGACGGCCGTGCCTACCGGTACCGGCTCGTCGGCGGGGCGGACGGCGCCCGCTCGAACATGACGGCCCACCAGATGCTGCGGCTGCTGGACGAGCAGGACGACCACGCCGGCGTGCTAACCCGGTTCGTCGCCGAGCTCAGCGCCGAGGACGAGCGCGTGCTGACCCGGCTGCTGGGCGCTGCGGCGGCGTCCGACGCGGCCGGCCCGCGGCGGCGCGCGACGCACGGGCGGTCGGCACACGGGCGGTCCACGCGCGGGCGGGCGGCTCCGTGATCGCGCTGCTCGCCGTGCCGGTGCTCATCGGCCTGATCCTGTGCCTGGTCGGGGACCGCCTCGCGCGCAGCCTGCGACCCGGGTGGGCCGTCCCGCTGCTGACCGCGCTCGCGCTCACCGTGGCGCTGTGCACCGGAATGGCGCTGTCCGTCGTGGCCGTGCTGGTCGGCGTCCAGCTGGGACCGCTGCCGCGGCTCGGGCACTGGTCGGTGCCGGTCCTGCACTCGGACACGGGCTTTCCGGACGCGGTCGGCCTGCTCGCGATGGTGCTGGTGCTGGTCGCGCTCGGCTCGGCGCTGGTGCGCGGCGTGCGGACCGCCCGCGCCCTGATCGCCGCCTCCCGCGCCGCGCGCCGGCTGCGTCCGGCCGGCGGTTCGCTGGTGCTGCTCGACGACCCGGCGCCGCTCGCCTACTCCGTCCTCGGCTTCCCGGGCCGGATCGTGGTCTCGACCGCCATGCTCGCGGCGCTGTCGGCGGACGAGCGGCGCGTGCTGCTGGCGCACGAGGCCTCGCACCTGCGCAACCGG
>DASRSS010000253.1:0-4954 GCA_035656335.1 Jatrophihabitantaceae bacterium | reverse complement strand
CGGGGAGCGGCCGCCGCCTGTTCACCCGCCTGCTCGCGGCGGCCGTGCCCCACCGGACGGCGCCGTCACGCGGGATGCGGCTCAGGGCCGAGTAGGCCGCGGCTACATGCGTGCGGCGACGGCGTAGACGGACTTGTCGCTGCGCCGCCCGTCCGTCGCCCACCGCGCGGTCAGCTCGGTCGCGGTGGCGAGCTCGGTGATCACCATGCCGTGCTTGGCGAAGAACGCGTCCGCGTGCAGCGGCGGCAGACCAAACGTGACCGGCTCGCCGATCAGCCGGATCGCGCGAGCCGCAACACGGCGCACCTGGTCGAACGGGTGCAGCCCGCCGGGGTCGTGCCAGAAGTCCATGGCGAGCGTGGAGCCCGCGCCGCACACGTCGTGCAGTGTGTCCATCGTCGCGCCGACAGCCTCCGCGGACAGGTACGCGCTCACGCCCTCCCACACCACGAACGTCCGTGCGCCGACGGTGAAGCCCGCGTCCAGCAGCCGCTCGGCGAGCGACTGGGTGCGGAAGTCGATCTCGACGCGACGGATCGTGTTGCCGCCGAACAGCTCCGGACTCGCCGCGACGATCCCGGCCTTGCGGCGCGACAGCGGTGCGAGGTCGACCTCGTGGACGGGCCGTCCCTGCAGCTGCGCGGCGAACCGGTAGGCACGCGAGTCGTACCCCGCACCCAGCAGAATCACCTGCTCGGCGCCGTCGGCGAGCGCCCTGGCCAGCTGCTCGTCGATGAACCGGTGCCGCAGCAGCACGAACGCGCCGATGCCCGCGAGCTCGTGCCGCTCCGCGACATGCACGAGGGGTGAGCCGATGCGCAGCGCGTCCAGCGTGCGTCGGTGCACGCCGTCGAGGAAGACCGGGGCGAAGCGATCGGTGACGATCTGCTCGGCCGGCGGACGGTACAGCTCCAGCGCTCGGATCAGCGCAGTCCACTGCGCGGTCGCGCTGGGACGGTTCGACCGGTGCAGCTCGCGCGGCAGCGGGAGCCGGGACGCGAAGCCGGGCAGTTCGCGCGGCAGGGGGAGCCGGGTCGGCAGCGTGATTTGCATCGACCGAGCCTAGGCGCAATGGCCCCATGATCGGCAATCCCCACGTGATCAGCAGCGGCGTGCGGCCGCCCGGGCCGCGAGATCGCGCTGCCTTATCCGCGGGATCGAGGCCGCTGCCGGACGGTCCTGACCGCGGGTTTGGCGGCGGGCTTGGTGCGGCGCTGCGTCGCCAACCAGGCCATGATGTCGGCCGGCTCCGGCTGCGGGCCGATGAAGCCCGCGACCACATGACCCATCGCCGCGGCGCACAGGATGCGGTCGGCCACGACGTCCAGCTCGCCCCACGGCAGGTATGGCTTGGCGATGATCAGCGACGCGATGCCGTGCGCGGCCGCCCACAGGTCGAGCGTGATCGGAAGCGGATCACCGGGGGTGAAGATGCCCGCGTCCATGCACTCGCGCACCGTCGCCTGGAAGTGCGCGAACGCCGAGGTGGCCAGCACCTCGTCGACGGCCGGTGGTGACGCGCACGGATCCATCGTCGCCAACCGGTAGTGCTCCGGATGGCCGACCGCGAACCGGATATAGGACATGCCGAACGCGCGCAGCCGCGCGAGTGGCTCGTCCAGGCCGTCGGCACCCTGCAACATCGCCGCGTCGAGTTCGGAGAACACGTCGAACACGACCGCGTTCAGCAGCTCGTCCTTGTCGGCGAAGTGCAGGTAGATGGACGGCGGCGTAACGCCCACCGCGTCCGCGACCGCGCGGATCGAGACCTTGTCGGCGTTGCCCGCCTCGGCCAGCAACTTCTTGGCCGCGGCGACGATCTCCTCACGCAACTGCTCGCCCGAACCCCGGCGCGCGCGCTGTCTTTTCGCCGCGGTCATGCGCGCACCAGATCGGCTTCCCGTTGCGGCGCTGTCGGATTCTCGGACAGGCCGATGCGTGCGTGCAGGCGCGCGAGCGGTCGGGGCGCCCACCAGTTCCAGCGCCCGGCCAGGCGCATGAAGGCAGGCACCAGCATTCCTCGCACGATCGTCGCGTCCATCAGTACGGCCAGGGTAAGCCCCGTCCCGAACATCATCATGAACGAGACCGACGAGCCGGCCATCGCGGCGAAGACGATCGACATGAGCAGCGCTGCGGCAGTGACGATGCGGCCGGTGCGGCCCAGCCCGAGCGCGACCGCGTGCGTGTTGTCGGATGTCTGCCGCCCGGACTCCAGCCACGCCTCCCGGATGCGCGAGAGCAGGAACACCTCGTAGTCCATCGACAGCCCGAACGCCAGGCAGAACATCAGCGGCGGCATCGTCGGCGTGAGGTACCCGGTGGTGGTCAGGTCGCGGAACAGCGAACCGAAGTGGCCCTCCTGGAAGATCCACACCATCGCGCCGAACGTCGCGGACAGCGACAGCGTGTTCAGCACCAGCGCCTTCAGCGGCAGTACGAGCGAGCCGGTGAACAGGAACAGCACCACGAACGTCGCGAGCGCGATCAGCCCTATCGCGTAAGGCATCGCGGTGCCGAGCGAGTGCAGGCTGTCGCGGTTCACCGCGGTCTGCCCGCCGACGAGCACGTGCCATGGAGTGGGCACGTCCTCGACCGCGGCCAGCGTCTGCTTGCCCGCGGACGACAGCGGGTCGCCGTCCGTGCGGACCATGAGGTACGTCGCGTCGCCGGACGTCATCGCCGGATCGCCGGGCGCAACGCGGCTGCCACCCACGAACGTCCCCGCCGCCGAGGCCACCGACGTCACGTTCGGTACGGACGAGAGCCGGGCCGCGTAGCCGTCGATTCCGGCAGAGTCGCCGCTGATGTCCGGTGCGACGATCGAGATCGTGGACGAGGCGTTGGACGCGAAGTGCTCGCGCAGGTCGTCGTCGACACGGTGCGCGGACGCCGAATGCGGCAGCACGCGATCGTCCGGGTAACCAAATCGCGCGTGCAGGAACGGCAGGCCGAGCGCGACCAGGAACGCCGTCACGAGCAGTCCGACCGGTACCGCGCGACGCATCACGAACGACGCGAACCGGTACCAGAACGCCTGCTCGACGGGCTTGACCGCGGGCGCCGGGCGGCCGAGCAACCGGCGCACGCCCACGCGCAGGTCGAGCGAGTCGACCCGCCGGCCGAGCAGCGTGAGCATGGCCGGCAGCAGCACGAGCGCGGAGAGCGTCGCCAGCGCCACGACCGCGATGCCCGCGTACGCGAACGAGCGCAGGAAGTAGACGGGGAACACGAGCATCGCGGCCAGCGACAGCCCGACAGTGAGCGCGGAGAACAGCACGGTGCGCCCGGCCGTGGCCATGGTGCGGCGCACCGCGACGTCCGGCAGCGCGCCGGCGCGGATCTCCTCGCGGTAGCGGCTGACGACGAACAGGCTGTAGTCGATGCCGAGCGCCAGACCCATGGCCGTGGTCATGTTCAGCGCGTAGATCGACACGTCCGTGAGCGAGGCGAGCACGCGCAGGATCAGCATCGTGCCGACGATGGACGTCAGCCCGACGGCGAGCGGGAGCAGCGCCGCGATGAGGCTGCCGAACACCCAGATCAGCGCGATCGTGGTGAGCGGGACGGCGATCATCTCCGATACCGCAAGGTCGGACTTGGTGTGCTCGTTCACCTCGTCGAACGCGATCGCCTGGCCGCCCGCGCGCACGCTCACCCCGTCCCGCGTGGACAGGTCGAGCGCCTTCACGATCTTGTGCGCGCGGTCGGGCGCGACGCTGTCGTTGCCGGCCACGCGCGCCACGACCAGGGCGGACCGTCCGTCGGTGCTGCGCAGCGTCTGCGCCTCCTGCGCCGGCGCCGTCCAGTACGACGCGACGTCGCTGACGTGCTGGGTGCGCTGCAACGTGGCCGCGAGCGCGGTGCCCCGGGTCTTGGCGGCGGCGCTGTCCGTGCTGTGGGCGTCCGTCAGCTCCAGCACCAGGTTCACGTCACCGGTGTCGAACCGGTCGGCGAGCAGTGCGGCCGCCTTGCTCGAGGACGAGTTCGGGTCGTTGAATCCGCCGGAGGACAGGTGCGAGGCGGCCGAGACGCCGAACACGGCGGCGAGGACGAGCAGCGCGCCGGCGAACAGCAGCACGCGCTTCGGGGCGCGGATCCCGAGTCGGGCGAGGCGGTCGAGCACGGCGCGGTCCTCCGGGTCGATGGGCTGAACGACGCTAAGTTAGCAACGATAAGTTAGTGCCGTCAACCATCAGATCCACGCGATCGTGGAGATCCGAATTGGGCCGGAACGGCGGCCTTGATCACCAGGCGCGGCGAACGTCGCGGTTCGTCCGCGGTGAAACGCAACAGACACGCAGGTGATACGGCGCGGACCTACTGTCCGCGACCGTGCTCGTGTCCTATGTCCTGCGCCTGGTGCCGTCCCAGGCCGCCGACGGCCGCATCGTCGGCGAGCTCGAGACGGTGCGCTCCGGCGAGGTCAGCACGGTGCACGACGTGCAGGAGCTGGTCGCGCTGATCAAGGCCGACCAGTTCCGCGTCATTCCCACGTCGGACCTGCCGGGAGAACCCACATGACAAGCCGCCGACCGTCCGCCCGGCACCGCACCGACTCGAGCCACGGGCGCACCGCCCGACGCCGCATCCGGCTCGCCGCCGTGTTCGTCGCGGTCGCCGCCGTGGTGCTGCAAGTTCCCGGCACGCTGCCGGCGACGGCCGACGGCGCCAGCCCGGAGTTCATCCTGCCGAGCGACCAGTGGATCTACACCCAGATGCCGAGCGTCGCCGGCGAGCACGCGGCATCCGGCTACTGGCTCGAGACCGGCGTCGAATCGTCCGTCGCGGCAACGGCCACGGTGACGCTGACGGACTCGTCCGGCAAGACCGTCGCCGACCTGCTCACGGACGCGCCGATGACCGCCGACCAGGCCTCGATTGAGCCGTACGGCGCGTTGATCAACTGGGACGGCAAGGAGACCGACGGCACCGCCGCACCGGACGGCGAGTA
>DASRSS010000252.1:0-2678 GCA_035656335.1 Jatrophihabitantaceae bacterium | reverse complement strand
GACGAGGTCCGCCGACGCGCGCGCCGAGGCCCGCAGCACGGACACCGCGTCGTCCTGCCCGATCAGCGCGTCCCAGACGGTCATGGCGTCGTACCCACGTGTTCACCCTGCAGCTGCTCGGTCCGGCGCAGCACGCGGCGTGGTTGGAGCAGACCGGCGACTGCGGCGTGCACCTGTTCGGCGATCTGCGCGGACGGCTGCCGCGCGTCGACGACCAGATAGCGCCGCGGGTCGGATTCGGCGAGCATCCGGAACGCCTCGCGCACCCGCTCGTGGAACGCGATCGACTCCTGCTCCAGCTTGTCCGCGGCGCCGCGCCCGTGCATGCGCGCCAACCCCTCGGTCGCGGGCAGGTCGAGCAGCACGGTCAGGTCCGGACGCAGCCCGCCGGTCGCCCACCGCGAGATCCGGCGCACCTCCTCGATGGGCAGCTGCCGGCCGACGCCCTGGTACGCCAGCGAGGAGTCAACGAACCGGTCGGTGATCACGACCTCGCCGCACTCGAGCGCTGGCTTGATCACGGTGTCGACGTGGTGTGCGCGGTCGGCCGCGAACAACAGCGCCTCGGCCCGCGGCGTCAACCGCTGCTCGTCGTGCAGCACCAGCTCGCGGATCCGCTCGCCGACCGGCGTCGCACCGGGCTCGTGCGTGACGACGACGTCGCGGCCGGACGCGCGCAGCCGTCCCGCGAGCAGCTCGACCTGCGTGGACTTGCCCGACCCCTCGCCGCCCTCGAACGCGACGAACACCCCGCCGCTGCGCATCCGGCGCCGCTCCGAGTTGTCGCCGCGCAGCGCGGACTTCAGGTCGCGCCACACAGCGACCTGTTCGCGCTCGTCCAGGCGCCGGTAGGCGAGCAGTCCGGCGAGCAGCGCGAAGACGCCGCCGCCGAACAGCACGATCCGGGTGCCGTCGATGACGTAGCGGACGTGCCCGAAGTGCAGCGTCTCGCGGCCCACCTGGGCAACGGCGAACGGCACCGCGGCCAGGGCGAGGATGAGCACGACGCGGATCAGCGACTGCAGCAGCGCGAACACCCGGCCGCGCATCTCGTCATCGATGTCGGTGCCCATCAGCGTGTTGCCGGCGAGGTAGGCGACACCGGCACCGAAGCCGAGGCCGATCACGAAGATCACCGCGAGCGCGACCTGTGGCATGACCGCGGCGAGCATCAGGCACGCGGCGGCGAAGACGATCGCCAACCCGAACACGCGCCGGCGGGACATCTCGCGGGCGATGCGCGGCCCGAACGCCATGCCGGAGCCGAGGCCGACGAACACCGCTCCGAACAGCACGCCGTACGCAGCGTCGCCGCCGCCCAGGCTCGTCACGAAGATCTTGCCCGCTCCGATCACCGCGCCCGCGGCGACGAACGCGCCGACGAGCCCGATGATCAGGCCGCCGATCAGGCGCGAGGACCGGATGAACGTCGCGCCTTCACGCAGCAGCGCCAGGATGCCCGGCTGTTCGCCACGCTCCTGCCTGCCCTCGCGATGCCCGCTGATCTCCGGGATGAACAGCACGATGATCGCGCCGAACAGGAACGTCCCTGCGTTGAAGTACAGCGCGAGGTTGACCGGCTGGGTGCGGAAGAAGTCCAGGTGTCCGGCGAGCGCGGTCGTGATCACCGAGAGCACGGAGAACAGTCCCGCGCCGATGACCGGCGTCAGCCCGTACGTCGTCACCAGGCTGAGCTGGTTGGCCGCCTCGATCTGGTCGCGGCGCACGAGGTTCGGCACCGACGCGTCCTTGGCCGGCATCCAGAACAGGCTGACGCACTCGATCAAGAACGTGGCGATCAGCAGCCAGGCGAGCGTGCGGTCACGCGAGACGACCAGGTGCGCCAGTGGGATGCTCAGGAACAGCACGAAGCGCACGGCGTCCCCGACGATCATCGTGCGGCGCCGGTCGAAGCGGTCGGCGAACGCGCCGGCGAGCGGGCCGAGGACGATCGCCGGCAGCAACCGGACGACCAGCACGCCGCCCAGCGCGTAGTTCTTCGCCGAGTAGCCCTGCTCGAGCGAGGTGGCGAGCGCGGTGGTGGCGAGCAGGCCGAGCCAGTCGCCGAGGCTGGACAGCGCGGTGGTGTACCAGAGCCGCCGGAAGGCGCGGGTGCGCATGACGCCCCGGATCGCGGCGGGTGCCGAGATCCCCGTCGGCTGCGCGGTGGCAGCAGCGGGGCGGGCGGACTGGTTGTCGCTGATGGTGACCCCTTCTACGCGCCACGAGCAGCGGTCGTCAGGTGCTTCAAGTGTGGCTCAGCCTAGCCGGGGAGGACGTCAGACCCGGGCGGCCACTCAGCTGTCCGCGCGGTCACTTTCAGCGGTGATCGCGAGCAGCAGCGCGCGCAGCGAGTCGGCGAGTGCGGTGCGTTCGGGACGGTCCAGCACGCTGAGCAGTTCGCGCTCGCTGGACAGCAGCGCGGCGAACGCGTCGTCGACGTGCCGGCGGCCGTCCACGGTCAGCCGGACGCGCACGATTCGTCCGTCGGCGGGGTCGGGTCGGCGGGTGACGAAGCCGCGGCCGCTGAGCCGGTCCAGCCGGCTGGTCATCGTGCCGGACGTGACGTGCGTGCGCGCGGCCAGCTCGCCCGCGGTCAGCTCGAACGGCTCCCCGCTGCGGCGCAGCACCGAGAGCACGTCGAACTCGTGCGCCTGCAGGCCGTGCTCGACGAACGC
>DASRSS010000251.1:0-10062 GCA_035656335.1 Jatrophihabitantaceae bacterium | reverse complement strand
TCGGCCTCGGCCGCGCGCTCGGCGAGACGATCGCCGTCCTGCTCATCCTGACCAAGCCGGCGGCGAGCGCGCCGTTCAGCTTCTCCATCTTCGACGGTGGCCAGACGTTCGCGTCGCTGATCGGCGCGAACATGCAGGAGGCGAACGGGCCGACGCAGACCGGCGCGTACATCGCGGCGGGCCTGGTGCTGTTCGTCCTGACGTTCGTGGTGAACGCGATCGCGCGCTGGATCGCCGCGCGCGGAGTGGCGGCGGCGCGATGACGGCCTCGACGCTGCAGCCGCAGGTCTCCGCGCCGCCGCGCACGCTGGCGGACGCGTCGGCCGGGCGGTCGCGCCGGTTGAAGAACCATCTCGCGACCGTGCTGATCACGCTGTCGTTCCTGATCGCCCTGGTGCCGCTCGTGTGGCTGCTCTGGACGGTGGTCAGCAAGGGCCTGTACGCGATCACCCGCAACGGCTGGTTCACGCACAGCCAGCGGAACCTGACGTTCACCGATCCAGGGGGTGGCGCGTACCACGCGATCCTCGGCACGTTCGGGCAGGTCGGCCTGTGTGCCGTGATCGCCGTACCGATCTCGCTGCTGGTGGCGATCTACCTCGTCGAGTACGGACGCGGTCGGCTGGCGCGCGCGACGACGTTCGTGGTGGACGTGCTGACCGGGCTGCCGTCCATCGTCGCGGCGGTGTTCGTCTACGCGGTGTTCATCGGCACGCTCGGCGGCCACCGCGCCGGTTGGCTGGTGTCGATGGCGCTGGTGCTGCTGATGATCCCCGTTGTCGTGCGTGCCAGCGAGCAGATGCTGCGCCTTGTACCCGACGAACTGCGCGAGGCGTCGTACGCACTGGGCGTGCCGCGGTGGCGCACGATCCTGCGGGTCGTGCTGCCGACCGCGTTCACCGGCATCGTCACCGGTGTGGTGCTCGGCATCGCCCGCGTGGCCGGCGAGACCGCGCCGCTGCTCGTGCTGGTCGGCTACTCACCGAGCATCAACGGAGATTTGTTCCACGGCCCGCAGGCAGCACTGCCCGGGATGATCAACGCCGAGCGGGTGAACCTGACCAGCGGCGGGACCTACGTTCTCGGCACCGACGGCAAGCCGCATCTCGTCCACAACTTCGCGGTCGACCGGGTGTGGGGCGCCGCCCTCACGCTCGTGCTCATCGTGATGTTCCTGAATCTCGTCGCCCGGCTCGTGGGGCGCCTGCGCAAGACCGGCTGAGGAGAGCTGTCATGGCAAAGCAGATCGACGTCAAGAACGTCGACATCTACTACGGCAAGTTCCAGGCCGTCCGCGGGGTGAACCTCACCATCGCGCCGCGGTCGGTCACCGCGTTCATCGGCCCGTCCGGCTGCGGCAAGTCGACCGTGCTGCGCGCGCTGAACCGCATGCACGAGGTCGTGCCCGGCGCGCGCATCAGCGGGGACGTCCTGCTCGATGGCGAGGACATCTACGGGCGCGCGATCGATCCGGTCGACGTCCGTCGCACCATCGGCATGGTGTTCCAGCGCCCCAACCCGTTCCCGACGATGTCGATCTACGACAACGTCGCGGCCGGAATCAAGCTGCAGGGCCGGCGCGTCAGCCGGAACGAGCTGGACACCGCCGTGGAGCGCGCGCTCGTCTCGGCGAACCTCTGGGACGAGGTGCGCGGTCGGCTCAAGAAGCCCGGCGCGGGACTGTCCGGTGGGCAGCAGCAGCGGCTGTGCATCGCGCGGGCGATCGCGGTCGAGCCGGAGGTGCTCCTGATGGACGAACCGTGCTCGGCGCTGGACCCGATCTCCACCCTCGCCATCGAGGACCTGATCACGAAGCTCAAGCAGACCTACACGATCGTGATCGTCACGCACAACATGCAGCAGGCGGCGCGCGTCTCGGACCGCACCGCATTCTTCAACCTGGCCGGCGTCGCCCAGCCCGGTGAGCTCGTCGAGATGGACGACACCGAAACGATCTTCTCGAACCCGACCGACAAGCGAACCGAGGACTACATCTCCGGTCGCTTCGGCTGACCTGCCGTCCCCAACCACCCGAACAGGCGGAACCCGTGCGCGACAACTTCCACGACGAACTCGAGGACACCGGCAACCGCGTCCTCGACATGATCAACCTGGTCTCCGTTGCGATGCAGCGCGCCACCAACGCGCTGCTCGACGCGGACCTGGCCCTTGCCGAACAGGTGATCGGGGACGACGACCGGATCGACGCGCTGCGCGTCGAGCTCGAGGACCGGGCGTTCACCCTGATCGCGCAGCAGCAGCCGGTTGCGACCGACCTGCGCATGCTGATCGCGACGACGCACCTGGCCGGCGAGCTGGAACGGATGGGCGATCTGGCCCACCACATCGCCAAGACAGCACGGCTGCGCTATCCCGAACTCGCGGTGCCCGCCGAGGCCCGGCCGGTCATCGGGCTCATGGCCGAGGTCGCGCACTCGCTGGTAACCAAGGTCGCCGACGTGGTGGCCGGCCGTGACGTCGCGCTCGCCCAGGCGATCGAGGAGGAGGACGACGCGATGGACGCCTTGCTGCGCAAGCTGTTCACGGTCGTGCTCTCACCGACGTGGACGCACGGACGCGAGGCGGCGATCGATGTCACCCTGGTCGGGCGCAACTACGAGCGGTACGCCGACCACGCGGTTTCGGTCGCCCGCCGCACCGTCTTCATAGCGACGGGGCGGAGGACGGTTTCGTCCACTGCGCATCCAGGTCGTGCCGGGTGAATCCGTCCCTCTCGTAGAGCCGGACAGCCGCGACGTTCGAGTCGTCCACGTAGAGCAGGACGTGCGGGCAACCGCGCTCGGCGAGGTGCCGCAACCCGATGCCGAGCAGCGCGCCGCCGAGGTGCATGCCCTGCGCGGACGGGTCGACGCCGAGCACGTACACCTCGCCGGCGCCGTCCGGGTGGATCTTCGTCCAATGGAAGCCGAGCAGCGTTTCCCCTTGCCACGCAAGGAAAAATCCGGCCGGATCGAACCACGGCTCGGCCTCGCGCGACTCGAGATCGGCGCGCGTCCAGCCACCCTGCTCCGGATGGGTGGCGAACGCGGCCGCGTTCGTGCGCAGCCACGCGTCCTCGTCTGCGCCCACCCGGAACGGCCGGACGGTGACGCCTTCGGGCAGCGGGTTCTCCGGCGGAAGGTCGGTCAGCGGCCTGCGCAGCTGGTGCAGCAGCCGGGTGCGCCGGTAGCCGCGCGAGTCGAGCAGCAGCATGACCGGACTGCGGACGCCGTGCGTCCACACCGTCAACGCGTCGCCGGCGGCGGCCTCGACCGCGTCTAGCAGTTGCGGTCCCTCCTCGCGCGGAACGGCCAGCTCGGCCACGCCGTTCTCCAGCTGCGCGTACCCGACGAGGTCGCCGTCCGCGCGCAGTGACAGGTGCACGAGCCCGGGTGCCCGCTCGCCGAGACGCAGCAGGCTCTCGTCGTTCAACGGCGGCGCGCCCGCCTTAACCGCGATGGCCGCGGCGAGCGTGCGGACCTCGTCCTGTTGATCTGCAGAGAGCTCGTCAGCGCGCTCGAGGATCATTCACCGACGGTAGCGCCCCGCTCGGCCGACTCGTGGTCGCGTCGCGTGCCGTCGGCGGGCCGGACGAACTTGTAGCCGACGTTGCGCACCGTCCCGATCATCGCCTCGTGCTCGGGGCCGAGCTTCGCGCGCAGCCGTCGCACGTGCACGTCTACCGTCCGCGTACCGCCGAAGTAGTCGTAGCCCCAGACCTCCTGGACGAGGTGCGCGCGGCTGAACACGCGGCCCGGATGCTGCGCCAGGAACTTCAGCAGCTCGAACTCCTTGTAGGTCAGGTCCAGCGCCGTCCCCGACAGCCGCGCCGTGTACGTCCCCTCCTCGATGGTGAGGTCGCCGACGACGAGGTGTTCGGCCTCGGCCGCGGTGCCCACCGCGTGCCGTTCCAGTACCAGCCGCAAGCGCGCGTCGAGCTCGGCCGGGCCGGCGGTGTCGAGGACGAAGTCGTCGACGGCCCACTCTGCCGACACCGCGATCAGTCCGCCCTCGGTGAGCACCGCGACGACCGGCACGCCGAGATCACTGGCGGACAGGATCCGGGTGAACGTCCGGGCGGCGGCGAGATCGCGGCGGGCGTCGACCAGCAGGACGTCTCCGGTGCTGCGGTCGATGAGCGCGCCGACGTCGAGCGGTAGGACGGTGACGCGGTGCGCGAGCAGGCCGAGCGCGGGCAACACCTCGGTGGTCGGCTGACTCGCCGTGGTGAGAAGGATCAGGTCCACCCGGGCCTCCTGACGGACGTGCGGAAGTGCCAGAGGCCGCATTGCCCGTGGAACAGTGGTACCCGAGAGAATACCGGTTGTGCCCGCATCCATTCGCGTCGAGCTGACCACGGCCGACGGTGTCGTGCTGTCGGCGCTGCACTGGGACTCGGGGATCCGCGATCTCGGCTGCGTCGTCGCGCACGGGTTCACCGGCTCGGCCAGCAAGCCGCACGTGCGCGCGATCTGCGTCGCGCTGCGCGAGCGCGGCTTCGGGGTGATCGCGCCGGACATGCGCGGGCACGGGCGCAGCGGCGGGCTGTGCACGGCGGGGGCGGACGAGCGCCTGGACGTCGCGGCCGCCGTGGACTGGATGCGCGCGCGGGGCTACGAGCGGGTCGCGGTGCTGGGCTGGTCGATGGGCGGTTCCGCGGTGCTGCGCTACGCCGGACTCGGCGGCGAGGCGGACGCGGTCGTCGCGGTCAGCTCGCCGGGACGCTGGTTCGAGCGCGGGACGCGTCCGATGCGGATCGTGCACTGGATGTGCGAGACGCGCACCGGTCGGCTCGCGACGCGGGTGGCGCGGCGGACACGGATCGCGGGCGCGGCGTGGGACGCCAAACTGCCCGAGGCGCCGGCCGAGGTCGCCGGCTCGATCGCGCCGACCCCGCTGCTGATCGTGCACGGCGAGGCCGACCACTACTTCCCGGTCGGGCACTTCGAGGCGCTGGCCGCGGCCACGCCGGACGCCGACCACTGGCTCGAGCCGGGGATGGGCCACGCGGAGACAGCCACCACGCCCGAGCTGCTCGCCCGGATCGCAGACTGGGTGGCGGCCGCAGTGCGGGGAGCCCGGCGGGGCGTCTGCGACGATGGCTCGCGTGAGTGACGTCGCGGGCGCGGGCGCCGGGCTGGACGAGCCGGAGCAGCGCGAGCTGGACCTGACCGGCTCGCTCGCCGTGGCCGTCCTCCTCGGCGCCGCCTTGGCCGTCACGGCGCGCGTCGGCGCGACCGCGCTGCTCGTCGCCACCGCCGCCGCGCAAGCCCTGCTCGGGTTCGCCTGGAGCTACGGAACGCGACTGCCGGGACGCCGCGGCGCACTGGTGATCGCGGCACTCGCCGCCGCCGGCAGCGACGTATGCGTGTCGGTCTGGCCGGCCAGCCGGCTGGGTACCGAGCTGATCGTGTTCGCCCTAGCGGTGCCCGTCATGTTCGTCCACCAGCTGACGCGCGGGGCCGCGCGCACCCGCATCGTCGAGTCCCTCGGGTCGATCGCGGTGCTCGTGCTCGCCGAGACCGCCCTGCCCGCGCTGCTGCAATTGCGGCACGAGTTCGGACGCGATCTCGGCGGCCAGGTCGTGTCCGGCGTCGTGGTCGTTGCTGCCGGCGCGCTCGTGATCGGGTGCCTGGTCGACCTCGTCTACCCCGCGCCGCGCTTCGACCCGGCCGTGCCGCGCGGGCTGCTCGCCGTCGCCGCGTCCGCGGGGCTGGGCGGCTCCATCGGCTACCTGATGCTGCAGTCCAACGACCTCGTCGAGCTGCACGGCGGGCGGGGCGCGTTCCTCGGCGCCGCGCTCGGCGCGCTGATCGGGCTGTTCGCGGTCGGGATCGGATTCGTCGAACACAGCACGCCGGTGCCCGGTTCGCGGGTCGGGCAGCGGATGCGCCCGGTGCTCGGCGCGCTGGTCCCGCTCGCCGTGCTGTCGCCCATCGCGTTCCTGCTGTGTCTGGCGATCCGTGGCTGAGCTGCTGGGTGTCGCCGAGCGATCGCGCCGATGCTGATCGCGCTCGTCGTCGTCGCGGTTCTCGCGTCCATCGCGGTCGGCATCGGGCTCGCCGACCGCAGCATCGCGACGCTCGCCGAGCGGGCCGCGTCCGCCTATCTCGCCGAGCCGTTCGGCGGGCCGCCCACCGTCCGCGTGCACGAGACGCCGTTCCTGACGCAGGCGCTGCGCGGGCGGTACCGGGACGTCGAGGTCGCCGGCGGAGGCCTGCAGGTCGGCGAGATCTCCGGCGCGACGCTCAACGCGCGGCTGTCCAACGTGCTGCTGCCGCCGCGCGAACTGCTCGGCCGACGGACCCAGGAGGTCGCGTGCGAACACGTCGCCGGCCGCCTGCTGATTCCGTACGGGGAGCTGGCGCGGGTGAGCCGGGTGCCCGGGCTGACGCTGTCGTTCGAGCGCGGCCGGTTGTACGCGGGCGCGGCGCTGCCCGTCCCCGGCTTCAGCCAGCTGGCTGGGGGCACCTCCCGCTTGCGGGGGACGGTGCGCGGCCGGGCCGGCCTGCTCGTCGACGGCAACACGGTCTGGCTGCGGGTCAGCGAGCTGTCGGTCGCGGGGCTGAGCGTGACGACGCTGCTGCTGCGCCAGCTGATGCCGCGGCTGAACGTCGCCATCGGGCTGCCGAACCTGCCCTGGGGCCTGCACATCGACCACCTCGAGCCGAGCGACGCCGGCCTGGTCGTGCACGTCTCCGCGTCCGCCGTCGTGTTCCGCGCGATCGACGGCGACGGCCGCCGTCCCGAATACCGGGACAGTGATCCCGCGTACTGAATCGTGGTCGCGTTGGCGGACGCCCTCGGCCGCGGGCTAGGGTGGTCGGTATGGGCATCCCGCTGTTCGCCGTGAGCGCCCGGCTCACGTCCCGCCGCGCGGTCGACCTGTGCCGCGTGGGCAGCTGCCTGTGTCGGTGCCGCCGTCCCGCCGGCGCCTGAACGCCCCCGACCGCGCCGACTGCCCGCGCATGGACGAACCGTCCGCGCCGCGTAGGGCGCTCGCAATCCGACCTGTTCACTTCCCTTCGCAAGGAGAAACCATGGCCCGCGCTGATGTGCTGGTCTCGGCCGATTGGGCCGAGCAGAACCTGAACACCCCCGGCGTCGTGTTCGTCGAGGTCGACGAGGACACCGCCGCCTACGACGGCGGTCACCTCGCCGGCGCCGTCAAGCTCGACTGGAAGACCGACCTGCAGGACCCGGTCCGCCGCGACTTCGTCAACAAGGAGCAGTTCGAGAAGCTGCTGTCGGCCAAGGGGATCGGCAACGACGACACCGTCATCCTCTACGGCGGCAACAACAACTGGTTCGCGGCCTACGCGTACTGGTACTTCAAGCTGTACGGCCACCAGAACGTCAAGCTGCTCGACGGCGGACGCAAGAAGTGGGAGCTCGACGGCCGCGAGCTGTCGAAGGACACCGTGTCGCGTCCGGCCACGCAGTACACCGCCCAGGAGCCGGACACCTCGATCCGCGCGTTCCGCGACGAGGTCGTGGCCGCGATCGGCAAGCAGAACCTGGTCGACGTGCGCTCGCCCGACGAGTTCAGCGGCAAGCTGTTCGCGCCGGCGCACCTGCCCCAGGAGCAGCCGTACGTGGCCGGTCACGTCCCCGGCGCGGTGAACGTCCCGTGGAGCAAGGCGGCCAACGAGGACGGCACGTTCAAGTCGGACGAGGAGCTGCGCGAGCTGTACGCCGGCGTCGACGACTCCAAGGACACGATCGCCTACTGCCGCATCGGCGAGCGTTCCAGCCACACCTGGTTCGCGCTGCGCGAGCTGCTCGGCCTGAAGAACGTCAAGAACTACGACGGCTCGTGGACTGAGTACGGCTCGCTGGTGGGCGTCCCGGTCGAGCGCGACGTCTGATTCCCCCACCGAGTTTCTTCGCAAAGAACGCTCAGAAACTCGTCGGGGACCCCGTAAGAACCTGTGGTACCGAAGAACCAGGAGTAGCGAAGTCATGTGTGGTGCGCCCGCCCAGACGCCGACGCTGCCGGCCAGCGTGGACCTGACCAAGGAGACCGTGATCTTCGGCGTCGTCTCCGCCGGTGACGCCCCGGTGCCGGGTGCCTACGTGCGGCTGCTCGACGCGTCCGAGGAGTTCGTCGCCGAGGTCGTCACGTCCGCGCCCGGCGACTTCCGGTTCTTCGCGGCGCCCGGTGCCTGGACGCTGTCCGTCCTGCACCGGGACGGCTCAGTCCGCAAGCAGGTCCACGCGCTGGAGCCCGGCCTGATCGAGGTCCCGCTCCAGCTGAGCTGACACTTGGCCCCGTAGCAGGCGCTCCGACCGCGTGTCGCCCCTGCTACGGGGCCAACCGTCAATAGACCAGCGCCTGGACGTCCGGGGCCAGGATCTCGGCCACGAACGATGCGCTGCCCGCGATGCGCGCCCCGGCCACCAGGTCCGCCTCGGTGATCCCACGCCGCGCGGCACACTGCGTGCACACCGTCAGCGCGCCCGCGCCCAGGACGGCGTCGCGCAGGTCCGCTAAGGCCGCCGAATGTGGCAGCTCGAACTGCTCCGCGCGGCCCGGCACGGCCAGCCACGCCGCCTCGCCCGTCAGCCACAGCGACACCTGCGCGCCGGCCGCCAGCGCCGTCGCGGCCGTCGTGAACGCCTGCGAACATCGCTCCGGATCGTCCGCCCCTGCGGTGCACTTCACGACGAGCGGGCGTACGGACGGCGCGGTCATAGCGATATTCTCTCTGGCATGGAAGCGGCCTACCTCGTCATCCTGATCGTGACCTTCATCGGGATCGGCCTGATGTCGCTCTACATCCTCTTCAAGCTCTTCGCCGGACAGAGCTGACCTATCCGCGCCGGATCGGCTCTTCGACCGGCCCAAAGAACAGGCCGGATCGCGCGATCCGAGCCGCAAGCTCCTTCGTCGCGCGGCGCGCGGGCTCTTCGCGCTGGGGGTCCCCCCGCCTGCGGGGGAGCTCATCGCGTGGTAATCACCTTTGATGATTGAAAACGATCCTGTGCCTGATACGGCGGATCTGCGGGCGGGGATGCCGGTGCATGACTCGTTGCTGGCGCTGCTGCCGCTGGTCGGGATGTGGCGCGGCACGGGAACCGGCGTCGTCGCGTCGACCGGCGCCGAGTTCAGCTACGGGCAGCAAATCAGTTTCGTCCACGACGGCCGGCCGTTCCTCGCGTACGAGGCCCGGTCCTGGCTCACGGACGCCGCCGGAGCGGTGTTGCGGCAGGCCTGGCGGGAGACCGGATTCTGGCGGCCCGGCCCGGGGCAGGACGACATCGAGGTCGTGCTCGCGTCCAACACCGGGCAGGCGATGCAGTTCGTCGGCGTGGCCGGTGACCAGCGCTGGGACGTCCACTCGATCTCGGCGGTGCCGACACCGTCGGCGCGCGAGGTGGACGGCGAGCGCCGGCTGTACGCGATCGTCGGCGAGGAGCTGGTCTACGTCAGCGAGCTGGCGCCGGCCGGGCAGCCGTACGCGCCGCACCTGAACGCGCGGCTCAGCCGGACGTCGTCGGGAGCTTCGCGTCCGGGTCGAGGCTGAGCCCGAGCGAGCGGGCGGTCGATTCGATAACCACCCAGACCTCGTCGGTCAGCGCGGCGGTCAGCTCGTCGCGCGTGCCGGCGTCCCGGTGCTCCAGCCACCAGGCGGCGGTCGCGTCGACCATCCCGACCACGCCGACAACCACGCGCTCGGCCGGGCTCGGGTCCAGCCCGAACACCCGCATGTAGCTCTGCAGCAACGCGGTCAGCTCCGTCGCGAAGACGGCCTTCGCGTCGTCGACGGACGGGGTGCCGGTCGCCGCGACCGCGTACGAGTGCTGCGCGAGGAACCGGTACAGGTTCGGGTGCTGCTCGATCCAGGACAGGTGCGCCTCGATCGATCCGGCGATGATCTGCCGCGGCGAACCCGGGGCGGTCAGCCCCGCGCGGATCCGGTCACCGAGCTCGCCGGCCACGTGCCGCGACACCGCCAGGTCCAGCGCCTGCTTGCCGTCGAAGTGCCGGTAGACGTGGGTGCGCGGGACGCCGGCCACCTGCGCGATCTGCGCCGTGAGCGCGTCCGGACCGAACTCCTC
>DASRSS010000250.1:0-6412 GCA_035656335.1 Jatrophihabitantaceae bacterium | reverse complement strand
GCCGACCCAGGAAGAGCACGGCCTTGGCGGACGCGATCTCGCGCGCGAGCGCGCGCACCGGTTCGAGGACCTCGAGTACCTTGCCGATCTCGTCCGGCATCGCGGCGAGCGCGGCGTACACGCGCTGCACCTCGTCGCCGTACTTCGTGCCGCGCGCCTGCGCGAGCGCGAGGCCGACCAGCTCGACCGCGGCGATCTGCGCGAGGAACGTCTTCGTCGCGGCCACCCCGATCTCCGGCCCGGCGTGCGTGTAGAGCACGGCGTCGGACTCGCGCGGGATCTGCGCGCCGTTGGTGTTGCAGATCGCGAGCACCGGCGCGCCCTGTGCGCGCGCGTAGCGGACCGCCTCGAGGGTGTCCGCAGTCTCGCCGGACTGGCTGATCGCGACGACCAGGGTCTGCCGGTCGAGGACCGGGTCGCGGTAGCGGAACTCCGAGGCCATCTCCACCTCGACCGGCACCCGCGTCCAGTGCTCGATGGCCTGCTTGCCGATCAGCCCGGAGTGGTACGCGGTGCCGCACGCGACGATGAACACCTTGTCGATCTCGCGCAGGTCCTGGGTGTCCATGCGCTGCTCGTCCAGGACGATGCGCCCGTCGACCAGGTGGCCGCGCAACGTGTCGGCGACGGCGCCGGGCTGCTCGTGGATCTCCTTGAGCATGAAGTAGTCGTAGCCGCCCTTCTCGGCGGCGGCGAGGTCCCAGTCGACGTGGAACGGGTGGCCCTCGGCGGACGATCCGTCGAAGCAGCTGATCGCGTAGCCGTCGCGGCGGATCTCGACGACCTGGTCCTGGCCCAGCTCGACGGCGTCGTGGGTGAACTCGATGAACGCGGCGACGTCGCTGCCCAGGAACATCTCGCCGTCGCCGATGCCGACCACGAGCGGCGAGTTGCGCCGCGCGGCCACGACGACGTCCGGCTGCCGCGCGTCGAGCAGCACGAGCGTGAACGAGCCGACCAGCCGCCGGCAGACGGCCTGGACGGCGCCGGCGAGCGTCAGCTCCGGGTCCGCGTCGAGCGTGGCGGCGACCAGGTGCGCGACCGTCTCGGTGTCGGTTTCGCTGGCGAACTCGACACCGGCGGCCTCCAGCTCCGTGCGCAGCTCGCTGAAGTTCTCGATGATCCCGTTGTGGACGACGGCAATCCGTCCGGACGCGTCGGTGTGCGGGTGCGCGTTGCGGTCGTTGGGCGCGCCGTGGGTGGCCCAGCGGGTGTGGCCCATGCCGGTCGATCCGGCGAGATGCCGGGCGGCCAGCTCCTTGTCCAGGTTCTCGATCCGGCCGGCCTTCTTGGCCGTCTGCAGCGACCCGTCGGCATCGATGACGGCGACGCCCGCGGAGTCGTAGCCGCGGTACTCGAGCCGCCGCAGCCCCTCGACGACCACGTCCAGCGCCGACCGGGGCCCGACGTAACCGACGATTCCGCACATGGCCATCAGGGTACGGGAGCGGCCGCCCCGCGAACCGGAGTCAGGCGCCGCCGGCGGACACGATCGCGTCGGTGATGAAGCCGGCCAGGATGCCGAGCAGCAGGCCGTACGCGACCAGGTCGGCCCGGCGGGCCCGCGCGGCCACGCCGAGCAGCTGCGCGATGACGTAGACGATGGAGCCGGCCGCGAGGGTCAGGAACACCACGCTCACCGGTTCGGACGTGAAGCTGTGCCCGACCGCCGTGCCGACGAACGTCGGCCCGCCGCCGATCGCGGCCATCGAGAGCAGGAAGCCCCAGCTCGGCCGCGCGGGCGCCGCGCCGGCCGCGTCCTCCACCGCGCTCTCGGCGGCCAGCGGCGCGACGATGCCGAAGCCCTCGGTCGCGTTGTGCAGGGCGAAGCCGATCACCAGGACGGTGGCCAGCGCGATCTCGCTGCTGGCCGCGGCCTGCCCGATCGCGAGCCCCTCGGCGAAGTTGTGCAGCCCGATGCCGACCGCGATCAGCAGCGACAGCCGGCGCGCGGCCGACCAGGACGCCACGCCCCCGCGGCGCGCGGGCCGCTCGGTGGCCGCCATCGCGCCGGGCCCGCCGCGGCCGGTGTTGCGCGCGACCCGCGCCAAGTACCGGTCGTAGCCGACCAGCCCGAGCAGGCCGACCGCCAGGCCGCCGGCGAACAGCGAGCCGTAGCCGAACACCGGGCCGAGGCCGCCGGTGTTGTCGTGCACCGCGGACAGCGCCGAGTCGATCGGCTCCCACGCGGCGGAGCTGACGTCCCAGAACAGGAACAGCAGCACGCCGACGGCGGTCGCGTTGAGGAAGACCCGCAGGCCCGGGGCGGGGCGCTGCAGCCGGCCGATCGGCAGGCCGAGCACGATCGTGACGCCGGCGATGAAGCCCAGCAGCAGCGTGGTGGACAGGGACACGGAGAACTTCCCAAGGCTCGCGGTCAGGTACGGCTAACCTAACTCCCCCGTTCCGGCGGCACGCAAACCGGCCTCAGCCGACGGCCCTGTGACCCCCGCCACGCGGCGCGCCAGGCCCCGGATTCCGGGGCGCGCGCGGGACCCGTCCGCCGATCGCATACCGTCCAGGCATGAACGATCGCGCGCAGGACCGGCACGCCTGGGAGCAGCCTGGCGCCCACGAGGAGGCGCCCGGCGTCTACCGGATCCCGCTGCCGCTGCCCGGCGACCACCTCAAGGCGGTCAACGTGTACGCGATCGCCGACGGCGAGCAGGTCGTGCTCATCGACGGCGGCTGGGCGATGGGCGACGCGCAGGAACTGCTGGCCCGCTCGTTGGGCGAGATCGGCTACGGCCTGGACTCGATCCGCGAGTTCCTGGTCACGCACATCCACCGCGACCACTACACGCAGGCGATCGCGATCCGCCGCGCGTTCGGCGGCACCGTCTCGCTCGGCGAGGGAGAGCGGCTCTGCCTGGACGCGATGCGCACCGTGACCGTCCACCCGGACGTCGCGCGGCTGGCCGAGGCGGGCGCGACCAAGCTGTCTGAGCTGCTCGCGAGCTGGCACGGCGAGCGGGACCTCACCGACTGGGAGTACCCGGACCGCTGGCTGGCCGACCAGATCGAGCTGCCGCTGAAGTCGCGCACGCTGCGGGTGATCTCCACGCCCGGCCACACCCGCGGGCATGTCGTCTTCCACGACGTCGACGCGAACGTGCTGTTCGCCGGCGATCACGTGCTGCCGCACATCACTCCGTCCATCGGCATCGAGCTGACCCGCCCGCCGTCGCCGCTGCGCGAGTACATGACCTCGCTGCAGCTGATGCAGCAGCTGCCGGACGCGACGCTGCTGCCCGCGCACGGACCGGCCGGCATGAAACTGCACGCCCGGGTGGACGAGCTGCTCGAGCACCACGAGCACCGGCTGCAGCTGACCGCCGAGGCCGTCGACCGCGGCGCCGTGACCGGCTTCGAGGTCGCGAACGCGCTCGGCTGGACCCGCCGCGAGCGGCACTACGACGAGCTGGACGAGTTCAACCAGGTGCTCGCCGTGAACGAGACGATGGCGCACCTGGTCGTGCTCGTCGAGCGCGGCTGGCTGACCCGCACCGTCGTCGACGGCGTCGCCCACTTCGCCCGCGCGTGATCACGCAATATTCATCGGGTGACCACCACGCGATGAGCGCGACCGGTCACTCCCTTCCGTGCGGACGAGAACGGTGCTCGACGCCATAGTCCGACGGTAGGTAGTCGGTCGTTCCCGCGAAGTTCGCCTGGGCGCGTCCGGCCAGCACCTGGCCGAACATCCGCAGCGGGACCGTGCAGGTGATCGTGCCGCTCGGGTCGGTCGTCGCGGTGCAGAAGTCACCCAGGCGCGTGCTCAGCGTCACCTGCTCCCCCGCGATCGGCGTGCCGTCGTCGGCGCGGACGAGGTGCGCGGTGACCCTGCGGTGAAACAGGAAGTCCAGCAGGGCGCCGAGCGAGGTGATCCGGTCGACGGTGACGCGCGTCGCCGCGCGCGCGATCGTCACCGGCACGGTCGTGCTGCTCGCGAAGTCCTCGGCGTCGCCGGGATAGGACACGGTCAGCTGGTGCGTCCCGGCGTGCAGGCCGGACACGGTGATGCTGGTCGTCCCGTTCGCGTCGAGCACGCCGGAGCCGAGCTGCGTGCCGTCCTCGCTCACCGTCACCGTCGTGCCGGGTTCGGCCGGCGTCGTGCTGACGGCGAGCGTCACCGGCTGGCCGTACACCGGCTGGTCCGGTTGCACGGTGACGCCGAGCTTGACGGTCTTGCGCTGCAGCGCGACGTTCAGCCCGGTCCACTCGGGCAGCACGTGCACCACCTGCGAGTAGCCGGTGACGTATCGGTCCTTCGTGAACTTGACGCGGTACCAGCCGATCGGTGTGTCCCATCCGAACGCTCCGGTGGCGTCGGTGAGCTGCGGGTTGGTCTGCCCGTAGTCGGCCGCGTTCCATGTGGTCCACGGGCCGTCCTTGCTCGGCGCGGTCTCGATCGTCGCGGTCACGCCGTCCAGCGGTTGACCGGTGGTGGCGTCGGTGACGATGCCGCTCGGGTCGATGATCGGCGTGATGGTCGCGCCCGGTCCCGGTGCCGGGCAGGTCATGCCGGGCGGGCAGTTGCGCGGCGGCGGCGGCTTGCAGCGCGAGTCCCGCAGCACCTTCTCGACGTCGGCGCGCGTGTCGTCGACCTCGCCCTGCATCCAGTCGCCGAACGTCGCCGAGACGGCGTTGCTGACCGCGTAGTTGATCAGCCCTTGCAGCACCTCGTCCAGGCCGATCTTCAGCGTGGCTAGGGCAACCGTCGACGTCTCGCCGATACCGCTGAGGAACAGCGGCACCGGGGCGAGCGCCTGCATCGCGTAGATCAGCGTGACCTGCACGCCGGCGACCTCGACCTCGTCGAGCAGCAGCTTCTTCTGCTCGGGCGTCAGGCACGTCGCCGCGTAGATCTGGTCCTGCAGGTCGTGTAGCTGGTCGTAGTACTTGCTCGGCGGCGTGTAGAAGGACTTGATCAGCCCCCACGCGGTCTGCGCGCCGCTGGTGATCAAGCCCTCGGCGCCCTGCAGCAGGTTCAGCCCGATGTCGAGCACGACGCCGAGCGCCTTGGTCACGGTGCTGTCCGGCGTCATCGCGGCCAGCCGCGACATGCCGAGCGTGCGCAGCGCGGTGCGCACCGATCCGTTCGCCGCGGCGATCTCGTCGGCGGGGACGTACAGCGTCAGGTGCATGGACACCGAGCCGTCGCCGGACTTGGACTGGCTGTGCGACGCGTACAGCGAGCCGCCGGCCACGTCCACCGGATCGCCGACCGGCTGCGCGCTCTCGGCGACCGACACGTCGTAGTCCATGTTCACGCCCGAGCCCGGGATGGCGACGGTCCCGGTCGAGTGCGCCGCGTTCACCAGCGCCTGCCCGGATCCGGCGCCGCTCTGGTCGGTGGCGTAGTCGTAGCTCGTCGAGGACGTCGTGCTCTGCGAGCCGGCGAACGGTCCCGGCAGCGAGGACAGTTCCTGCTGCTGCGTGGGAGCCGGGGCCGGTGCCAGGATCGGCTTGACCTTGTAGTCGACGTCGACGCCGGAACCGCCGGCGAACTCGTCCGCGATCGGCACGTCCGCCGTGCAGCTCGTCGCGTCGCACGTCATCGGCGCCCAGTTGACGCCGACCCACGCGATCGGGTTCTCGATGCGGCTGGTGTCGGTGAACTGCGCGATCACGCGCACCGGCAGCGACGGGCGGTAGACGAGCGTGAAGTACGCGACGCCGTTGGCCGGGTTGTAGCTGTGGAAGCGGCCGTCCGGCTGGCCGACCGCGATGCTCGTCGGCAGCAGATAGTCCGGGTCGAAGATCACGTCCGCGCTGTCGGTGAGCTGTTGGCCCTGGTAATCGGACTCGGCGGTGAGCTGGTACGTCTGCCCCGGGTGGCCGTCGGGCAGCGTCACCTGCGCCTGCCACAGCCCGCCCGGGCCGGCGCTGCCGGTGCCGACCGTGTCGCCGTGGCCGTCGACGACGGTCACCGTGTTCCCGGCGGGAGCCGTGCCGTTGACCGTGAACGTGGCCGCGGTGGCGTGTTCGGGCGCGGTCAGAGACACCGCGATCAGCGGGACGGTCGCGCTGCCGACGGCGTGCAGGGTGCCGCCGGCGTCGACCAGCCAGACCGGCGCCGACAGCGACGCGACCGTCGTGGAGTCCCCGACCCTGACCGCGTAGCGCACCACGTGGTGCGCGCCGGAGGCCAAATCGCCCAGCGGCACGGTGACGGCGGAGTCGACCGCGGACGCGTCGACCGGCGTGCCGTCCACGGTCACGCTGCCGGCGGCGAAGCTGGTGCCGTCCGGGATGCCGAGGCGGATGCCCGCACCGGGCACGTTCCGCGTGGCGGTGAACTCGGCACGAACCTGCAGCAGCTGGCCCGGCTCGATGGTGTCCGGCGTGGCGACCACGCTGCTGTCGCCGCTGACGTAGGACACGCCGCTGAGCAGCAGGTCACCGAGGT
>DASRSS010000249.1:0-7266 GCA_035656335.1 Jatrophihabitantaceae bacterium | reverse complement strand
ATGGTTTGGCACCTCGATGTCGGCTCGTCGCATCCTGGGGCTGGAGTCGGTCCCAAGGGTTGGGCTGTTCGCCCATTAAAGCGGTACGCGAGCTGGGTTTAGAACGTCGTGAGACAGTTCGGTCCCTATCCGCCGCGCGCGCAGGAGATTTGAGAAGAGCTGTCCTTAGTACGAGAGGACCGGGACGGACGAACCTCTGGTGTGCCAGTTGTTCCACCAGGAGCACTGCTGGTTGGCTACGTTCGGAAGGGATAACCGCTGAAAGCATCTAAGCGGGAAGCTCGCTTCAAGATGAGATCTCCCATCCTTTATGGAGTAAGGCCCCCGGCTAGACCACCGGGTTGATAGGCCGGAAGTGGAAGCGTGGTAACACGTGCAGCTGACCGGTACTAATAGGCCGAGGACTTGCCACATACTTCTTGCTTTGCGTCCACTGTGCGGTTCCCGAGGTACGGTCCCCGCGCGCGCCGGTAACGGCGCGTCCGCGGTGCGGACCATATCTCCATAGAGTTTCGGCGACCATAGCGAGAGGGAAACGCCCGGTCCCATCCCGAACCCGGAAGCTAAGCCTCTCAGCGCCGATGGTACTGCGCGGGCCACTGCGTGGGAGAGTAGGACGTCGCCGGACACAACTTGACCAAGGGTCGCCCGGTTCGCCGGGCGGCCCTTGGTGCGTTTACGGGTACTTGCACGTCAGCAGTCGGATTTCGGGATGGACCAGGAATGGCACAGGGCGGACACAGCCAGCGCGGACACAACCAGCGTGGCCGAGGGCAGCAGGACGCGCGCTCGGGCGAGGCTCGCGGACGGGACCGCGCCGGCGGCCGGGCCGGCGGAACGCGGCGCGACGCCGCATCGAGCCGGGACGCGTCCGGCCGGAGCTCCTCGGCACGCGACGCTGCTCCGCGCCGTGGATCGTCGGCGGCTCCGCAGGGGGCGTCCACCCGTCGTGACGCGGGTCCACGCCGCGAGTCGGGCCCGCGCCGGGATGGTGCATCCACCCGTCGTGACGCCGGTCCGCGCCGTGACGCCGGCCCCCGCCGCGATGCGGCGCCGGTAGCCAGCGAGAAGCGGCGGCGGACCGGTCCGCGTCCGGTCGAGCCGGCGCTGCCGGACCACGTCGACCTGTCGCTGCTGGACCGCTCCGTCCGCGCCGAGCTCCGCTCCCTCAGCAAGCCGAACGCCGACGCCGTCGGGGCGCACCTCGTCTGCGCGGGTCTGGCGCTGGAGTCCGATCCGCGCAAGGCGCTCGAGCATGCCCGTGCGGCCCGCAACCGGGCGGCCCGCGTGGCCGCGGTGCGCGAGGCCGTCGGCATCGCGGCGTACCGCGCGGGCGAATGGGCCGAGGCGATCACCGAGCTGCGCACCGCGCGCCGGATCTCCGGCGACGCCCGCACGTTGCCGATCCTGGCCGACTGCGAACGGGCGCTCGGCCGGCCGGCGCAAGCAGTGCGCGCGCTGAGCGATCCGGCGGTCGGCAAGCTGGACGCCGAGACGCGCGCCGAGCTGCTGATCGTCGTCGCGGGCGCACGGCGGGACATGGGGCAGCTCGATGCCGCACTCGCGGTGCTGGCCCGCGGCGGCCTGGACACCGAGCGCCCCAAGCCGGGCTCGCTGCGGCTCTGGTACGCCTACGCCGACGCGCTCGAGGAGAGCGGCCGGCCGGAGGAGGCCGCCCGCTGGTTCGCCGCCGCTGCCGCGATCGACGCCGAGGGCGAGACGGACGCCGTCGACCGGGCCGCAGCCCTGCTCTGACACTTTCCGTCGCTCGTCCACAGCACGGCGTGTCGTCCACAGGGCGGCCGCGATCGGGCCGGTGTCGTCACCGGGGACGGCCACCATGTCCGCATGAGCGAATCCATGACCTACGGCAGTGACGTCAACCGGGTCTACCTACGCGGCAGGCTGGCCGCCGAGGCCGTTGCGCGCACCCTGCCCAGCGGTGACGAACTGAGCGTCTTCCGGCTGATCGTCGATCGGCCGGACGGCGATCGCGTGCGCGTCGACAGCCTGGACTGCTCGGCCAGCAAGCCCCGGGTCCGGCAGACCGTCGCCCGCGCGCGACCGGGCGACGAACTCGAGGTGAGCGGCAGCCTGCGCCGGCGGTTCTGGCGGAGCGTCGGCGGACTGGCCAGCCGTTACGAGGTGGCGGTCGTCTCCGCCCGGGTCACGTCCCGGCAGCGGGCGCCTCGTCGACAAAGCGACGCATGACCAGCCCGGACGCCGGCTTCGGTGTGAACAGGGTCGACTTGCGCGGCATCCGGCCACCCTCGGCCGCCACCGCAGCCACCGCCGCGACCGGTGTGGGCCGCAGCAGCACGGCCGTGCCCGCCGAGGCCCGGGCCGCCTCGATTGCCTCGGACTCGCTGTGCGCGTAGCCGACCTGCTCCTCGGAGTCCGTCAGCCCCAGCACGCTGCCGACCAGGCCGCGGTGCAGCACGGTCACGTCCAGCTCCGCCAGCGCCGGCACGCCTCCGGCGACGACCGAGGCGGCGGCGAGCGAACCGTCCGTGTCGGCCAGCAGCAGGCTGCGGCTGCCGTCGGTCAGCACCGCCGCGAAGCCGTCCAGGTCAGCCGCGCGAGCCAGGCCCTCGGCCGGATCGTCCACCGGCGCCACCGACGCGACCGCGCCGGCGCGCTCCAGCACGTCGGCGAGGGCAACGCCGGTCAGCACGCGGTGGATCGCGTGCACCTGCGGGCCGTAGCTGGACGAGTCCACCAGCAGGGTGAGGCCGCGGTCCCACGGCCCCGGGCCGTGCTGCTCGCGGCAGAGCTCCTGCAGCTGCCGGTACGTGGCGTACCGGTGATGGCCGTCGGCGATCAGCGCGCGCCGGCCGGCCAAGTCCTCGGCCACCCGTGCGTGCAGCTCGGGGTCGGTAAGCGCCCACAGCCGGTGCGTGATCCCGTCCGGCGTGCGCGCCTGCGCGATCGGCTCGCGGCCGCTGACGTCGCTGACCGCCTGCGACGCCGCGCCACCGCCGTCGTACACCAGGTAGATCGGCTCCAGGTTCGCCTGCGTCGCCTGCATCAGGGCGAGGCGGTCGGCGACCGGCCCGGCCATCGTGTTCTCGTGCGGCAGGATCACGCCGTCGGCCGGATCGCGCAGCTCCACCGCGCCCAGCAGACCGCGCGTGGTCGTCCCGCCGGCCTCGGCCATCTCGTACACGTACAGCGCGGGCGCATCGTCCACTGCGTACAGACCCTCGGCCACGCCGGCCTCGAGCCGCTGCGCGGCGTCGGCGTACGGATCCGCGCCGTCCGGTGCCTGCGGCAGGATCAGGCCCACCGCGTTCTCCGGATCGCCGGCCAGCAGGGCCGCCCGCGCCGCCTGGTCGATGACGTCGTACGGCGGGCACAGCAGGCGGCCCAGCCGGTCGCCGTCGACGGCGGGACGCAGGGCGCGGAACGGTTGCAGCGACAGTCCGCCGGGGCGAGAGGTCATGGGACGCGATCGTACGCACCCGGTGACGCATGGGATCATTCGACGGGTGACCTCCGCGAGCACCGCCGGACTGCTCGGCTGCGCCGAACCCCTTGCCCGGCACTACGACGTCGCGCTGCTGGACCTCGACGGAGTGGTGTACCTCGGTTCGCAGGCGGTGTCCGGTGCGCCGCAGGCGTTGGCGGCCGCGCGGGAGCTGGGCATGCGCCTGGCGTTCGTCACGAACAACGCCGCGCGGACTCCGGACGTGGTGGCCGCGCACCTGAGCGACTTGGGCATCCCGGCGCAGCAGGCGGAGGTCACGACCTCCGCGCAGGCGGCTGCGCACTACCTGGCCGAGCTGCTGCCGTCCGGTGCCTCGGTGCTCGTCGTGGGCACGGTCGGCCTGCTGGTGGCGCTGCGCGAGCGGGGGCTGGAGCCGGTGGAGCAGGACCGGCCGGACGTCGCGGCGGTGGTGCAGGGCTATTCGCCGGACCTGACCTGGCGGCAACTGGCCGAAGGCGCCGTGGCGATCAACCGCGGCGTGCCGTGGGTCGCGACCAACCTGGACCCGACCGTGCCGTCGCGGCGCGGCCGGCTGCCGGGCAACGGGGCGCTGGTCGCCGCGCTGCGGCACGCGACCGGCGTCGAGCCGGTGTCGACCGGCAAGCCGGACCCGACCATGCACCGCGAGTCGGTGGAGCGCTCCGGAGCGCGCAACCCGATCGTGGTCGGCGACCGTCTCGACACCGACATCGAGGGGGCGAACGCGGCCCGGTGCGCGAGCCTGCTCGTGTTGAGCGGGGTGACCAGTCCCGCCGAGCTGCTGACGGCTCCCGAGCGGCTGCGCCCGGACTACCTCGCGCCGGACGTCTCCGGCCTGCTGCACGCGCATCCGCGGCCCGAGCTCACCGACGCCGGGTTCGCCTGCGGCGGCTGGTCGGCCGGTGTCCAGCAGGACGGCACCGGCCTGCTGCGCTCGGGGTCGGACGCGTCCGCGAGCACGGACGGGCTGGATGCGCTCCGGGCGATGTGTGCCGCGACCTGGCAGCGCGACGCGGCGGTGGCGGGGTGGACGCCGGCGGACGATGTCGCCGCGGCCAAGCTCGCCGAGCTCGGTCTGCTCTGAGGGCGGAACCCGGTCGCCAGCCGGCCGGCTACAGGATCGCGCGCAGCTTGACCAGGTCCAGCACACCGGCCTCGATCTTCACCTGGCCGCTGGCCCAGGCCGAGGCCATCTTGAGCTCGCCGGCCACCAGCTTGATCAGGTCGTCGCCGCTCATGCGCAGCCGCACCTTCGCGGTGGCGGCCTCGGTGGCGCTGACCTGGCGGATGTCGGTCAGCGAGCCGGTGCGCAGCCGGCCGGCGAAGTTGACGTCCGGGTCGGTCAGCAAGCACGACAGCGTCCGGTCGAAACCGGCTCGGCCCCGCGCGGCCGCGTCGGCGTTGCTCAACCGCTCGGCCAGCGCGTGCAGCGCCCGCTCGCAATCCTCTACCGTCGCCACCAACCGAGTCCTTCCGTGCCGCCGTCCCTGGGCCGGGACACGCTACCTCAGCGTCCGGCGCGGTACCGTCTGCGGTGGCGGCGGGCGCCCTGCGCGCGGGACGGGCCGCCGCCGTGCCGACCAGCGCGAGTGGAGAGGAGCAGCCCGTGTCGTCGCCAGCGCAGCCCGAGCCCACCCAGCAGCAGCCGGCGGGCTCCGAACCGGTCCCGGACCGCTTCGCCGCCGAGCGTGCGGCCCTGTCCGGGCTGGACCAGCGGCCGCTCGGCGAGCACGCCGAGGTTTTCGCGCAGGTGCATGGTCAGCTGCAGGCAGCACGGGCCGAGATCGACGGCATCTGAGCGGCGTGGCCCGACGCGTCCAGCGGCTCGACGCGGAACTCGTCCGTCGCAGCCTGGCCCGCTCCCGGGAGCAGGCGATCGAACTGATCGCCGCGGGCCGGGTCGAGGTCCGCGGCGTGCTCGCCAGCAAACCGGCGACGGGCGTGGACATGGACACGCCCGTGCGGGTCCGTCCGGACGACAACGACCCCGGGTACGCCTCGCGCGGCGGCCACAAGCTGGCCGGTGCGCTGGCCGCGTTCGGTGACATCGACGTCGTGGGCCGGCGCTGTCTGGACGCGGGCGCGTCGACCGGCGGCTTCACCGACGTGCTGCTGCGTGCGGGCGCCGCGCACGTGGTCGCCGTCGACGTCGGCTACGGCCAGCTCGCCTGGCCGCTCGCGACCGACGAACGGGTGAGCGTCGTCGACCGCACCAACGTGCGCACCCTGACCCCGGACGCGATCGGCGGGCCGGCGAGCCTGACCGTCGCCGACCTGTCCTTCATCTCGCTCGCCCTCGTGCTGCCCGCGCTGACCGCGTGCACCGAACCGGACGGGGATCTGCTGCCGATGGTCAAGCCGCAGTTCGAGGTGGGCAAGGAACGCCTCGGCGCCGGGGGCGTCGTCCGGGATCCGCAGTTGCGCGCGGAGGCGGTACGCGACGTGGCGACGCAGGCCGCTGGGCTCGGCTGGCAGACCGCCGGCGTGTGCCGCAGCCCGCTGCCCGGACCGTCCGGCAACGTGGAATTCTTCCTCTGGCTGCGCCGTGAGGTGCAGCATCCGCTGGACGCAGACGAGATCGGCCGGTTGGTCGTTGCCGCACAGGAGAGGGAGGCGCCGTGAGATCGGTCCTGCTCGTCGCGCACACCTCGCGCCACCAGATCGCGGCTCTCGCGACGCGCACCGCCGCAGATCTGCGCTCGGCGGGCTTCGAGGTCCGCATGCTCAGCGACGAGGCCCCGGCGATCGGCGGCGACGACGTCACCGTGCTGCCTCCGGAGACGGCCGCCGAGGGCGCCGAGCTCGTGCTCGTGCTCGGCGGCGACGGGACGTTCCTGCGCGCCAGCGAGCTCGCGCACCCCGCCGGCGTGCCGATGCTGGGCGTCAACCTCGGCCACGTCGGCTTCCTGGCCGAAGCCGAACCGCACGCGCTGTCGGACACCGTGGACGCGATCGTGCAGCGCGCCTACGACGTCGAGGAGCGGGTCACCGTCGACGCCGAGGTGTGCTTCGACGGCGAGACCCGGCACACCGCGTGGGCGCTGAACGAGGCGTCCCTGGAACGCACCAACCGCGAGCGCATGCTCGAGGTCGGTGTCGCGGTCGACGGTCGGCCGCTGCTGCGCTTCGGTTGCGACGGCGTGCTGTGTTCGACGCCCACCGGTTCGACCGCGTACGCGTTCTCGGCCGGGGGCCCGATCATCTGGCCGAACGTGGACGCGCTGTTGGTCGTCCCGAACGCCGCGCACGCGCTGTTCTCCCGTCCGATCGTCGTCGCCCCCGCTTCGACCGTCGAGATCACCCTGCCCGGTGACGGGCACGACGGCGTGCTCAGCTGCGACGGTCGCCGCTCGGTCGCGGTGCCGGCCGGCGCAACTGTGCGGCTGCGGCGCGGTGCCCGTCCGGTGCGCATCGTGCGGCTCGGCGACTGGAGCTTCGCGGACCGGCTGGTGACGAAGTTCCAGCTGCCGGTGCGCAGCTTCCGGGACGCGGCCGCGCCGCCCGACGACCTCGTCGCGGAGTAGCGGCGTGCTGGAGGAGCTGCACATCCGCGGGCTGGGCGTGATCGACGACGCCGCGCTGCCACTCGATCCCGGGCTGACCGTCGTGACCGGTGAGACCGGCGCCGGCAAGACGATGGTGGTCACCGGGCTGTTGCTGCTGTTCGGCGGACGCGGCGATGCCTCGCGCGTGCGCGCCGGTGTCGAGCAGGCCAGCGTCGACGGCCGCATCGACCTCGGCGCCGATGCCGCGTCCCGCCCGGTCGCGGCGGCCGTCGCCGACCGGGTGCGTGACGCCGG
>DASRSS010000248.1:0-5434 GCA_035656335.1 Jatrophihabitantaceae bacterium | reverse complement strand
GGCCGAGACGCTGTGGGCCGCCCCGCGCGCGACCGAGGTGCAGCGCGGCGTGCACGCGATCTGCGGCGGCCGCCCACCGGCGTCGCTGATCGGCGTGCAGCTGTGGCCGGTGCTGCTCGAGTCCGCGTCCGGTCCCGCGCTCGTGCTCGCCGACGTGCGGCACCGCGTGCACGTGGTCGTGGACATCGCGCTCGCCCCGAACGGACGGCCCAGACGACCGGGCTGGGTCGCCGCCGCCACGATCACGCACATCGCGCGGATGCCGGGCAGCCATCCGCTGTGGCGGCACTGGCAGATCGAGCTGAGCGACCACGCCCCGCACGACCTGGGCGCTGCGTGCGCGGACCACACCCACCTGGCCCGCCCCAACGCGCAGGGCCACATGATCACCGGGGTGCCGCAGCACGACGCGTGGATGATGAGCCGTTCGTGGTTGCGCAGCGAGCTCGCGCTGCCGTCGGTGCCGGACGTGCGCTGGATCGTGCTCAGCCCCACGCGCCGTCCGCTGCGCGACCGCGACCCGCTGATCCGCGGGCTGTGGGACACGGTCTCGTTCAGCGAGTTCGCGACCGCCATCGCCGGGCCGCCCGACGCCGACGCGCCGCCGCTGCCACCGTCCGTCGGGACCGTGCTGCGGATGATGCTTCCCGCGTGAGGACGAAGCCGCCCGCGTGACATGCTGCCCGGTATGGGCATGGAGGACGTCATCGGCGCCGGCGAGCGCGTGCAGTTCGAGTTCTTCCTGGACGAGCACCGGGCCGCACTCAACGCTTGCCTGAACGGGCTGACCGAGGAGCAGGCGCGCCGCTCGCTCGTGCCGTCCCGGACGACGGTGCTCGGCCTGGTCAAGCACGCGACGTTCGTCGAGCAGGTCTGGTTCGACGAGGCGATCACCTGCCGCCCGCGCGCCGAGCTCGGCATCCCGGCCACGCCGGATGAGTCGTTCGTGCTCGACGACGCGGACACGATCGAGAGCGTCCGGACGGCCCATCGCGAGGTGTGCGCCGCTTCGCGACGCGCGACCGCGTCCCTGCACCTGGACGATCTCGTGCACGGCAACCGCCGCGGGCCGCTGCCGCTGCGCTGGGTGTACCTGCACGTGCTACGCGAACTCGCCCAGCACTGCGGTCACGCGGACATCCTGCGCGAGCAGATCCTGGCCACTGGTTAGGGCCGGCCGGCGTGCGGGACGTCGACGTCGGTGGCCAGCAGCACGGCCTCGCGAACCGGTGCGCGGTTGTGCTCGTAGAAGTCCGGCGCGCAGCACATCAGCAGGGTGCGGCCGTCGTCCCCGCCGAGCGCGCACGCGTAGATCCCGAGCCCGTCGGGCGCGTGGACCTCGTCCACGATCGCGCCGCCCGGGGCGACGCGCACCACTCGGCTGCCGACGGCGTCCGCGGCCCAGATGTGACCGTCGGCGTCCAGCGTGCAGCCGTCCGGCGCGACGACGAGCTGCCCGAACACCTCCTCGGCCGTCCAGCCGGTGGGCGGCGGGGCGAACTCGGCCCAGATCCGGCGGTTCGTCAGCGAGCCGTCCGGGTTCAGGTCGAACGCGGTGTACCGGTTGCCCAGCGTCTCGCCGACGATCAGCGTGGCGTCGTCGGGCGTGATCACCGATCCGTTCGGGAAGTACAGGTCGTCGGCGACCACGGTGACGGTGCCGTCCGGGTCGACCCGCTTGAGCGTGGCGGGCGTGCCGTCGTCGCCGGCCATCAGGTCGAAGCCGAAGTCCCCGACGAACACCCGGCCGGCGCGATCCACCACGAGGTCGTTGAGGTGCCCGCCGCAGTACGGCCCGAGGTCGGCGAACGTCGACAGCGTGCCGTCGGCGAACCGGAGCAGCCGCCGGTCCTTCATCGAGACGATCACGAGCGATCCGTCCGGCAGCCAGTCGATTCCGGACGGCTGGTGCTCGACCTCGACGATCACCGTTTCGGTGCCGCTCGCGTCGACGGTGCTCACCTGGTGACGGTAGAAGTCCGAGACCCACCAGGTGCCGTCGTGCCAGCGCGGGCCCTCGAAGAACCCGCCTCCGCTGAGGACCGTGCGCAGCTGCCTCGACGTCATGCTGCCAAGCTAGCCGCAATCCTCGGCCGGGCGCGCTCGTCGCCATCGGCCGGGACGCGTTGACGGAGGACCTCGCTACGTTGCAGCCATGGCTTCTCCCGCTCCTGACCGCGCGCGTCCCACGATGCCCGACGGCTACGGCCTACCGACCAGCAGCGACGGCATGCTGACCTGGGACGAGGTCGAGGACCGGCTGCGCGCGTCCCGGCACTACTGGCTCGCCACCGTGCGACCCGACGGCACCCCGCACTCGGTGCCGCGCTGGGGCGTTTGGGTGGACGGCGGGTTCTACTACGACGGTGCTCCGACCACCCGGCACGTGCGCAACCTCGAACACAACCCGGCGTGCACGCTGACCCTGGAGAGCGGCACCGAGGTGGTGATCGTCGAAGGCGTCTCCACCGCGACCAGGGCCGATCCGGACGACCTCGGCGCCCGCCTGGCGAAGGCGTTCGAGAAGTACCACCCCGAGTACGCGCCGACGCCGGACTCGTGGGCGGACGAGCAGGGTGGTGGCCTGCGCGTGATCACCCCACGACGCGCGCTGGCCTGGTTCGCGTTCCCGACGGACTGCACGCGCTTCAGCTTCTGACCACCGCTAGGGTGCGACGGTGCCCGAGTTACAGCTGCTCCGACCCGAGCTCTACCGAGCGGTGCTGGCGTTCGAGCGTGAGAACCGGGTGTTCTTCGCCAAGTACGTCCTCGACCGTGGCGACGCGTACTTCGACAGCATCGACGACCGCCTCGACGAGCTGCTTGCGGACCAGGATGCGGGCACGGCGGCCTTCTACGTTCTTGTCGACGACGATGCCGCCGTGCTCGGACGGTTCAACCTGGAGTTCGAGGCCGACGCCACGGCCCAGCTCGGGTACCGGGTTGCCGAATGCGCGTGCGGGCGGGGCGTGGCAACCGCCACCGTCCTGGATATGTGCGGGCTGGCCGTGGGCCGGCACGGCCTGCGACGGCTCATTGCCGCGGCCGCAGACAGCAATCCCGCGTCGCAGCGCGTGCTGATCAAGGCAGGTTTCCGGCCGACGCGCCGGGCACATCCCGCAGAACTGAGCGGATCGCCGGGCATTTGGTATCAGCGAGGCCTGACCGCTGTCTAGACCAATATGATGCGCGCCAAAGCTGTATTACGAGTTCCGCGGAACGCGTAATACAGCTTTGGCGCAATAAGGCATCAGCAAACCGGACGCGGGCTCTTTAGCCCACCGCAGGTCAAAAGATGTGCCTGCGACCGCCGATCTCGTGCCCGGCGAAGCCCGCGATTGCGAAGATCGCGCCGACGACCACGGCGATTATGCCGAGGATCCAAATAATATGTACCGCGGCAACGAAGCCGATGATGAGGAGGATTACCCCCAACAAGATCATGGCGTGACTCCTTCAGCCAGGTCGCACCACGCTGGGCGACGTCGGAGGCGTTTTACCGCTTTTCTCGATGCCTCAAACCAAGTTCTGAACACGCACGTCACAGAATGTCCGAAACCGGACGTATTGATCACGTCAGTCGAGCTGCTGAGGCGGGCCCTGTTCGGCAGCGGTGGCCCAGTTCGCCTTGTTCATCTTGGACGGCTGGACCCGTGGCGGTTCGCCGTCCTGCTTCGGGAAGTTCGGCGGATAGGGCGCGTCGCCGAGGCCGTGCTCGCGCTCGTCGCGATCGGCCCAGTCGAGCAGCGGCTCGATGTCCCAGACGGCGTCGTCGATGCCCGCGTGCACGTCGCCGAGCGCGGCGAACCGGGCCGGCATCGTGTTGATCGTGAAGTCGTTCGTCTCGACGTCCGGCAACTCGTCCCAGGTGACGGGCGCCGACACCGGAGCGTGGTCGAAGCCGCGCACCGAGTAGGCGGCGGCGATCGTCCGGTCCTTCGCGTTCTGGTTGTAGTCCAGGAAGATCTGCGCGCCGCGCTCCTCCTTCCACCACGCCGTCGTCACCTGCGCGGGCGCGCGCCGCTCCACCTCGCGTGCGAACGCCAGCGCGGCACGGCGCACCTCGCGGAACCCGAAGCGCGGCTCCACGCGCACGTAGATGTGCACGCCACGTGACCCGGACGTCTTCGGCCAGCCGACCGCGCCCAGCTCGTCCAGGACCTCGTGCACGATCGCGGCCACGGCCTTCGCCTCGGCGAAGCCCGTGCCCGGCTGCGGATCCAGATCGATGCGCAGCTCGTCCGGCTTCTCCACGTCCGACCGGCGCGTGTGCCACGGATGGAACTCGACGGTCGACATCTGGACGGCCCAGATCACCGACGCGAGCTCGGTGACGCACAGCTCGTCCGCGACTCGTCCGGACGGGAAGCTCACCTGCGCGGTCTCGACCCAGTCCGGCGCGCCCTTGGGCAGCCGCTTCTGGTAGATCTTCTCCCCCGCCAGGCCCTCGGGATAGCGGTGCAGCATGCACGGCCGCTCGCGCAGCGCGCGCACGATGCCGTCACCGACGGACAGGTAGTACTGCGCCAGGTCGCGCTTCGTCGCGCCGATCGCAGGAAAGTAGACCCGGTCGGGATTGCTGATCCGGACGGTCCGGGACCCGACCTTGAGCTCCTCGCTGGGCGACGGCATGGGCCAACGCTAGCGCTCCGCGGCGACTGTCCCCGACAGGCCGGACAGGCCGGCGTCGGCACGCGGCACCGGACCGAGCACGGCGTCGCACCAGTCGAGGACCCGCGCCGCGATCGGCTCGGCGGTGATCCCGACCTGCGCCCGCACGTCGGTCACCTTGCCGTGGTCGAGGAACCGCGCAGGGATACCGATCTCCCGCGTCGGCGCGTCCACGCCGGCAGCACGCAGCAGCTGCGAGACCCGGGCGCCCACGCCGCCGGACACGACACCGTCCTCGACGGTCGCGACCAGCCCCGCGCCACGCGCCAAGGACACCAGCGCGGACGGCAGCGGCTGCACCCAGCGCGGGTCCACGACGCGCACCGAACGCCCCGCGGCGCGTACCCGCTCCGCGGCCGCCTGTACGTCGGCGGCCACGGCGCCGACCGACACGACCAGCACGTCGACCGCGGCGTCGGCGGAGCTCTCGCTGAGCACGTCCAGCCCGTCGACACAGCGGGCGGCCGGCAGATCGGCGGACAGCGGCGTCTTCGGGAACCGCAGCACGGTCGGGCCGTCCGGCCACTGCACCGCCTCGCGCAGTTCGAGGCGCAGCGTTTCCGCGTCGCGCGGTGCCGCCACGCGCAGGCCGGGCACCACACCGAGAATCGCCAGATCCCACATGCCGTTGTGGGACGCGCCGTCGTCGCCGGTCACGCCGGCGCGGTCCAGCACGACCGTGACCGGCAGCCGGTGCAGCGCGACGTCCATCAGCAGCTGATCGAACGCGCGGTTCAGGAACGTCGAGTAGACGGCGACCACG
>DASRSS010000247.1:0-7056 GCA_035656335.1 Jatrophihabitantaceae bacterium | reverse complement strand
CTCACGCACCGGCGCGTTCGTGCTGGCCGACCGGACGTTCGACACCGAGGCTCTGGCCTGGGCCGGCGACTGGACGGCGCTCGCGCCCGAGCTGGTTCCGTCCGGCCAGGTGATCGGCACGCTGACGCCCGAGCTCGCCGGCGCGCTCGGACTGGGCAACGACGTGCAGCTCGTCAGCGGCGCGCACGACCACTTCGCGGCCGCGTTCGCCAGCGGCGTGCGCAGCCCGGGCGACGCGATGCTGTCGGTCGGCACCGCCGAGGCCCAGCTGGTGCTCACCGACACCGTCCCGGACGCGGCGGGGCTACCCGTCGACGTCGGCTGCTTCGTCGACGACAGCACGTACTACGTGCACCGCGGCCTCGCCGCCGGGCAGCTGTTCGCGAACTGGCGCGCGCTGCTGAATGCCGGCGGCGAGCTGCGCGACGCCTGGTTCAGCCCGGCGCCGCAACGCGATCGCGCCGCCGATCTCCCGCTGTGCACGATCGATCCCGAGCTCGCGACAGCGTCCTTCGACCGGCTGCCGCTGGACGTCGACGCCGACGGCGTGCTGCGCTGCCTGAGCGAGGGGCTGGCGGTGTCCGCGCGCGATGCCCTCGCGCTGCTCGAGCGGGCCAGCGGCACGTCCGTCCGGCAGCTGACCGTGGCCGGGCCGGCCGCGCTGCACGACGGGTGGCAGCGGCTGCGCGCGGCGATCCTGCAGCGCGACCTGCGCGTCGTCACCACGCCGGAACCCAGTGCCCTCGGCGCGGCGGCCCTGGCACAACGCGCGCTCACCGGCAGCGCGGACGTCGCCACCGACCTGATCGACGTCGCAGCGATCCACGACCACCCGTACTACACCGCGCTCATCGACGCATACGACGCGCGCTGATCCGTCACCCCCGAAACAACCGAGAAGGACTGCGATGACAGGCAACTACGAACGGCTCAGCCTGTGGCTGGAACAGGCCGGCCCGCTCGACCCGCGACCCGCGCTCGACGGCGACACCGAGGCCGACGTCGCGATCATCGGCGCCGGGTTCACCGGGCTCTGGACCGCGTACTACCTGCTCACGCAGCAGCCCTCGCTACGGGTCGTGCTCCTCGAGCGCGGGGTGGCCGGCTCCGGAGCGTCCGGCCGCAACGGCGGGTTCTGCGACGGCTACCTCAACGGCGACCCGGACCGGTACGCCGAGGAGCACGGCCGCGAGGCGACGCTCGCGCTGCGCCAGGCCGCGGCACGCACGCCGGACGTGATCCACGACGTGCTGCAGGCCGAGGGCATCGACGCCGGCTTCGTCAAGAGCGGCTCGATCAACCTGGCCCGCACGCGCGAGCAGGTGCAGCGCCAGCAGGAAAAGGTCGCCGCGCATCCGGAGTGGAAGCTCGGCAACGGTCTCGACAAGCGGTGGCTGTCGGCCGACGAGGTCGCGCAGCACGTCAACGTCCCCGGCGTGCTCGGCGCGATCTTCTCCCCCGCCGTCGCGCGCGTGCAGCCGGCCCGGCTGGTGCGCGGGCTCGCGCAGGCGGTCGAGCGGCGCGGCGCGACCATCTACGAGCAGACGACCGTGACCGCGATCGGCGACCGCCAGGTGCGGACGGACCGTGGCACGGTGCGCGCGAAGCACGTCATCCGCGCGACCGAGGGCTACAGCGAGGGCCTGAACCGCAACAACCGGCGGCTGCTGGCGTTCACGTCGCAGATCGTCGCGACCGAGCCGCTGCCGGAGACGATGTGGGACAAGATCGGCCTCGCCGACCGCGAGTTGCTCGTGAACAACGACCGGCTGTTCATCTACATGCAGCGCACCGTCGACGACCGGATCGCGCTCGGCGGCGGCTACACGTACCGCCCGGTGCGTCCGACGGAACCGGCTGCCGAGAACCGCTTCCTGGTCGCGTCCAACTTCGCGCTGCTCGAGCAGACCGTACGCGCAATGTTCCCGGACGCGGCCGACGCGCGCATCACGCACCGCTGGGGCGGCATCTGGGGCGCCGGCCGCGACTTCTGCCCGACCGTCAGCTACGACCGGCTGTCCGGCTTCGGCTGGGCCGGTGGCTACGGCGACGGCGTGGCCGCGTCCAACCTGGCCGGCCGCTGCCTCGCGGACCTGATCCTCGGGCAGGACACCGAGCTGTCGCGGCTCGCCTGGGTGAACCACGCTGCGCGGTCGTGGCCGCCGAACCCCTTGCCGCGTATGGGTTCTGCCATCATCACGCGCGGGTTCGGCCTGGCCGACAAGCGCGAGCACGCCGGCCGCCCGACGCCGCCGTGGATCAAGCTGCTCGAAGCGATGGTGCCGAAGTGACGGCGACCGGCACGAACACCGGCGTCGGCTGGGACGCCGATCCCGCGTTGGCTTCGTGGCGCGGCTTCGAACCGCTCACCGACTCGCTGGTGACCGCGGACGCGTGCGTGATCGGGCTCGGCGGCAGCGGACTGGCCGCCGTGGACGAGCTCGTGTCGCTGGGCCTCTCGGTGGTCGGCGTCGACGCCGGCCGGGTCGCGCGCGGCGCGGCCGGGCGAAACGGCGGGATCCTGGCGTGCGGCGGAGCGATGTCGTTCCGCGACGCGTGCGCGCGGTTCGGCGCGGACGTCGCGCTGGACCTGTGGCGGCGCACCGAGACCGAGCTGGACTGGCTGTCCGACCGGCTCGGCCCGGACGTGATCCGTCGCGACGGCGTGCTGCGCCTGGCCGGACTGCCCGGTACGTCCGAGGACGAGGCCGAGGCGTCCGAGCGCGAACGCGAGCAGGCCGACTTCGACGCCGACTACGCGCTCATGCGCGAGCACGGCATCGCGGTCGAGCGCTACGAAGGCGAGCTGGGGCGCGGGTTGTTCCTGCCGGCGAACGGCGGCATGAACCCGGTCGCGCGCGCGTTCGGGCTCGCCGAGCAGCTGTCGAAGTCGGCGAGCCTGCACGAGAACACGCCGGTGCAGTCGGTGTCCCCCGGTTCGGTGCGCACCGCGTTCGGTGTCATCCGCGCGCGCGTCGTGATCGTCGCGGTGGACGGCAAGCTGGACGTGCTGCTGCCGCAGCTGCGCCCGCACGTGCGCACGCTGCGGCTGCAGATGCTGGCGACCGCGCCGTTGCAGGCGCGCCGGCTGCCGTGCCCGGTGTCCGTGCGATGGGGCTTCGACTACGCGCAGCAGGACCCGTCCGGGCGGCTGCTCGTCGGGGGTGGACGTGACCGGTTCGTCGAGGAGGAGAACACGCACGACGACCAGCCGACCGCGAGCGTGCAGGGACGCATCGAGCACATCGCCGCGCGCCTGGCCGGCGGCCCGGTCGCGGTGAC
Source organism: Jatrophihabitantaceae bacterium (assembly GCA_035656335.1). Lineage (GTDB taxonomy): Bacteria > Actinomycetota > Actinomycetes > Mycobacteriales > Jatrophihabitantaceae > DASRSS01. Next base: position 3,774 of record DASRSS010000247.1, on the reverse strand, counting down.
CCACCGCTGGGCCGCGTCGGTCGGCTACACCGACGATCACCGCGCGGTGTGCGCCGAGGTAGACGACGGCGTGGTCGCGTGCGGCGCGTACAGCGGGACGGGCAACCTGGTCGGGCCGGTGGCCGCGCGCGCAGCCGTCGCGCTGGCGCTCGACGGCACCGAGCCCCCGCCCTACTTCATCGGCCGGGTCTGACAGTTCACTGCTCCAGAGAGCTGGGGTCGGCCGGGACGTCCACGGCGTGCTGGCGCAGTGCGTCGAGCGGGACGACCTGCAGCACCGCCTCGTTGGTCGCGGCGAGCACGACCGGGGCGGCGACGCCGTCCTGGTACGCGCGCGCCCAGTTGAGCGCGGTGACGCACCAGCGGTCCCCCGGCGTCAGCCCGCCGAAGCCGAACTCCGGGCGCGGCGTGGACAGGTCGTTGCCGATGCTGCGCTGGTGCTCGAGGAACTCCGCCGACACGACGGCGCAGATGGTGTGGCTGCCGAGATCTTCCGGCCCGGTGGTGCAGTACCCGTCGCGGTAGAAGCCGGTCAGCGGCTCGGTGCCGCACGGTTCCAGCTCGCCGCCGAGGACGTTGCGATCGCTCACCCGTCCAGCATCTCGCATCGGCCGGGTGCCGGTCGCGCGATACTGCTCGGATGTCGCGCGCTCGCCTGGTCGCCAGCGTCTGCGCCGTGCTGCTCGCGGCCGGGTGCGCGTTGGGCTCGGCGACGCCGTCCCCGACGAGCCCGCCAACGGCGTCCGTCCGGGTCTCGCCCAGCGTTCCGCCGACCACCGCGGCGCCGATCACAACGCCGCACACAACGTCGCACGCTGCGCCCGCGCCGGTGATCGTGATCGACCCGGGCCACAGCCGGACGGTCGATGCGACCGACCCGCGCACCGGACTGGTCGTGTCCGACTACGAGAACGAGCCGGAGATGCGGGACGTGTTCGCCGTCGCGGAGCTGGTACGCGAGCAGCTGCGCGCGGACGGCTACCGCGTGGTGATGACCAAGACGCGCCTGGACCAGCCGCGGAACCTGGCCCAGCGCGCCGCGATCGCGAACGCGGCGCACGCGGCGCTGGCGCTGAGCATCCACGACCAGGCCGGCCCGAACGGCGGCATCGGGTTCGCGGACGGGAACAACATCGTCTACTACCAGCGCGTCGGCGACTACCGCCAGACGCCGAGTGGCCACAAGATCGTCTTCACCAACAGCCGCGTCGCCGCGCTCAGCAAGCGCTACGCCCGCATCTTCGCCTCGGCACGGCGAAAGGCGCAGGGCGTGCCGATCACCGTCCAGGGCGACACCGGCTACGACCTCGGCAGCCGCGGCCTCGCCGCCGGGGACATCTGGACGGTGCAGCTGCTCTCGCACATCCCGTGGATCTACAACGAGGCCGGCGGCAACAGCACCGGACGCTCCGGACTCAGCAGCGCGGACGAACACACCTACGCCGACGGCCTCGTCGCCGCGGTCGAGCGCTGCGTGCCGATCCGCTGACCGGCGGTTGCCCGCGGGAATAGGCTGCGGTCCTCAACATCGAGAGCCGGGGTAACGACGTGCTGTCAGGATCGGTGGGCTTGGTCAGCCCGGTGTTCGTCGGGCGCGACACCGAGCTGGCGATCGCGCGCGAGCTGCTCGAGCGGATCGCGGCGGGCGATTCCGCGCAGCTGCTGGTTGCGGGCGAGGCCGGCGTCGGCAAGACCCGGTTCGTCGAGGAGCTGGCCGCGAGCGCGCGCGGCAACGGGACGCGCGTGCTGTCCGGCCGCTGCGTCCAACTGGGCACCGACGGCCTGCCGTTCGCGCCGGTCGCCGAGGCGCTGCGCGAACTCGTCCGCGAGACCGGCACGCAGCAGCTGGACGAACTGCTCGGCCCGGCCCGTGAGCTGGTGAGCCGGCTGGTCCGCTCGTCCGCACCGAGCACCGACGAACCCGCGCTCACCAGCTCGCAGCTGCTCGAACTCGCGCTCGGCCTGGTCGAACGGCTCAGCGAGGAACGTCCGCTACTGCTCGTGATCGAGGACCTGCACTGGGCCGACCGGTCGACGCTCGACCTCGCCGCGTTCCTGACGCAGAACCTGCGTGGCCTGCCCGCCGCGCTCGTGTTCACGTACCGCTCGGACGAGATCGATCGGCGCCATCCGCTGCGCGCGCTGCTCACCGGATGGGAGCGCGGCCGCACGGTGACCCGCGTCGAGCTCGCGCGCTTCGGGCGCGACGAGGTGCGCGCGCAGCTCGCCGGCATCCTGGGCGACAACCCGGACGCGAACACGCTGAACCTCGTCTACGACCGTTCCGAGGGAAACGCGTTCCTGGTCGAGGAGATGCTCAGCGTGGTCCGCTCCGGCGATCCGCGCGGCCTGCCGCCGTCACTGCGGGACGTGCTGCTGGCCCGCGTCGATCACCTGAGCGAGCCCGCCGCGCGGATGCTGCGACTGGCCGCAGTCGCGGGGCGATCGGTGCCGGAGCGGCTGCTGGTCGCGGTGTCCGGCATGGACGACACCGACGCGCTCGCCGCGATCCGCGAGGCCGTCGAGGCGCACCTGCTCGTGGTGGACGAGGCCGGGTACGGCTACCGGTTCCGGCACGCGCTCGCGCGCGACGCGGTGTACGACGACCTGCTGCCCGGCGAGCGCGTCCGGCTGCACTCGACCTACTCCGACGCGCTCGCACGGGATCTGCAGCTGCTGCGCGACAGCGATCTGTCCGTGTCCGCGTCGCTGGCCTATCACGCGTACGCGGCCCTCGATCTGCCCCGCGCGCTGCACGCGTCCGTCTCGGCCGGCCGCGAGGCGATGGCCGGGCTCGCCCCGCGCGATGCCCGCGCGCACTTCGAGCGGGCGCTGGAGATCTGGCCGCGTGTGCCGGCCGATGAACTCCCGCCCGGTGTCGACCAGGCGGACGTGCTCGCGCTCGCCGGCGAGGCCGCGTACCGCAGCGGCGAGATGGAGCGCGCGGCCACGCTGATGGCGCAGGCCGTGGCGGAGCTGCCCGCCGACGCGTCCCCGGAACGCCGCGCGCTGCACATGCAGATCTCGGCACGGTCCACGCGTGACACCGGCGGCGTGACCGCCGCCGTCGAGCAGCTCGAGGAGGCGCTCGCGCTGCTGCCGGAGGACCCGCCGACGACGGTGCGCGCCGAGCTGCTCGCGTCGTTGTCGACCGCGCTGCTGCGCAACCGCGTCGTGGACCGCGCCGCGCAGGTCGCCGAGCTGGCCATCGACGCGGCGCGCGCCGTGCGTATGCCGCGGGTCGAGGCGGACGCGCTGATCACCCGCGGCTACGGCCAGGCGGACATGGGCCGGGTCGAGGACGGCATCGCCAGCACCCGCGCCGGGCGCGAGCTGGCCGTCGACAGCGGCGACGCGCTCACCGCGATGCGCGGGTTCATCAACGCCGCCGACCTGCTGGAGTCGATCGGCAAGTCGGCCGACGCCGTCCGCGAGGCCGAGGCCGGTATGGCGGTGGCGCAGCGCTCGGGACTCGTCCGCAGCCTGGGCGCGTACGTGACCGGCAACCTGGTCGAGTCGCTGCTGCACCTGGGCCAGTGGCAGCGTGCCCGCGCGCTGATCGACGACACGCTCGCCGCGCAGCCGGAGGGGATCTTCGAGGCCAGCGTGCAGCTGATCAACGCCGAGCTCAACCTGCGCACCGGTGATGTCGCCGGTTGCGAGCACGCGGTGGCGCGCTGCCGCGGGCTGCTGATCGACCCGGACGATCAGCAGTTCACGCATCCCCTGGCGATGCTCACCGCCGAGCTGCACCTGGTCGGCCGCCGGTTCGAC
>DASRSS010000246.1:0-2847 GCA_035656335.1 Jatrophihabitantaceae bacterium | reverse complement strand
GCGAGTGCCGGCACGCCAGCCGGCGTTGCGGGCCCGGCCGACTCCGGGACGCGCGCAGCGCACGAGGGTGGCACCGGCCCCGCGGGCAACCGCCGCGACCGCGTCGGGGTCGAGCGACGCGCTGTCGGCGACGACGAGCTCGTCGGACTCATCGAGCGCGGCTCGCAGCGACGCCAGACAGGTCTCGAGCTGGCCCGGACGGTCCCGAGTCGGCACGACAACCGTGACCGGCACCACCGCGCTGTCTGCCACCGCCGAAACGTACCTTCCCCTCGCGCTCCCGGTAGCGTTGCGCGCGTGCTGATGGATGACACGACGGGGCCGCGTCATGCCCGCAACCGGCTCCCGGTCGAGGTCAGCGCCCTCACCGTGATCCTCGCGCTCGTGCTCGCACTGCTCGCGGGCGCCGGCGCCGCGCTGTACCAGCGTTCCAAGCCGACGCACTACATCAGCTTCTCGACGATGCTGATCGACCAGCCGTTCGCGGTGTACAGCGACGCAGGGGACGCCACGCTCGCCAAGCTGCAGCGGCTCCGCTACTACTACGGCGGGCTCGCGCAGACGTCCGTGATCGCGGGACCGGTCGCGCAGCAGGTCGGCCTTCCGGTCGGCACGATCGAGAACGCGCTCACCACGCTGATCTCGCCGTCCACGTTCACGATCAACCTGTTCGCGCAGGGGCGGAACCCGCACGAGTCCAACACGATCGCGCAGGCGGCCACCAGCGAGCTCATCGACTACGTACGAAGCTCGCAGCAGAAGATCGGGATCTCCTCCGTCGACCGCGTCACTCTCACCGAGGTCACCAACCCGACCCTCGGCGTGAAGGTGTCGGTCTCGACCAAGAAGCAGCTGGTGTCGGCTGGCGTCGCGTTCGTCGTGGTCGGGGCGGCGTTCATCATCGTCGCCGACCTGCTTCGCCGCCGCTGGTAGGACCGCTGACACCCCCGAGGCTCTGATCCATGGGCGTACTCCTGATCGACGGCGGGACCGTCCTCGGCGTCCTGGTCGCGCTCTATGCCCGGCCCACCGCGGTCCTCGGGCTGCTCATCGGCTCGATGATGCTGATCCCGTCGACGCTGGTCGCACCGCACATGCTCACGTCGTACGCGACGGTGAACCACATCCTGATCGGCGCCGCGGGCGTCCGGCTCGCGACGATGGCCAAGCAGGGTGGCTGGAACCGGCTGTTCACGGCGACGCCAGTGCACCTCGCGATCGCGCTGCTGATCGTCACGTGGGCGGCCAATGGCCTCGCGTTCGCGCCACCCGGCGGCATCCCGACGGTGGCGCTGCAGCGCGTCATCGACCTCGGCTTCGTCGGCGTGTTCTTCATCGTGACGCTCGCGCTCTGCCGGTGGATCGACGATCCGCGGTTCGTGATGCGCGCGCTGCTCGTGACGTTCGGGGTGTCGGCGGGGATCGCGGTCCTCGAGCACTTCTCCAACCAGGCGTACGGCGAGCACCTGTTCAACCTCGCCGGTGAGGCGGGCTCGACGACCGCGTCCCACGTGCTGGAGTCCCGGGGCGGCCACCTGCGGGTGCGGTCGAGCGGCGAGTTCGCACTCGCCTACGGGTGGGTCGAGATCATGATCCTGCCGTTCATCACGATGCTCGCGCTGCGCGCCCGCCGGGTCAGCGTGACCGGCGTACTCCTGATCGTGCTGACCTTCGCCTCGCTGTACTGGACCTACGCCCGCAGTGCCGCCGCCGCGGTCCCGGTGGTGTTCATCCTGATCGCGCTGCTGATCCGGCAGCGCCGCGCGATCCTGCTCGCGTCGGTGGGAGCGCTCGCGTCGATCAGCCTGTACTTCTTCGACTCGGCGATCCGGCGACACCTTTCCCTGCACACCGACGTCGGCTCGGTCGGCGTGCGGTTCCAGCGGCTGCCACCGATCCTCGACGCCGTCTCGCACCACGCGTTCCTCGGGCTCGGGATCGGCGGGCTGCAGTCGATCGGCGTACCGGTGACGGACAACTTCTACCTGTACGCCTACGGCGACACCGGCACGGTCGGCGCAGCGGTGCTGCTGGCGTTCTGCATCACGGCGGTGATCCAGGCCGCGCGCGGCCTGCGAGTGCGCGATCCGATCCGGCGGGTCGCGATCACTGCGGCACTGCTCGGCTTCGTGGCGTTCCTGGCCAGCGGCATCGTCGACGACGCGCTGCTGCTGAGCCAGCCGGCGGAGCTCGCCATCCTCATGCTCGCGATCGCGACCGCCACCGCCGAGCCGGAGCTCGGCACGATCCTGATGCCGAAGTGGTCGCACCGCCGGATCGCGTTCCTCGGCGCCACCGGTGCGATCGCCGGCGTCATCGCGTTGCTGATCGCGCCGGTCACCGTCTCCCAGCAGCGCGTGTTCTCCACGGTGAGCCCGGAGCGCAACACCGGACGCTACGACGCCGTGACGTCGGGACGGCTGCTGATCGCGACGGTCTGTCAGCTCGCGTCCGACATCGAGCCGTCACTGCCCGACGTGCACATCACCTGCCTCGACGACTACGGCGCCGCCGGCGTCGGCACGTTGCGGATCTCCTCGCCGTCCTCGAAGCAGACCTATGACGCCTATGCGGCGCTGGCCGTGTCGCTGCGCCAGGCGTCGTACCTGCACTACTTCACGACGTACCCGACGGGTCCGCCGATCTCCTCCCGCGCGTCCGCGTGGCGAACCGCTCCGGCGTCGGGCGCCGCACTCGGCGCTGCGCTCGGGTTCATCGCGCCGCTGCCGCTACGCCGGCGGCGCCCACGCCCGCCGCTTCAGCAGCAGACAACGACGGGCCCGCCACCTCCCGAAGGCACCGACCCCCTGACGCTCTCCCCCCTCTTCTGCTACCCCCCCCCAACAA
>DASRSS010000245.1:0-3272 GCA_035656335.1 Jatrophihabitantaceae bacterium | reverse complement strand
TTCGGGACGCGCACGCAGCAGCGCGCGGGCGCCCTCGTCCTGGCCGGCGACCGCGAGCGCCTGTCGCCACAGCTCCGGCGCCATCGCGACCGGATGCGCGTAGCGCAGGCCCGCGTCGCCCCGACCCGGGTAGCGCGCCGTCGCGATCCGTCCGGGCCGCCATGCGCCGAGCACGGCGGCGACCGCGGCGCCGGTCACGCCCGGCTGGTCGGCGAGCAGCAGCAGGAGCACGTCGGCGTCCGCCACGGCGTCGACGGCGAGTTCGAGCGAGGACCGCAGGCCCCGCTCGGCGGCGCTGTTCACGACCACGGTCGCGCCGGGCACCGCGACGCCGGGACGGACCACCGCGAGCACGTCGCTGCAGCCACCGTCGCGCAGCACCCGCACCGCGCGGTCGACCAGCCGCTCGCCACCGATCCGCAGCTCGGCCTTCGGCGCGCCCATGCGTATCCCCGCGCCCGCGGCGAGCACCGCACCGGCTCCGCGCACGACCACGGTCACGAGGGTATGTGGGCGGCCGCCGAGTGGGAATGATCGATGCATGCGTGACGTGATCGATCAGGTTGCCGCCTGGTGGCGCGACGGCGCGGCGGTCGGCGTGGGCACCGTGGTCGCGACCGAGCGGTCCGCGCCACGGCAGGCCGGCGCGACCATGGCCGTCGGGCCGGACGGCACGGTCGTCGGCAGCGTCTCCGGCGGCTGTGTGGAGAGCGCGGTGTACGACCTCGCGGCCGGCGCGCGCGACACCGGCGTCCCGGCGCTGCAGCGTTACGGCGTCAGCGGCGACGACGCGGTCGGGCTCACCTGCGGCGGCACTGTGGACGTGTTCGTCGAGCGCATCGACCGGTTGTCGTTCCCCGAACTGGGCGCGGTGGCCGAGGACGTCGCGGCGGGACGTCCGGTCGCGGTCGCCACGCTCGTCGACGGCGACCGGTCGCGGCTCGGCAGGCGGCTGGTCGTGTGGCCGGACTCGGTCAGCGGCGGCCTCGGCAGCGCGCGGCTGGACGATGCCGTGCGCGACGACGCGCGCGGGCTGTTGCGAGGCGGGCAGTCCGGCGTGCTGCGCTACGGCCCGGACGGCGAGCGGCTCGGCGACGACATCGCGATCTTCGTCGCCGGCTACGCGCCGCGCCCGCGCATGATCGTGTTCGGCGCGATCGACTTCGCGGCGGCCGTCGCGCGCGTGGGCGCGTTCCTCGGCTACCGGGTCACCGTGTGCGACGCGCGGCCGGCGTTCGCGACCGCCGCGCGCTTCCCGGACCCGGACGAGGTGATCGTCGAATGGCCGCACCGGTACCTGGCGCGTACCGGCGTCGACGAGCGGACCGTGGTCTGCGTGCTGACGCATGACCCGAAGTTCGACGTCCCGCTGCTGGAGATCGCGCTACGGCGGCCGCTGGCGTACGTGGGCGCGATGGGCTCGCGCCGGACGAACGCCGACCGGCTGGCGCGGCTCCGCGAGCTGGGCCTGAGCGAGGACGAGCTGTCGCGACTACACGCACCGATCGGGCTGGACGTGGGCGCGCGCACGCCCGAGGAGACGGCGGTATCGATCGCCGCCGAGATCATCGCGACGCGCTGGGGCGGCAGCGGTGTGCAGCTACGCGCGGCGGACGGGCCGATCCATCAGCGCCCGCTGTAGACGTCGAGCTCAACCAACCGCGGGACGGATCAGGCCGACGCAGCTGTACGGCAGGTCCGGCAGGTACTCGACCGGGACACCGCGCTGTTCGGCGAGCAGCAGCACGTGCGCCAGGTCGGCCTGGCGGTCGGGTCGCGCGAGCACGCGCCACGGGACGCGGCGCAGCAGCACCCGGGTCGTCTCCCCCACTCCGGGCTTGATCAGGTTCAGGTCGCTGATGCCGCAGCGCGCGCCGAGCTGTTCGACCGCTGCCCGCCCGGCCCAGGTCGGCGTGCGGTCGTCGGTCATACGCTGTGGCAGTTCTTCGTGTACGAGGCCGGCGACGTCCGCGAACCGATCGCTGACCGCGTCCAGGAACAGCGCGGAGACGTCCTCGTCCGCCAGCTCGGCATAGAACTTCGCGCCGTGGAACTGTCCGGGCCCGATCAGCGACTCGTTGAGAACGGTGCGCGAGACCAATCCGGACACCGTCGAATTCAAACATGCCGACGGGATAAGGAAATCCGCGCGCGTGCCGAACGTGCGCACGCAGCTGCCGGGATCGGCCAACACGGCCAGTTCCGGGTCGAAGGACGTGCCCAGCTCGGCGTTCGCCTTGCCGACGGCCTCGGCCAGCTCGCGGGTGATCGCGCCCTTGCCCGTCCAGCCGTCGACGAACACGACCGACTCCGGGTCGTGGTGGGCGGCGAGCCAGCGCAGCGCGACGGTGTCGATGCCGCGCCCGCGCACGATGCTGATCGCGTAGTGCGGCAGCGAGGTGGCGCGCGCGAACGCGGCCCATCGGCGCATCAGGATGCCGACCGGCGTTCCCGCGCGCGCCAGGGACACCAGCACGGGCGCCGGGCCACGCTCGGCCAGCACCAGTTCGGTGACGGCACCGACGGCGTGCGCGAGGCGTTGCGCGGATGCGTCCAAGGCGGCGTGGAACAGCTCCAGGTAGCGCGCATCCGGTCGGTACTCGACGGGCAGCGACTCGGCGTAGTGGGCGGCGCCGGACTGGATTGACTCCTCGCGCTCCTCCGCGGGCGCTTCGAGTTCCACGCCGGACAGATCCGTCAGCAACCAGGACACCTCGTCCGGCACGTAGCTGCCGAAGCGCGGGCCGGTGAGCGGCGCGGCCATCAGCGCGGCGAGTAGGTCGGCAGGGTGACCACGAACAGCCGCTCGCACACGCCGGCGAGCGCGTCGACCAGGCCGCCCTGCGTCCACAGCGGGGCGGTGTCGGCGACCTCGTCCACGATCAGCACGATGTCGGTGTACGCGGTGCCGCCGGTCGCGGGCGCGACGTTGTAGAGGAAGCGGTCGCCCTCGGCGCCGTCCTCGTGCGCGGGAAAGCGAAGCGCGGTGCGGATCGCGTAGCCGGGTTCGTCGATCGCGGCGACCGGCGAGCGCGTGGTCGAGGAGAACCGCACGCTCTGGCCCGGACGCGTCCAGTCCGCCAGCGACGCGGCGATGATCATCGGTGTGTGCATCAGCTCCTCGGTGCCGAGTACCAGCACGCGATCGCCGCGCACCTGTTCGCTCAGGCGCGTCGCCACCCCGCGAGCCGCGATCTCCATGGCGCGGCGATTCTCGAACGTGAAGCCGTGCCGGCCGCTCTCGGGAAGGCCGGCGGGCCAGTCCGGATCGA
>DASRSS010000244.1:0-20140 GCA_035656335.1 Jatrophihabitantaceae bacterium | reverse complement strand
GAACCCGCACGCCGCGCGCGCATCGCTCACCACCTATCCGGACGTGGTCTGGATCGCCGGCGGCCAGTTGAAGGGCGCGCCCGTCGAGGAGCTCGTCGCCGAGATCGCGCCCCGGCTGCGCGGTGCCGTCCTGCTCGGCGTGGACCGCCGGCACATAGCGGACGCATTGCGGCGACACGCGCCCGAGATCCCGGTGATCGACGTGGCCAGCGGAGACGATGGGGCCATGATCGAGGCGGTGCGTGCCGCGGCCGAGCTCGCCCGGCCGGGTGACACTGTGCTGCTCGCGCCCGCCGCCGCGTCCTACGACATGTTCAGCGGTTACGCGGCGCGCGGCGACGCGTTCGCGGCCGCCGCGCGGGCGCTGCCCGAGGACGCGCGCTGATGACGTCGATCACCGCCAACGCCAGGCGCGCCTGGCTGTCGTTCGTGCGCCCGGACCGAGATCCAGACGAGGACACCGGCCGCTTCCTGGACAAGCCGTACGCGTCGGTGCAGCTGCTGCTGCTCGCGACGGTGGGGCTGCTCGGCTTCGGCGTCATGATGGCGGTGTCCACCACGATCGCTGCCTCGCACGACACGGTCGGCACCGGCACCGGGCAGATCTGGTCGCAGGTGGTCAAGGAGGCCGAGTTCGTCCTGCTCGGCCTGCCGATCTTCTGGCTCGCGATGCGGCTGCCGCCGCGTGCCTACCGGATGCTGGCGTACCCGGCGCTCGGGCTCGCGTTCGTGGTGATGCTGGCGGTGCTCGTTCCGGGCATCGGCGTCGCGGCGTACGGCGCGCGCCGCTGGATCGACGTCGGTCCGCTGCAGCTGCAGCCGTCGGAGTTCGCGAAGGTTGCCATGCTGCTGTGGGGCGCGGACCTGCTCGCGCGCAAACAGCAACTGGGCACGCTGCGCCGAGCCAAGCACCTGTTCGTGCCGCTGATCCCCGGCTTCGTGCTGATGATCGCGCTGATCATGCTGGAGCCCGACCTCGGCACCACGCTGTGCTTCCTGATGATCCTGCTCGGCCTGCTCTGGATGATCGGCATGCCGATGCGCTACTTCGCGGCGCTGGTGCTCGTGATCGCCGGCGCCGTCACGCTGCTCGCCGTCGCCGAGCCCTACCGGCTCGCGCGGCTGACCTCGTTCACCAACCCGTTCAAGGACGCGCAGGGCAGCGGCTTCCACACCGTCGAGTCGCTGTACGCGCTCGGCTCCGGCGGGCTGTGGGGTGTCGGGCTCGGCGCGGGCACGTCCAAGTACTGGGTGCCGAACGCGAACTCCGACTACGTGTTCGCGATCATCGGCGAGGAGCTCGGCCTGCTCGGTGCGGTCGCGGTGCTCGCGCTGTTCGGCCTGTTCGCGTACACCGGCATGCGCATCGCGCGCCGCAACGCCGATCCGTTCGTGCGCCTGGTCGCCGGCGCCGCGACCATCTGGCTGTGCGGTCAGGCTGTGATCAACATCGGTTACGTGACGGGCCTGCTGCCCGTGACCGGCATCCCGCTGCCGTTCATCTCCGCCGGCGGCACCTCGCTGCTCGTGTCGTTCTTCGTGCTGGGCATGATGACGTCGTTCGCCCGGCACGAGGCGCCCGCGGTCACGGCCGCGCGCCGCGCGGAACGGCTGGGTCGCCGCACACGGCTCGAACGCTGGCTGCGTGTGCCCGTGCCGCGGCCGTACTGTCCGCCCAAACGCCGGCGTCGTGTCCCGCCGCCTCCGCCGCGCACCTCCGCGCCGCGTGTAGCCGCGCCCGCCTCGCGTGCGGCATCGCCGCGCGCGACACCGACCCGGGCGGCGCGCCCGTCCCGTCCCGCCGCGACGCGTCCGGCCGCGATCCCGCTGCGCCCCACCGGCACGGATGGTCGGCGGAGGACGCGGTGACGGCCGTGACCGCGCCGCGGATCGTGGTCGCGGGCGGCCACTCGGCCGGGCACATCGAGCCGGCGATGAACTTCGCCGACGCGCTGCGCCGGCTCGCACCGGACGCCGAGATCACCGCGCTGGGCACCGAGCGCGGCCTGGACACCACGCTCATCCCGGCGCGCGGGTACCCACTGGAACTCATCCCGCCGGTTCCGCTGCCGCGCCGGCTCAACCGCGCGCTGCTCGCGACGCCGGCGCGGCTGAACGCCTCGGTGCGCGCCGCGGGTGACGTGCTCGACCGCGTCCGGGCCGAGGCGGTCGTGGGTTTCGGCGGCTACGTGGCGATGCCCGCGTATGTCGCCGCGCGGCGCCGGCACATCCCGATCGTGATCCACGAGGCGAACGCGCGTGCGGGCGTGGCGAACCGCGTCGCGGTGCGCATGACCCGGCACGTGTTCACCGCGTCCCCGGACGTGCGGCTGCCGAACGCGGTCGCGATCGGCATCCCGCTGCGCCCGGCCATCGCGACGTTGGACCGGGCCGCGCTGCGCACGCAGGCGCGCGAGCGGTTCGGCCTGAAGCCGGACGGCCCGGTGCTGCTCGTCACTGGCGGCTCGCAGGGCGCGCGGGCGATCAACTGGGCGGTGTCGCAGGCGGCACCCGCGCTGCGCGCCGCCGGCGTGCAGGTGCTGCACATCGTCGGGCCGAACAACGTCGACGACGTCGCGGTGCCGCCGGACGTGCCGGGTGCCGCGCCGTACGTCGTGCTGCCGTACGTCGACGAGATGCAGTACGCGTACGCGGCCGCCGACATGGTGCTGTGCCGGTCCGGCGCGATGACGTGCGCCGAGCTGACCGCGGTCGGCCTGCCCGCGGCCTACGTGCCGCTGCCGTTGCGCGGCGGCGAGCAGCGGCTCAACGCGGTGCCGATCGTCGACGCCGGTGGGGGACTGCTCGTCGACAACGACGACCTCACCCCGCAGTGGATCGTCGACAACGTGGTGCCGCGGATCACCGAGCCGGCCACCGTTGCGGCGATGTCGGCCGCGGCGGCGCATGCTGGAAACCGCGACGCGGACGTGGTGCTCGCCCGCCACGTCCTGAACGTCGTCGCCGAACATCGCCAGCTCGGAGGCACGCAATGACCAGGCCGACCGCGGACGCGAGCGCGGACCGGCCGCAGGACTGGGAGGCCCCCGGCGCGGCGCTGGTGCGCAGTGCCGCCACTGACGTCATCCCGGCGCTGGCCGAACTCGGCCGGGTGCACATCATGGGCATCGCCGGCGCCGGCATGAGCGGCCTGGCCCGAATCCTGCTCGATCGCGGCCTCGCGGTCAGCGGCTGCGAGGCGCGTGAGTCGACCACGGTGCAGGCGCTGCGCGCGCTCGGTGCGACCGTGATGATCGGCCACTCGGTCGAGCACCTGCACGACGCGGACACGTTCGTGTACACGACCGCGATCAACCCCAAGCACGAGGAGCTGGTCGCCGCGCGCGGCAGCGGGATGCGGGTGCTGCGCCGCGCCGCTGCACTCGCCGCCGGCCTGGAGGACAAGCGCTGCATCGCGATCGCCGGCACGCACGGCAAGACGTCGACCACGTCGCTGCTCACGGTCGGCGCGCAGGCGTGCGGCACCGATCCGTCCTTCGCGATCGGCGGCAACCTCTACGAGACCGGACGCAACGCGCACCTCGGCACGGGCGAACTCGCGATCGTCGAGGCGGACGAGAGCGACGGGTCGTTCCTGCTGACCCGTCCGGTCGCTGCGGTCGTCACCAACGTCGAGGCCGATCACCTGGAGAACCACGGCGACCTCGAAGGCATCTTCCGCGCGTTCGAGCAGTTCGTGGACCGGGTCGAGCCGTCCGGACTGCTGCTGACGTGCGCGGACGACGCCGGTGCCCGCCGGATCGCCGAGTACGCCGGACGCGTCGGGCGGCGGGTGCGCACCTACGGCGAGAGCGCGGACGCGGACGTGCGCGTGACGGACGTCCGCACGTTCGCGGACGGCGTCGAGTTCACCGTCGCCGGCCCGTCGCTGCCGCAGCGGACCGTGCGCGTCGGCGCGTTGATCGGCCGGCACATGGCGCTGAACGCGGCCGCCGCGCTGGCGATGGCCGCCGAACTCGGTCTCGACACGGACGCGGTCGCGAACGCGTGGGCGGGCTTCACCGGCGTGCACCGCCGCTTCGAGTCGCACGGCGAGGGCGGTGGCGTGCGCGTGTACGACGACTACGCGCACCACCCGACCGAGATCGCCGCGTCGCTGACCGCCGCCCGCGCCGCGACCGGCGGCGGGCGGCTGATCGCGGTGTTCCAGCCGGGCACCTACAGCCGCACGCAGACGTTCCGGCACGAGTTCGCCGAGGCGCTCACGATCGCCGACATCGCCGTCGTGATGGACATCTTCCCGGCGCGTGAGGAACCGATCCCGGGCGTCACCGGCGCGACGATCAGCGACCTGATCGACCTGCCGCCCGAGCGGGTGATCTACGAGCCGCGCTACGAGGAGGTGCCGCGCCGGATCGCCGAGGTGGCCCGTCAAGGTGACCTGGTGATCACGATGGGCATCGGGAACGTCTACCTGCTGTGCGACGACATCCGCAACGCGTGCGCGGGTGTCGCGTGAGCAACGGCCTGCTCGACTCGCTGCGCACCGCCGCCGACGGCGCGCGCCCGTCCGGCACCCGGCAGCGGCTGTTGATCGGCGTGGGCGCACTGGTCGTGGTCGCCGTCGCCGCGGTGTGGCTGCTCGCGTTCAGCCCGGTGTTCGGCGTGCGCTCGGTGACCGTGCGCGGCACGCACCTGCTCACCGCGAAGCAGATCGAGGCCGCCGCGCACATCTCGCACGGCACGCCGTTGCTGCGCCTGGACGAGGCCGCAATCACGCGTCGGGTCGAGCAGCTGCCCGAGGTCGGGTCGGCGCAGGTCACGACGTCCTTCCCGTCCACGGTGACGATCACGGTCACCGAGCGCGTGCCCGTCGGCTACGTCAAGCGCGGCAACGGGTTCGTGCTGATCGACCACACCGGCGCCCAGTACCGCGCGACCGGTACACGACCGGCGAAGCTGCCGCTGTTCGTCGTCCCGTCGGGCGCCGACGCCCGGACGTCCGGACGCGCCCTGGCCACGGTCGCGGCCGCGCTGCCGGCCCGCGTCCGCGCGAAGATCACGTCGATCCAGGCGCTGAACCCGCAGGCGATCACGCTGCTGCTGAAGGATCAGCGCGTCGTGCAGTGGGGCAGCGCGGACCGCAGCGCCGAGAAGGCGCGCGTGCTCGTGGCGCTGCTGCCGCACGCCGAGCAGCAGATCGACGTCACCGATCCCGATCAGCCCTTCACGCGCTGAACTCCGGGACGATGAGCGCTCGCGCGAAGAGCCGCGCGCCGCGCGACGAAGGAGCTTGCGGCTCGGATCGCGCGATCCGGCCTGTTCTTTGGGCCGGTCGAAGATCCGAATCGCGCGGGAAAACTCGGCGTGTCACGGCGCGCCTGAACGGGTTCGTCCGCTTCGCGATCTAACTTCGAGACCAACAGCCCAGGTTGACATAACGTTAACGGTCTACTAGAGGGTGAGGGTTCGGGTCGAAGTCACCCGAGACGCCACCACCGCCACCGTTGGATCGACGACACCGACAAGCACGCCGCGACAAGTCCGACCCGAGTTCATAGGAGCCAGAAACCATGACAGCACCGCACAACTACCTGGCGGTCATCAAGGTCGTCGGTGTCGGCGGCGGCGGCGTCAACGCCGTCAACCGGATGATCGAGGTCGGGCTCAAGGGCGTCGAGTTCATCGCGGTCAACACCGACGCCCAGGCATTGCTCATGAGCGACGCCGACGTCAAGCTGGACGTCGGCCGCGAACTCACCCGCGGCCTCGGCGCCGGCGCCCAGCCGGAGGTCGGCCGCAAGGCCGCCGAGGACCACCGCGACGAGATCGAGGAGGTCCTCAAGGGCGCCGACATGGTGTTCGTGACCGCCGGCGAGGGCGGCGGCACCGGCACCGGTGGCGCGCCGGTGATCGCGAGCATCGCGCGCAAGCTCGGCGCACTGACGATCGGCGTCGTCACCCGGCCGTTCTCCTTCGAGGGCAAGAAGCGCGCCAGCCAGGCCGAGGACGGCATCGAGGCGCTGCGCTCGGAGTGCGACACGCTCATCGTCATCCCGAACGACCGGCTGCTGCAGATCAGCGAGCACAACGTCAGCGTGATGGACGCGTTCCGCAGCGCCGACCAGGTGCTGCTGTCCGGCGTCCAGGGCATCACCGACCTGATCACCACGCCCGGGCTGATCAACCTCGACTTCGCCGACGTCAAGAGCGTGATGAGCGGCGCCGGGTCGGCGCTGATGGGCATCGGCTCCGCCCGCGGCGAGAACCGCGCACGGCAGGCCGCGGAGATCGCGATCGCCAGCCCGCTGCTCGAGGCGAGCATGGACGGCGCGCACGGCGTGCTGCTGTCGATCCAGGGCGGCTCGGACCTCGGCCTGTTCGAGATCAACGAGGCCGCCTCGCTCGTCGCCGAGTCCGCGCACCCGGACGCGAACATCATCTTCGGCGCGGTCATCGACGACACCCTCGGTGATGAGGTGAAGGTGACCGTGATCGCCGCCGGCTTCGACAGCGGCCAGCTGCCGTACAAGAAGGTGGAGATCCGCCGGCCGGCCGCGCCCGCGCCGAACGCCAAGGACGAGGACAACGCGCGCACCGAGGCGCTGCCGCCGCGTCCGGGACCGGGCGGTGCGCGCCCGCAGGAGTCCGCCGCCGGCTACTCGGCGCCGACCACGAACGTCACCCGTACCCCGGTCGCCGTCGACGACGAGCTGGACGTCCCGGACTTCCTCAAGTCCTGATCCATCCGCGTTCCGCTGTCATGCCCGAACCGAGCCTGACCGCACCGAGCGACGACCGGCGCCGCTCCGAGCTGGTCACCGCGCTCGCCGCCGTGCGCGCGCGCATCGCCGAGGTATGCGCGTCCGTCGGCCGCGATCCGCGCGCGGTCACGCTGATCGCGGTCACCAAGACGCGGCCGGCGTCGGACGTCGTCACGCTCGCGCAGCTGGGTGTGCGGGACGTGGGGGAGAACCGCGACCAGGAGGCCGCCGCCAAGGTGAGCGAGGTGGCGGGGCTGCTGGAGCCGGCCGTACCGCGCCCGCACTGGCACTTCCTCGGCCAGATCCAGTCGCGCAAGGCGCGCTCGATCGCGTCCTACGCCGGGACGGTGCACTCCGTCGACCGGGTCGATATCGCCGCCCGGCTGGCCGACGCGGTCGCCGCGCGCAAACGCGAGCGGCTGGACGTGTTCGTGCAGGTCAGCCTGGACGGTGACCCCGCGCGCGGGGGCGTGGTGGCCGCGTCCCTGCCGTCCGTGGCCGAGGCCGTCGCGTCCCGTCCGGAGCTGCGGCTGCGCGGGCTGATGGCCGTGGCGCCGCTCGGCGCGGACCCGGACGAGGCGTTCACCGAGCTCGCCGAGCTGTCCGCCCGGCTGCGCGAACGGCACCCGTCGGCCGACGCGATCTCGGCCGGAATGAGCGCCGACCTCGATGCGGCGCTGCGACACGGCGCGACACACGTGCGTGTCGGAACGGCGTTGCTCGGCCGTCGAGCGCCCGTTATCGGCTAGCGTCCGTTGTTAACACCCGCCACAGTCGTCACTTCAAGTACGGCAGAAGCACTGGAGGACCCGATGCCCGGAGCCATGCACCGGATGGGCGTTTATCTCGGCCTCGTCGAAGAGGACGACTACGCCGACGGCGCCGACTACGGTGCCGGCGACCACGGCGCGTACGCAGCCGAGCGGATGCCCGCGCGCCGCGAGGAGCACGACGGCCGGCACCCGCGCGAGCACCACGTCCGCGGCGCCGAGGTCAGCCACCCCCGCGACAGCCACCGCGACTACGCGGCCGAGGTCGAGCAGTACGCGAACGGCTACGCCTACCCATCCGATCACAGCGAGCAGCCGACGTACCAGATCACGGCGCTGCACCCGCGCACCTACAACGAGGCGCGCACCATCGGCGAGCACTTCCGCAACAACACGCCGGTGATCATGAACCTGTCCGAGATGGACGACGCGGACGCCAAGCGCCTGGTTGACTTCGCCGCCGGCCTGACGTTCGGCCTGCACGGACGGATCGAGCGCGTCACCGCCAAGGTGTTCCTGCTCAGCCCGCACAACGTGACCGTGACCGCGCAGGACAAGGCGCGAATGGCCGAGAGTGGATTTTTCAACCAGTCCTGAGCGTCCCGGATTCGACGCGGCCTGGCACCATGTAGGTGCCGGGCCGCGCGCGTGCTCGGCGGTGTTCGACGGACCAGGACGGGAGGTGGACGGGAAGTGTCGGTGATCCTGCGGGCGCTGAGTTACGCGTTCTACGTCTACCTGTTGTTGCTGCTGGCGCGATTCGTCATCGACTGGATTCGAATGTTCGCCCGCTCCTGGCGTCCGTCCGGTGTCGCGGCCGTCGGTATCGAGATGGTGTTCATGGGTACAGACCCACCCGTCCGGCTCTTCCGCCGCCTGATTCCCCCGGTGCGGTTGGGCAATTTCAGCCTCGACATCAGCCTTTGGATCTTGCTGATCGTCCTCTACATCGGATACCGGCTCTCGTACTCGTATTCAGTAGGATGACCGCGCTATCTAAGATCGAGCCTGCGCTATGACCAGCCATGCCAGCTGTCCGATTTCCCGCACGACCCCGCGCCGGAGCGCCCGGCACGAAGCGACACATGAGGTGACCGAATGCCGTTGACGCCCGCCGAAGTACACAACGTCGCGTTCAAGAAGCCGCCGATCGGCAAGCGGGGGTACGACGAGGAAGAGGTCGACGCGTTCCTCGACATTGTCGAGGTCGAGCTGTCGCGCCTGATCGAGGAGAACAACGACCTGCGCGCCCGGGGCGGCGGCGCTACGGTCGCTGCCGCACCGGCCGAGCGCGGTGGCGCGGACCCGGCCGAACTGGCGGCGGCGCGCGAGGAGAACCAGCGGCTGCAGGCGCACATCGCCGAGCTGGAAAAGGCGATGTCGCAGGGCAAGAACGGCGCGCAGCAGCAGGTCGTGCAGCTGCAGCAGCAGCTGGCGCAGACCGAGCAGCAGCTGGCCGAGAGCCGCCGTCAGCTCGAGCAGACCCAGCAGTCGCTGGCCCAGGCGCAGCGGGCGGCCGCCGAGGCCCCCGCGGCCGGCGAAGCCGGGTCGGTCGAGCACCACGCGCAGGCGGTGCAGATGCTCGCGCTCGCGCAGCAGACCGCGGACCAGCACCTGGCGAACACCAAGGCCGAGGCCGAGCGGCTGCTCAGCGAGGCGCAGGCGAACGCGAAGAACGCTCTCGCCGAGGCGCAGAGCCGGTCGGCGCAGCACATCAGCGACGCCGAGGCGCGCGCCGCGAAGCTGGACCAGGAGAGCTCGGCCAAGGCCGAGCAGATGGTGCGCGACGCCGAGCAGCGGGCCGCGACGATCACCGCCCAGTTCGAGCAGCGCAAGGCCGCGCTCGAGCGGCGCGTCGAGGAGCTGCGGGTGTACGAGCGCGAGTACCGCACGCGACTGCGCGGCTACCTGGAGTCGCAGCTGCGCGACCTGGACGCCAGCGGCCGCAACGAGGCCGAACAGGGCGAACCGCAGCAGAGCTGATTACCTCATCCCGGTCGCGACCGACCTGACAAGGAGTAACGCGAGATGGTGCTGATCGGGCTGCTTCTGATCGCCCTGGTCTGCCTGGCCCTCGGGTTGGTGCTGGCCAGCGCCGGATGGCTCATCGGCTCGCTCGCCGCCAGCGCGGCCGCGGCCTGGGTGCTGTGGCGCGGTCGCGACCGGATCGTCCCGGCCACCGCGTCCTCGGAGCACGCCGACAACCCGCCGCTCGCCCCCGCCACGCAGCATTCCGTCGCGACCTCGGCGCCGTCGCGGGACGCCGCGGTGGCCGAGACGCCGGCCGCCGCCGACTACGCGCGCCGCCGCGCCGACGAGCTGTCCGGAGTCGCGTCGCAGCCGGCGGTGTCGGCAGCAGCCACGGGCGGTGCGGGCGCCGCTCCCGCGACCGAGCTGGTCGACGTGGACGTCTGGGTGATCGACGGGCGCCCCAACTATCACGCGGCGCATTGTGGCGTGCTGCTCGGCGCGGACGCGGAGACCATCCCGCACAGCCAGGCCGTCGAGGACGGCTTCACCCCGTGCACGTTGTGCGATCCGGACGCGCACCCGGAGCGGGTCGCGCAGCCCGCCCAGGGCGGCCCGGCGGCCGCGGCGGCCGAGCCCGCCGAGCCGGGCGACCTGCGCCAGGTGTGGGTCGTCGACGGCTGGCCGCACTACCACGCGCAGGGCTGTGCCCGCCTCACCGGCGCCACGTCCGAGCCGATCCCGTTCGGCCAGGCGGTCGAGGACGGCTTCACGCCGTGCCCGGCCTGCCAGCCGGCCGTGATCGAGCCCGCCGTCCAGCCCGAGCCGGTGCCCGCGTCCGAGCCCGAGCCGGCAGCCGCGGCGGAGCCTGCGGTGGCCGAGCCGGTTGCGGCGGAGTCCGCGGTGGCCGAGCCCGCGGTGGCCGAGCCGGCTCCGTCCGTCGCGGAGCAGGCCGCGCCGCCCGCCGCCGAAGCCGCAGAAGCCGCACCCTCGGTCGAGGAGCCGGCTGCCGAGGACGCGCCGGCGGCCGGGGAGCCGGCGCCCATTGCCGAGCCGGGACCTGCGGCCGCAGCGGAACCCGCCGCGGGCGATGTCTGGGTCGTCCCGGGACGCCCCCGCTTCCACCAGCGGGACTGCATGATCATCGGCGATCAGGAGGCCGTGTCCGTCCCGCTCGCGCAGGCCGTCGACGACGGCTTCAAGCCCTGCAGCCTCTGCGAACCCACTGGCTGAACCGCACCCCTACTCATGATCATGGGCGGAACCCCCGGAATCGGGGGTTCCGCCCATGATCATCAGGGCGTCAGGCCTTCCTGAGCCAGACCGACAGGCCCAGCTCCAGGTCGTTCGTCGTGTACAGGCCACCCTCGTCGCCGGGACGTCCCTCGTGCAGCGCCACGGCCAGCACCTCGCCCGCGAGCTGCTCCTGGTGAGTCGTGATCGCCTCCGCGGGTTCGGGTGACCCGCCCACCTGCCACCACAGCTCGATCCGGTCGGTGACGTCCAAGCCGGCAGCCTTGCGCGCGTCCTGGACGATGCGGATGACGTCGCGCAGCAGACCGGCCAGCCGCAGCTCATGGGTCAGTTCCAGGTCGAGCGCGACGGTATCCGCTCCCGCCGACGCGACCGCCCAGCCGGACGCCGGCGCCTCGCTGAGGATGATCTCCTCGGCGCTGAGCTCCTCGCCGTCGATCACCACCGGCTTGCCGGCGTAGAAGGCAGCGGCGATCGCCTCCGGATCGGTGGCCTGGATCTTGTCGGCCCAGGTCTTGGTGTCCTTGCCGAATCGCTTGCCCAGGGCGCGGAAGTTCGGCTTGACCTGCACGTCGACCACCTCGCCGGCCGCCGCCAGGTTCGCCACCTGCGTCACGTTCAGCTCCTCGGCCACCTCGCGCCGCAGGTCGTCCGGCAGCTCGCTCCAGCCCGGTCCCGAGATCAGCGCCCGGCCGAGCGGTTGACGGGTCTTCATCTTCGACTCCGCCCGCGCGGCCCGGCCGAGCTCGACCAGCCGGCGCACCAGCGCGACCTGCTCGAACAGCTGCTCGTCCACCGCGGCCGCATCGGGCACGGGCCACGTCGCGAGGTGCACGGAGTCGTCGGCGGCGGATGCGAACAGCGCGCTCCACACCTGCTCGGTCACGAACGGGATGAACGGCGCGAGCAGACGGGTGAGCACGTGCAGGCACTCGTGCAGCGTGCCGAACGCGGCCGGGTCGCCGTCCCAGAACCGACGGCGCGAGCGGCGGACGTACCAGTTGGACAGGTCGTCGATGTACGCGGCGAGCGCTTTGCCCGCGCGGGCGGTGTCGAAGTCCTCGAGGGCCGCGTCCACCTCGGCGGCCAGGCGATGCACTTCCGACAGTGCCCAGCGGTCCAGCACGGTCGGCTCGCCGGCAGCGCCGCCGGGAGCCCAGCCGTTCGCGCGCGCGTACAGCGACTGGAAGGACGCCACCGACCAATAGGTGCGGATGACCTTGGACGCGATCTCCTCCAGCGCCTTGTGCCCGACCCGCCGCGCCGACCACGGCGATCCACTGCACAGCATGAACCAGCGCAGCGCGTCGGCGCCGTGCTGATCCATCAGCGGGATCGGCTCCAGGATGTTGCCCAGGTGCTTGCTCATCTTCCGGCCGTCCTCGGCCAGGATGTGCCCGAGGCAGAGCACGGTGCGGTACGAGCTCTGGTCGAACACCAGCGTGCCGACAGCCATCAGCGAGTAGAACCAGCCGCGGGTCTGGTCGATCGCCTCGCAGATGTAGTCCGCCGGGTAGGACGCCTTGGCCAGCTCGGCGTTGCGCCACGGCGCGCCGAACTGCGCGAACGGCATCGAGCCGGAGTCGAACCAGGCGTCGATCACCTGCGGCACGCGCCGGTAGGTGCCCTCCTCCCCGGGCAGCGTGAACGTCACGTCGTCGACGTACGGACGGTGCGGGTCGGCGAGGTCGGTGCCGGACAGCTCGGCCAGCTCGGCGAGCGACCCGACGCAGACCATGCGCGACGGGTCGGCGTCGTTGCGCCAGATCGGCAGCGGCGTGCCCCAGTAGCGGTCGCGCGACAGCGACCAGTCGATGTTGTTGTTCAGCCAGTCGCCGTAGCGGCCGTGCTTGATCGTCGCCGGATACCAGTTGGTCGCCTCGTTCTCGGCGAGCAGCCGGTCCTTGATCGCGGTGGTGCGGATGTACCAGGCCGGCAGCGCGTAGTACATCAGCGGCGTGTGGCACCGCCAGCAGTGCGGGTAGCTGTGCTCGTACGCGACGTGGCGGAACAGCAGGCCGCGCCGCTGCAGATCGGCCATGATCCACTCGTCGGCGTCCTTGAAGAACACGCCGCCGAGCTCCGGGACGTCGCTGACGAACCGGCCGCGGGTGTCGATGGGGTTCACCAGCTCCACGCCGTTGCGCCGCACGGAGTCGAAGTCGTCCGCGCCGAACACGGTGGCCTGGTGGACCAGACCGGTGCCGTCGTCGGTGGTGACATAGTCCTCGTTGACGACGAAGTGAGCGCGTCCCGGCCACGGGACCAGGTCGAACGGGCGGGTGTACGTCCAGCCCACCATGTCGGCGCCGGTGAACGTGTCGGTGACGGTCCAGCCCTCGCCGAGCACCCGCTCGCGCAGCACGTCGGCGACCACCAGCGTCTCGGTGCCGTTCGTTGCGGCGACGTACGTGACGTCGGACTTGACGGCGACGAGCGCGTTGGACGGAAGCGTCCACGGCGTGGTCGTCCAGATCAGCATCGCGGCGCGGCCGGCCAGCGGCCCGGATGTCAGCGGCAGCCGCACGTAGACGGACGGGTCGACGACGTCCTGGTAGCCCTGGGCCAGCTCGTGATCGGACAGCCCCGTGCCGCAGCGGGTGCAGTACGGCGCGACCCGGAAGTCCTCGACCAGCAGGCCCTTGTCGAAGATCTGCTTCAGGGCCCACCACACCGACTCGACGTAGTCCGGGCGCATCGTCCAGTAGGCGTTCTCGTAGTCCGCCCAGTAGCCCATGCGCTCGCTCATCGTCTGGAACGCGTCGACGTGACGCTGCACGCTCTCGCGGCACCTGGCGTTGAACTCGGCGATGCCGTACGCCTCGATGTCCGGCTTGCCGGTGAAGCCCAGCTCCTTCTCCACGGCGAGCTCGACCGGCAGGCCGTGGCAGTCCCAGCCGGCCATCCGGGGAACGTGGTAGCCCTTCATCGTCTTGAACCGCGGGAACACGTCCTTGAAGACGCGGGCCTCGACGTGGTGGGTGCCGGGCATGCCGTTCGCGGTCGGCGGGCCCTCGTAGAACATCCAGACCGGGCGGTCGGCGGTCGCGGCCATGCTGCGGGCGAAGATCTTGCCGTCGCGCCAGCGTTCGATGACCTCGTGGTCCAACGTGGCCAGGTCGACGTGTGGCGGAAGCGGCTGGTAGCTCACGGTGCTCCTCGGACGGTGTCGTGCTCGGCGGTGGTGCTGGCCGAGGGACGACACAGGTGCCGCGGTACCACCCTCGTTGGCGCGCCGGGGCGCGCCCACTTCGTTGGGGTTTCCGGTTCTACTGCGGCGCCCGCCGGGGGCGGAGTGCCGGTTCTTCCGGTGCTCGGAGGTGATTTCGCGGGCGCGCCGTGCCCCCGGGCTCGCACCGTCCCCGGGTCGCTCGTCGCCGTGCCGCGCCGCTACTCGTCCTCGTCGTCGCGTCGACAATGTTACGGCACCGCGCTCGCGCCGCGCCGAAGCGAGCCGCTACTACCGACGCCGCGTTGTTTGAGTACGCTTGTCCGATTATCCGGTGAACTGCACGACACGCAGCGTCCGGCGAACACTGGCGCGGCGGTGGTGGGGCTCATATAGTTGCCGCCTTTGCGGGGTCAGGTGAGGAGAGGACGGCCGATGGCTGCCGGAGGACGGATCGGGCGCGTGCTGCGCCGAGTGACTGGCCGCGCCGAGGATTCCCCCGCGAGCGCGTCCGCGCGGACGGTTGCCGCCGCGAAGTCGACGCCGGCCCGCAAGAGCGCCACGGTCAAGCCGGCGAAGAAGGCACAGAAGTCCGCTGCCAAGAAGGCCGCCCCGGCGAAGAAGGCGGCGGCGAAAAAGGCCGCCGCAAAGAAGGCCGCTCCGGCGAAGAAAGCGGCCGCGAAGAAGGCGGCTCCGGCGAAGAAGGCCGCCGCCAAGAAGGCTCCCGCGAGCAAGACCGCGGCGAAGAAAGCCCCCGCCAAGAAGGCCGCCGCTAAGGCACCGGCGAAAAAGACCGCGGCAAAGAAGACGGTGGCAAAGAAGGCGCCGGAAAAGAATGCGTCCGCCAAGAAAGCGGCTGCGAAGAAGGCAGCTCCGGCGAAAAAGGCCGCCAAGAAGTCCGCACCGGTGAAGGCGAGCGCCACCAAGGCGCCAGCGAGCAAGAGCGCGGCGAAGAAGGTGCCGGCGAAGAAGGCCGCCGCGAAGAAGGCGCCCACCGTCCGCAAGTCGGCCGCGGCGGCGGCGGCGCCGGTACAGACGCCGACGAGCGCCCCGGCCCAGGCCGGCCCCCAGAAGTCCGCGCCGCAGAAGCCCGCGGCCCAGTCCGCGATTCCCGTGCCGACCGGCTCGGAGTGGACCAAGGCCGAGCTGCGCGAGATCCGCAAGGACCTCACCGACGAGCTGGACACGATGACCGCGGCCTACGACCGGTCCATCCGCGACCTGAACGACCTGCAGCAGGCCGGCAACGACGGCGCGGGCGACGACCAGGCCGACGCCGGCAGCAAGACGTTCGAGCGCGAGCAGGAGCAGTCCATCGCGGCCAACCGGCTCGACCTGCTCACCCAGATCCAGCGCGCGGTCGAGCGCATCGACTCGGGCACGTACGGCTTCTGCGAGCGCTGCGGCAAGCCGATCCCGAAGGCCCGGCTGAAGGCCTTCCCGGCCGCCACGCTGGACGTCGCCTGCAAGCAGCTGGAGGAGCGCCGCTGAGCCGGCGTCCCGCCCGGCGGTCCGCACCGCCGTGATCGCCGTCCCGGCGCGATGCGGGACAATGGACCGGTGACCTCCGCCGACGGGACCGAGACCGCTGCCGTGCCCCCGCAAACCGGCCCGTCCGAACCCCGCCGTCGGCCGCGCCGCATCGCGCTGTTCGCCGGCGTCGCGCTGCTCGCGCTGACCCTGGACGTCGTGTCCAAGGTGATCGTGGTCGCGCAGCTCGGCGGCGGCCACGCGCCGGTGCGGATCCTGGGCGGCGCGATCTACCTCGACATCGCGCGCAACTCCGGCGCCGCGTTCTCGCTCGGCACCGGCTTCACGGTGATCCTCACGATCATCGCGCTGGCGGTCGTCGCGATCATCCTGCGCACCGCCAGCCGGATGCGTTCGATCGGCTGGGCGATCGCGCTCGGCCTGATCCTGGGCGGCGCGCTGGGCAACCTGGCCGACCGGATCTTCCGCGAGCCCGGCGTCGGCCGCGGCCACGTCGTCGACTGGATCAGCCTGTTCGGCCCGCTCGGCCGGCACTGGCCGATCTTCAACATCGCCGACTCGGCGATCGTGTGCGGCGCCGTGCTGGCCGCCGTCCTCGCGATCATCGGCGTCGAGCTGGACGGCGGCAGGCAGTCGCATTCGCACCGGAGCTGAGCGGCGTGGCTGACACCCGCATGCTGCCCGTGCCGGACGGGCTGGACGGGCTGCGGTTGGACGTGGCGCTGTCGCGGCTGTTCGGCTTCTCGCGCACGGCGGCGGCAGACCTGATCGACGCCGGCCAGGTGACCGTCGACGGCGCCCCGGTCGCGCGCTCGGCGAAGGTGCGGGCGGAGTCGTGGCTGGAGGTGGCCCTGCCCGAGCCCGCCGCTCCCGCGGCCGCCCCGCCGGAGCCGGTCGACGGGCTGGTCGTGCTGCACGACGACGAGGACATCGTGGTGGTCGACAAGCCGGTCGGCGTGGCCGTCCACCCCAGCCCGGGCTGGACCGGGCCGACGGTCGTGCAGGGGCTGGCGGCGATGGGCTACCGGCTGTCCACGTCCGGGGCCGCCGAACGCCAGGGCGTGGTGCACCGGCTGGACGCGGGCACGACCGGCGTGATGGTCGTGGCCAAGAGCGAGGCGGCCTACTCGGCGCTGAAGCGGGCGTTCAAGGAGCGCACCGTGGACAAGCGCTATTCCGCGCTCGTGCAAGGGCATCCGGATCCCAGCCGGGGCACCATCGACGCCCCGATCGGACGCCACCCGTCGGCCGACTACAAGTTCGCGGTGGTCGAGGGTGGCCGCCCCAGCGTCACGCACTACGAGACCGAGGAGGCGTTCCGCGCGGCCACCCTGGTCGACGTGCACCTGGAGACCGGCCGCACCCACCAGATCCGCGTGCACATGGCCGCGGTGCGTCACCCGTGCGTCGGCGATCTCACCTACGGCGCCGACCCGACGCTGGCCGCCCGGCTGAAGCTGTCGCGGCAGTGGCTGCACGCGCGTGAGCTGGGCTTCGAGCATCCGGGCACGGGGGAGCAGGTCCGCTTCGTCTCGCCGTACCCGGCGGACCTGCAGCACGCGCTGGACGTCTTGCGCGCGGAGTCGTGAGCCGCCCTACCGCGATGGGGTAGGAAGGACCACATGCCCGCATCCGGTCGATCCCCGCTGCTCGTCGCGTCCAACCGAGGCCCGCTGTCGGTGGTCGCGGTCGAGGACGGCGACGACGAGGTCCGGCGCGGCAGCGGAGGACTGGTCAGCGGCATGCAGACGGCGCTCGGGGCCACCCCGGACGCCGTCTGGGTGTGCGCCGCGATGAACGACCGCGAGCGGCAACTGGCGCGACAGGCCGAGCACGGCCGGCTCTCCGAACTGCCGTTCGTGGCCGAGGCGCTGCACGGGGACTTCGACGTGCGGATGCTGCCGATCGACGCGCAGACGTTCCGCGCCGCCTACAACGCCGTCGCCAACTCGACGCTCTGGTTCGTGCTGCACATGCTGTACGAGCTGCCGAAGGCGCCGACGTTCGACGCGGCCTGGCGGCGGCAGTGGGCGTCGTACGTGCGCTACAACCAGGCGTTCGCGCAGGCACTGGCCGACGAGGCCGCGCCCAACGCGCGGGTGATGGTGCAGGACTACCACCTGTTCCTCGTCCCGCGGATGCTGCGCGACTTGCGTCCGGACGTGCGCATCGGCCACTTCACGCACACCCCGTGGGTGACCCCGGACTACTTCACGATGCTGCCGGACGACGTCGCGCGGGCGGTGCTCGACGGCGTGCTCGGCGCGGACGTCGTCGGCTTCCACACGCAGCGCTGGGCGGACCTGTTCGCGGACTGCTGCCGCGCGGTGCTGAACCGCGAACCGAGCGGCACGCGCGTGTTCCCGCTCAGCACGGACGAGAAGGAGATGCAGCGCCTGGGCTGGCGCCGCGACGTGGAGAAGGCGCTCGCGTCGCTCAACGCCGAGGTCGGCGACTGCGCCGTGGTCGGACGCGTCGACCGCACCGAGCTGTCGAAGAACGTGTGGCGCGGCCTGCTCGCCTACCGCGAACTGCTGCGCCGGTATCCGCAGTGGCGCGGCAAGGTCGTGCACGCGATCTACGACAACCCGTCGCGCGAGGACCTGCCCGCGTACCGCGAGTACACCGCGTCGCTGGAACGCCTCGCCGACGAGATCCAGGACGAGTTCGCGACCGAGGACTGGACGCCGGTGCTGCTCGAGATCGGCGACGACTCCCCGGCCGCGCTCGCCGCACTGAGCCGCAGCGACGTCGTTTTCGTCAACTCGGTGCGCGACGGGATGAACCTGGTCGTGCTGGAAGGGCTCGTCCTGTCCGAGCGGCACCCGGCCGTGGTGCTCTCGCGCGAGACGGGCGCGGCGGAGGTGCTCGGCGACGACGCGATCGTGGTCAACCCGTTCGACGTCAGCGCGACCGCGGACGCGTTGCACGCCGCGCTGTCGATGGATGCGGACGAGCGGGTGGCCCGCGCCGAGCGGATGCGGGCCGCGGCGATCACGCTGCCGCCCGCCGACTGGTTCCAGGCCCAGCTCAACGAGCTGGCTTAGCGGGTCAACTGCCTGAGCAGCTCCAGGACGCCGGCTGGGCCGTCCACGAGCAGATCCACGGCGCCGGCGACCTCGGGCACCTCGGCCGAGCCGGCGCCGACCGCGAACGCGGTGAGCCCGGCGTCCCGCAGGTGGCGCACCGCGAGCAGCGCGGGCAGGTCGCCGCGGTCGTCGCCGGCGAAGAGCACGACCCGCGGCGAGCAGCGCTCGACCAGCCGGTGCAGCGCGCCCGCCTTGTCGTAGCCGGGCAGCCGCAGCTCGATCACGCCCCGCCCGGGGTGCACCTCCAGGCCGAGCCGCGCGGCCAGCGCGGCGACCGGCTCGCGCACCGGATCCAGCGCCGCCTCGGGCTCGGCGGCGAGCCGGCCGTGCACGACCAGGGACAGCCGCTTGTCCTCGATCCACAGCGCGTCGTCGCCGCCGGCGATCGCGGCGGGCAGTTCGGCGCGCAGCGTCTCGATCACGTCCGGCGTCGGCGGGGTCTCCAGGTGGCCGCCGTGCCAGGTCTCCAGGCCGTACAGCCCCTCGACGATCAGTCCGGGCACCGCGTCCAGCCCGCCCAGCCGCACCGCCGTGCGGGCGTCGCGGCCGGTGACCACGGCCACCTGCGCCCCGGCGGCCGCGAGCGAGCCGAGCGCGTCCACGACGCCGGGCAGCGGGCGCGAGTCGGCGGGGTCCGGCACGATCGGGGCGAGCGTCCCGTCGAAGTCCAGCGCCACCAGCGTGTGGCCAAGGTGCGGACGGACGGCGGCGACGATCCCGGGCAGGTCCATGGCATCATCCTGCCAATCGGCGTTCGCGGCGGATGCACCGCGTGTTTCGGGGTGTTCGTAACCGGGAACGCAACTAGCGGAACCCCGCGAACCAGGGAGCCGTGTGTCGGGCCGAGCGCTAATGCCGGCAGGTGACCCGTCGATCGCAAGGAGGTGGCAGCGGTGGGCAAGCGCGCAGTGTTCGCGCTCCTGGTGGCCGCCCTCGTGATCGGCGGTTGCGCCGTGGCGCGCACCGGTCACCGCCACAGCGGCGCGGACCACGAGCTGGACGCGGCGGACGTGCACCCGGCCGTCGTGATCACCACGCCGACCCCGGCGCGGCCGGCACCGGAGCCGGTCAACCACTGTGCGCACAATGTCCGGGCGCAGCTGGTGCTCGTGAGCATCCGCGACCAGCACGCCTGGATGTGCGCGCACCACCGCACCGTCTACAGCACCGCGGTCACCACCGGACGGGCCGGACGCGACACCGCGACGCCGACCGGCCACTACCGGATCCAGGGGCTGAACCGGGACACCGTGCTGCTGCCGGACACCGGGGAGCGCTACCACGTGCGCTACTGGATCCCGTTCGACGCGCCCGACTACGGCTTCCACGACGCCAGCTGGCAGCACTTCCCGTACGGCAGCGACCGGTACAAGGTCGCCGGCTCGCACGGCTGCGTCCACCTGCCGCTCAAGTCGATCAAGTTCCTGTACCGCTGGGCCCGGATCGGCGCCGCGGTCACGATCCACGCCTGAAGCTCGACCCGAGGTCGAGGGACACGCCTCCGGGCCGTCCCGCCGTAGTCGGCCGTCGGTGTGACAATCGTTCCCGGCGCATCGAGACCGACGGGAGCTAAGAGCACTAGTGGCAGCAGGGGACACCGACAGCTTCGTGCACCTGCACGTGCACACCGAGTACTCGATGCTCGACGGTGCCGCCCGGCTACCCGAACTGCTG
>DASRSS010000243.1:0-6957 GCA_035656335.1 Jatrophihabitantaceae bacterium | reverse complement strand
AGCGCGAGGTAGTCGGCGCGGTCGGTGCCGGACGGGACGACGTGCGCGCCGAGGAACGTGGTCTCCTCAGTCACCTCGCCGGCCAGGCGCAGCGCGCGTGCCTCGTCCGCGACGGTGAGCCCGTAACCGCTCTTGATCTCCACCGTCGTGGTGCCCTGCGCCGCCAGCTCCGCGACGCGGCGCGCGAGCAGCGCCCGGAGTTCGTCGTCGTCCGCGCGCCTGGTGGTCGCGACAGTGGTGGCGATTCCTCCGCCGTCGTAAGGGGTTCCGCACATGCGCGCGTCGAACTCGGCGCACCGGTCGCCGGCGAAGACCAGGTGCGTGTGCGAGTCGACGAAGCCCGGCACGGCCGCCCGCCCGTCCAGGTCGACGCGCTCGTCCGCCGCCGGCGCGTCCGCGGCGCGACCGATCCAGGTGACGTGGCCGTCCTCGACCACG
This sequence comes from Jatrophihabitantaceae bacterium, assembly GCA_035656335.1. Taxonomy (GTDB): domain Bacteria; phylum Actinomycetota; class Actinomycetes; order Mycobacteriales; family Jatrophihabitantaceae; genus DASRSS01. The sequence continues at coordinate 6,519 of DASRSS010000243.1, read as the reverse complement.
AGAGCCGCGTCCGTGAGCGGGCCCAGTGGCGAACCGTCGCCGAGTGCAGGGTCATTGGTGACCAGTTCACCGATCCCGGTGACCAGCGTGCTCATGACTCGCACCAGAGCGGTTCGATGGCGGCCTCGAGCAGGGCACCGACGTCGCCCAACCGGTGCCGCCCGCCGTCGACGACGACGTCGCCGTCGACGAGCACGGTGTCGACGTCGGACGCGGTCGCGGCGAGCACCACCTTCGCCGGGTCGATGCCCGCCGTGCGCGGGGTGTCCAGCCGGACCGCGACCAGGTCCGCGCGGGCACCGGCGGCCAGCCGTCCGGCCTCGGGCCAGCCGATGCTCGTGTGCGCGGTGAGCGCGTCGAGCAGGTCGGCCGGACGCAGCCGGCCGCGCCGCAGCGACGACAGCCGCTCGTGCGACTCCATCCCGCGAGCTTCCTCGAAGAGGTCGATCACGGCGTGCTGGTCAGAGCCCAGCGTGAGTCGCGCGCCGGCGTCCAGCAGGGCCTTGGCCGGGCCGATCCCGTCGGCGAGGTCGCGCTCGGTGGTCGGGCAGAAGCACGCGGTCGCGTGCGCGGCACCGAGCAGCTCGATGTCGCCGTCCAGCAGGTGGGTGGCGTGCACCGCGGTCAGCGTCCGGCGGAGCACGCCGGTGTCGCCGAGCAGTTCGGTCGGCGTGCATCCGTAGTACTGCGCGCACGCCTCGTTCTCGGCGGGCTGTTCCGACAGGTGCACGTGCAGCGGACGGTTTCCCGCGGCCGAGCCCACGGCGGCGAGCGACTCGCGGGGAACGGCGCGCACCGAGTGGATCGCGGCGCCGACGCGCATGCCGTCCGACTCACGCAGCGCGTCGACGCGGGCTGCCCACGCGTCGACGTCCGCGTCGCAGAACCGGCGCTGGGTCGCGTCCGGGGCGCGGTGGCCGTCCGCGTCCAGGCCGCCGCGCAGGTAGCAGGCGTCGAGCAACGTCAGCCGGATCCCGGCGTCGGCGGCCGCCATGCGCAGCACCTCGGCCATCGCGTTCGGGTCGTCGTACCGGCGGCCGTCCGGCGCGTGGTGCAGGTAGTGGAACTCCGCCACGCTCGTGACACCGGCGAGCGCCATCTCGGCGTAGGTGGCGCGGGCGAGCGCGAGGTACGTGTCAGGATCGAGCCGGCCGGCGACGGCGTACATGCGCTCGCGCCAGGTCCAGAACGTGCCTCCGTGATCGTGGGTGCGACCGCGCAGCGCGCGGTGGAACGCGTGGCTGTGCGCGTTGGCGAATCCCGGCAGGACGATCCCCGGCAGCCGGCGCGCGCCGCCCGGATCGGTGTTCGCGGTGACGGACGCGAACGCGTTGCCGCGGAGCTCGAACGTCACGTCGCGCGCGAGCCCGTCGGGCAGCAGCGCGTAGCGCGCGTGGTAGGTGCTCATGCGGTCTCGTCCGCGAGACGTTCGTCGCCGGCGAGGTCCTGGACGACGGCGGCGAGCGCGGCAACGCCGGCGAGGCAGTCGTCCCGCTCGGCGAACTCCGCGGGCGAGTGCGAGACGCCCGTCGGATTGCGCACGAACAGCATCGCGGTCGGCACGCCGGCGTTGGCCAGGATGCCCGCGTCGTGGCCGGCGCCGGTGTCCAGCTGCGGAGCGCCGTCGAGCAGGTCGGCCAGCCGCTCGGACAGCGCAGCGTCGAAGCCGGTGCGGTCCGTCCACGACTCGGCGGTCAGCGTGCCGCCGTGCGTCGCGGCGAGCTGCTCGAGTTCGGCGACCAGCGCGAGCACGCGATCGGGTTCGTCGCCGCGCGCGTCCAGCCAGACGCTGACGTGCGACGGGATCGCGTTGACGCCGTTGGGTTCCACCCGCACCTTCCCGCAGGTCGCGACGACGCCGTGCCGTTCGGCCGCGGCGCGGGCCTGCTGGATGACCTCGGCCAGCGCCAGCATCGGGTCGCGGCGGTCGGCCAGGCGGGTCGTCCCCGCGTGGTTCGCCTCGCCGGGCAGGTCGATGCGCCAGCGGCCGTGCGGCCAGATCGCCGTGCCGACCGCGACCGGACGGTGGAGGTCGGCCAGGCCGCGGCCCTGCTCGACGTGCAGTTCGACGAACGTGCCGATCCGGCGCAGCGCCTCGTCGTCGCGACCGAGGTGCGCGGGGTCGCGGCCCGCGCGGGCGAGTGCCTCGGCCATCGTCACGCCGTCGGCGTCGCGCAGGTTCCGCGCCCGGTCGGGTTCGAGCGCGCCGGTGAGCAGACGCGATCCGGAGCAGGCGATGCCGAAGCGGGCGCCCTCCTCGTCGGCGAAATTGACGATCCCGATGGGCAGCGCGGGCGCGAAGCCCTGCTCGGTCAGCGCGTCCAGTGCCGCGAACGCCGAGACCACGCCGAGCGGTCCGTCGAACGCGCCGCCGTCGGGCACGGAGTCCAGGTGCGAGCCGAGGACGAGCCCGGGCTGGGAGTCCGGGTCGCCCGACCAGGCCCACTGGTTGCCGGCGCGGTCGGTCGTGAGCGCGAGGCCGTGCGCCTCGGCCTGCGCGGCAAACCACTCGCGCAGCTGCAGGTCGGCGTCCGTCCAGGCGAAGCGCCGGTAACCGCCGGACGCGTCCGAGCGGCCGATCGGCTCCAGCTCGGCCCACAACCGGTCGAAGGTCACGGCTCCTATGGGACACCGTGAGCGCCAGTCGCGGCCAGCGCGACGCGCCCGCACGCGTCCGAGATCCCAGACGGTGCTACTCGGCCTCGTCCGCCTCGGCGCGCGCCGCCGCCTCGCGCATCTCGAACGCGTCGGTCGCCCACGACCCCACCTCGCGGGCGATGTCGCGCACCGCGGTGGTCACGATCGTGGAGATGCGCCCGACGTGGACGGCCGCGGATTCGGCCAGCTCCTGCGCGACGTCCTTGCGAATCTCGAACCTGCCGACCATGTCGTCCTCCGGCGATCGTGCGCGCTCAGGCCGCCGCGCGCGTCTCGGTGGGTACCACGGTAATCGCCGGCTCGCCGTTCGGGTCGCCGCCGCCGGGCAGCGCGAGCCGGAAGATCTTGGCCCACGTCGAGCCGAGCTGCTTGGACAGCCGGCCGGTGTTGTACGGCAGGCCGTACTTCTCGCAGATCGCCTTCACCTCGTCCGCGATCTGCGGGTAGCGACGGGCCGGGATGTCCGGGAACAGGTGGTGCTCGATCTGGTGCGACAGGTTGCCGCTGAGGATGTGGAACAGCTTGCCGCCGGTGATGTTCGCCGAACCGAGCATCTGCCGCACGTACCAGTGCCCGCGCGACTCGTCCTCGCACTCCTCCTCGGTGAAGGTCGCGACACCGGTCGGGAAGTGGCCGCAGAAGATGATCGAGTACGCCCACAGGTTGCGGACCAGGTTGGCGGTCGCGTTCGCGGTGATAGTCGAGGCGAACAGCGGCCCGGTCAGGACGGGGAAGAGCACGTAGTCCTTCAGCGTCTGCTTGCCGGTCTTGCGCCAGATGCCGCGCCAGAGCTTCTTGTTGTCGGCCAGGGACCGCTTGCCGGCGATGACGTTCTCGACCTCGAGGTCGTGCAGCGCGACGCCGTACTGGAAGAACGTCATCAGCAGGAACGCCCACAGCGGGTTGCCCAGGTAGTAGGGGTTCCACCGCTGCGCGGGGTCCATGCGCAGGATGCCGTAACCGATGTCGCGGTCCTTGTCGACGATGTTCGTGTAGGTGTGGTGCATGTAGTTGTGCGAGTGCCGCCACTGGTCGGCCGGGCACGCGGTGTCCCACTCGAACATCTTCGAGTTCAGCGCCGGGTCACGCATCCAGTCGTACTGGCCGTGCATGACGTTGTGGCCGATCTCCATGTTGTCCAGGATCTTGGACAGGCTCAGGGCGGCCGTCCCCGCGAGCCAGAACGGCGGCAGGAAGCCGAGGAACAGCGAGCCGCGGCCGGCGACCTCGAGCGCCCGCTGCACCTTGACGATGTTGTAGATGTACTCGCGGTCGTCCGCGCCTAGGTCGGCGACGACCCGCTGGCGCAGCTCGTCCAGCTCGCGGCCGATGTCCTCGATCTGCTGCTCGGTCAGGGTGATGCTCATGCCGATCTCCTCGCTGCGTTAGATGTCGAGTGCGACGTCGCCGACGGGCGCGTTGATGCACAGCTGCACCTCGACGTCGGGATCGCTGTTCAGTTCGCCGGTGAGGACGTTGCGGGTGCAGCCGCTGGTCTTGACCTGGGTGCACGAGAAGCAGATGCCCATCCGGCAGCCGTATTCGGGATCGAGACCGGCGGCCTCGGCCTGGACCAGCAGGGTGTCGCCGGAGTTCGCCGCGGCGGTGCCGGAGCGCGCGAACGTGACCGTGCCGGTCGCCTCGCCGGCCGGTGCGATCGGTGCCGGCTGGAAGTCCTCGGTGTGCAGCCGGTCCGCAAGGCCCAGGGCCGCGTAGTGGTCACGCACCGCGCTCATCAGCGCAGGCGGTCCGCACAGGTAGGTCTGCGCGTCCGCGAACCAGGGCGCGACCTCGTCCAGGTGCTCCTGGCCGAACCGGCCGGTGAGCTGCCCGTCCGTGGTGCGCGTGGTGGCGAGCACGACGCCGTCGAGGCCCGCGAGCTCGTCCAGGTAGGGCACGTCCGCCGTGCTGTCGCAGTAGTGCAGGAACGCGACCTGGCCCGCGTAGTTCTCCTCGCGCAGCGTGCGCAGCATGGACATCACCGGGGTGATGCCGCTGCCGCCGCTGATCAGCAGGATGCGGTCGGGTCGCTGTTCGGGCAGGACAAACGCGCCGTCCGCCTGCGCCAGGCCTACGACCATGCCGCGGCGGGCGGTCGCGAACAGGTGGCGCGAGACGAGCCCGCCGTGGTGGGCGCGGACGGTCAGCTCGATCTTGCCGTCCGCGCGGTACTGCGAGTTGGCGGGCGAGTAGCAGCGGGTGCGGCGCACGCCGTCGACGTCCACGGTGAGCTGGACGAACTGGCCGGCGCGGAAGCCCTTCCACTGGCGGGTCGGGCGCAGGGTGAGCGTCACGCTGTCCGCGGTGGTGCGGCGGACGTCGGTGATCTCGGCCCGCAGTTCCCGCACGGTCAGCATCGGGTTGACCAGCTCGAGGTAGCGGTCCACGCCGTGCGGGGTGGCCAGCGCCTCGAGCAGCTGCAGCACAGCCATCGCCTGTCCTCCGAAATTTCGGTGTACGCCCGTTCACTGACTAGTGAAGCAGACCGGAGGCGGGGCTTGTCAATCCGAGCGGTATGTGAGCTGGGGTACGTGTCCGACTCTGTGTCCCGTGTGCACGGGCGTACTCTTGCGGCTGTGACAGAGCACGCGTCCGCGACCGTCGGCCGGGCGGAACGGACCGGCGGCCGGGCCGAGCGCAAGGAGCGCACGCGGCAGAAGCTGCTCGACGCCACCCTGCAGATGGTGACGACCCGGAGCCTGGCGAGCGTCAGCCTCCGCGAGGTCGCCCGGGACGCCGGGATCGTGCCCACCGCGTTCTACCGGCACTTCGACTCGATGGACGCGCTGGGCGTCGAGCTCGTCGACGAGTGCATGCGGCCGCTGCGGCAGATGACCCGCGACGCGCGCCGCGGGACGTCCAACCGCGGCGACATCATCGCCGGCACGGTCGCGATCCTGGGACGGCAGGTGCGCGAGCACCCGGCGCAATTCCAGTTCCTGACCCGCGAACGCTACGGCGGGGTCTCGGCCGTGCGGCGCGCCATCGCGATGGAGCTACGGCTGTTCACCAGCGAGCTCACCGTCGACCTGGCGCGGCTGACCGCGGGCGGGGACTGGTCGTCGGAGGACCTGGAGATGGCCGCGGACCTCATGGTGGCCGCGATGCTGAACACCGTGCTGCGGTTGCTGGAGGTCGATCACCGGCATCGCGAGGACGAGCAACGCATCCTGTCCACGAGCGAACGGCAGCTACGGCTGATTGCGCTTGGCATGGCAGCCTGGCGCAGCGGCTGATTGGTGCCTGCGGCGGCGGGACGGCTCTCGTCCGTTCGGCTTCCGTGGCCGGCTGTCCGTTCAGCTCGGTTGCGTTCCTTGGCGGCGACGGCGGGACGGCTTCGTACTTACGGGCTTCCGCGCCGGCTTTCGTTCCCGGCGTCTTTCAGCCGGTCCCCCTCCTTCTCGTTGATCAAGAGCACGTTGTGGTCGCCCTGGCGACCACAACGTGCTGTTGATGATGGCGGAATCTGCATACGAAATAAGCCGCGTACCGGATCGACCCGACCGGGTTCGTGCACCGGCTCAGCCATTCCGCGAACGAGCGGCGGGTGACGCTGCGTCCGGCGCCGGACGCAGTGGGGGTCCCCCCGCCAGTGAGGGCGTAGCCGGCGGGGGAGACTCGGCTCACCGCATTCCTGCCCGTCGCGCAAGGCGTCGCCGTCTACGCCGCCCTCGGCCGCGAAGCAGACCTCAACATCGCCACCGGCGACGGACGCGGACCTGGACAGGTCATGGCCGACACCCTCGTCGAACGCGTCACCGGACAAGAACACGCCGACCAGGTGCCCGTCGAGGTCAACCTCGTCATCGACACCGACACGCTCCTGGGCAACGGCAGCGAGCCGGCGCTGCTCAACGGCAG